>JBEKJF010000212.1:0-8174 GCA_050011375.1 Candidatus Sulfotelmatobacter sp.
ACGGGAAAAAGGAATGGGGCCGCGCTCGCGGATTTCCTGCTCGATCTTCTGGCGCAGAGTTGGCATCGCTCGGCGATTCAAGTCGAACTTGGGAGGAAATGCGGTTGCCTATTTCTTCGCATTAGCGGGTCCAGCAGAGTATTGGCCGATCGCTTTTTTCACATCATTCACTAGATTCGTCATCGCCTCGTTATAGTTCTTCTCGCCGGTGGCCGGCCGATTTGCTCCCTGCACACGCTCAGCGAACCACCAGAGGACGGCTTGCGTCTTGGGATCGCGCACAGTCAAATCAAGATACGCCAACCGAACACTACTTTGCACCATGGCGTTTCCCAGCGTTGGCCGGTCAGCTAAGTTTATTTCAAAAATCAAATCGGCGTCCGCAGGGGCGGGGACCAACTCGTAATATCCCCAGCTCTTTAGCGAGGCGTAAAACTGGTTGTATGGGCGGTAGGGATCGTCTTCGGCGTTGCGCGGAGAGAGAAATAATGCTCCTGGCACATTCGAAATGAAGACCTTCTTGCCAGCCAGAAGCTGTGATGGCAGGGGTGCAGGGGGCGGCGGACTCTGACCAACTTGCTGCGCCCACAGGGATAGCCCTGTGGTCAGGATCACGGCTAATGTCATATGGAGCGTGGACGATTCGAATATCCTCATGACTTTGTCCTTCTTAAATCAAGATTGGAGCGGACTTCCCGAGAGTGAGAACCTCGCAGAGCCTTAATCCGCGTCGCCTGACGAATATAACTCCAAACGAAAACCAGAGTTGTTGCGAAACACGCTGCTTCTGTCGAGATTACTCTTCTTTACAGACCTTGCTCCCGCCTGTCAGCGCGGTCCTGCGGGGTGCGGATAAACATTTCGACGAAGTAGTCGTGTAATGCGTCATAGAGTTGGCGCTGGAAGCTCCATTCAAACTGCGGATGGTCGAGGTCGCGAGGATGCATTTCGAGATAATAAGTGTGCATGGGAATAGAAGAGTCTTTGAACTGAATGATCAGCTCGACGCCTTCACCTTTGGAGCGTGCCGAGAAATTCAGCAGCGGATGCTCGTAGAGTCGGAGTTGAGCGAGAACCCGGTCGAGGCGCGCGGTAACGGTTTCAGGCACGCAAACAATTGTATCCCTCAGCGGGGTGAGACCGGCATGAACCCAAGTTCGCACCTCATTAGGCCAGACCGCAGGTCTTGTTCGGTTTTCGTAACAAATTAAAAAAATGATTGCCAACGCCTGCAAGCGTGTGTATATTTTGCGCCACTTCCCCGGGGCTGTGGCGTGCGTAGTTCAATCGAACACTGAAAACTGAGGGCAACATGCGCTTCCTTACGACGCTGGCATATTGGGAAGGCGCCATCCTGGTTGGTGGGTTGTTCTGCGTCGTGCTGTGGAAGTTGATGACGGGCGGCATCAGTCTCAATTACCTGCTCGATGGCGACGTCCGGGACCCTGATAGTCCGACCGGTTTTTCAACGACCCCAAGCCCCGGACGCATTCAGGCCCTTGCGGTCACGCTCTTTGTGGCGGGGTACTATCTGCTGCAAGTGATGCACAATCCGAAGGAATTTCCGAAGATGCCCGATACAGTGCTGGGCGCGCTGGCTGGAAGCCATGCTCTATACCTTGGCGGCAAGGCGCAAGCGATGCTCCCCCGAATACGAGATCTATTCAAATAGGAGGATGATATGGACAAAGAGGACCGCAAGATATTTCTGTTGATGTTCCTCGGCATGGTGGTAGTGACAATCGTGAGCGCCTTTGTGATTGCGGTCTACATTCCGGGCGAGCCGATGATGAAGCTAAAGCTGGCCGTCACATATGCCTTGCTGGTGCTGATCTTTCTGTTCGGGTTCGCGGTGCTCGCTGCAATTGCCAGCGGAATCATTGACATCTCGAAACTGCTGGAAGACGACTCCACGGCGGGAGGAGCCAGCACCTCGCGTTTTCAATTGCTGATCTTCACATTCGTCATCGGAATGAGTTTTGCTCTGATCGTGGCCTCCAGTACAAAGCTTCCCGAGGTGCCAACGAATATTTTGGCTTTGCTGGGAATCAGCGCTTCCACTTACGGTGTGAGCAAGGGGATACAAGCTGGGTCGAAGGACAATGCAAATGGCTCGAGCACAATACAGAATGGCGGCACGGGTGATGCCAATAAGTGATCGCAAGGTGGGCTTAACAGCACGGCGCGGCCCGGAAATATTGGTGTGAAGAATCGTTCCAAAGGAGCAGATTATGCCCGCAAACAGTTCGCAGACGAATCATACCTTCGGCCGGTATGTTGCGCCGCTTGCGCCCGTGGCACTGGCTCTGGCAATGAATTTGGCGCCATCGAATCGAAATCCGACGCCTACGGAAAGCGCAGCGCCCATCGTTATCAACGGCGTCACCATCGAAGCGCAGGAATGCGAAGACAACATTGCGGATTTTCAGGCGTGTCACGAGGATTACCCCACCGGTTGCAGTAAGGCCGGCGGGTATGACCCTTATCTCAACTACCTTAAGAATTTGACCCCGACCTCGGCCACGGGAATTAACTTTCTTGATCAGTCAGCTTTCGACACCCTCAACAGCGGCACGCCCACCGATTTGGGAAAAGGCAATAACCACGCCACCTATAAAGACCAACTGAGCCAGATGGGAGAAGGCAAGCAGTTTGGGCTGGTTGGTTACCTTTACTATTACGAGCACACCGCGGCGGAGAGCAGCAACTGCGACTTGATCGGGCCAGATGGTCAGTGGTCGAACGTGGATTTTCACATTGGCATCGGGTTTGATCAAACTTTGACGAGTCAGGTGAACTCTGCAAACCCATCAAAGCCTCCCAAGGCGTTGCAGCAGAATAGCGTGATCGTCGAGATGACTCCGCACTACCGCGCGCAATTCGACCCGACCGCATGGACTCTCGACAATCTCCAACCCGCGCTTGGCCACAAAGTTCGAATCGTCGGGCAACTGCTCGTGGATAGCGAACACAACAAGCCCGCTGATAATTGCGCTCTGGCAAACAAGACGGCCAAATGCTGGCGTTATTCCATCTGGGAATTGCATCCGGTGACCAGCTTCCAATACTGCGCAGACGATTCATGCACAGAAGCCTCGGGAGCCTGGATTCCGATTGGAGGAGGTTCCAACGCGCAGGCCGGAGCGGGAAGTTCGGGTGGAGCGTCGCAGACACCCGCAGGCAGTGAATCAATTCACAAGCCGCGCGGTTCTACTCATACCGCAGAGCCTCGATCGGGTTCAGCCGCGCAGCCTTGATCGCAGGCAGCATGCCGCTGATCATGCCTACGAAGCCGGGGATGGCCGCCGACAAGATCAACGGAATAAACCCTGCCTACGTACAGCAATCCCGTACAATTACATATAGGCACAATACATGACAGAAACTACATACACGAACCTGCGCCAGAGCCTGGCTTCTGTGCTTGATCGTGTTGCCAACGACCACGAAGTCGTAATCGTCGTGCGCAAGGGACAAAGGAAAGTTGCGATGGTTCCGGCCGATGAATTGGCAGGTTTGATCGAGACGGCACACCTTTTGCGGTCACCCAAGAATGCGCAGCGTTTGCTCACCGCGCTGCGGCGCGCGATAGGCCGGAAGGGCAGGCCAGAACCACTCGAGAAACTCCGCCGGGAGATGGGACTTGCCGCGCAGCGTTGAACGGGAAGCCATCTTTCATCCTGAGTTTCGGCAAGACCTGCGCTATTGGGTTGAGACAGACCGCAAAGTTGCCGTTCGCGCCTTCGACCTCATCGAGGCTGTCCTGCGTGATCCGTTTACCGGCATCGGGAAGCCAGAGCCATTGAAGTACTTACTGGCGGGCTGCTGGTCGCGCCGGATTACTCAGGAACACCGCTTGGTGTATCGCGTAAGTGAACGGCGGATCGACTTTCTGCAGGCGCGATACCACTACTGAGCGGGAGCTTTTGAGGCAAATCGGTTGAGTTGGCCGCGGGACGACAATCCTACTCATACCGCAGAGCCTCGATCGGGTTCAACCGCGCAGCCTTAATCGCGGGCAGCATGCCGCTGATGATGCCAACGAAACTCAAAATAGCTGTCGACCAGATCAGCGTGGCGAAATCGATGTAGAGGTGAATATCGCCTTCGCTGGCGTTTTCTTCAAAGGCGCTCCACAGCGTGAGCGAGCCTACGCTCCAGGAAACCAGATAGGCCAGCAACACTCCCAAAAGGCCGCCCAGAGCGGTGATCACCAGGGCCTCTGTTAAGAACTGGAACAGGATGTGCCAGCGATGCGCGCCCAGAGCTTTTTCCACGCCAATCTCCCGCGTCCGCTGTGTCACCGAAACCAGCATGATGTTCATCAGACCCACGCCGCCGATACCCAGCGTTAGGAGGCCGATAAATCCGAGCAGGATTTTAATTCCGGTGCTGATCACTTGCAGGTCAAGCAAGTCCGCAAAAACGTCAAAGACGAATATCGCGCGGCGATCCTTGGGATCGAAGTTGTGATGAAAGCCCATCGAGTTTCGCACCGCCGTTACGACCTTGTCGTGGTCTCCTTCGTATTCCATCACGATGGAATTCAGATAATAAGGATTGACCAGATCGCTCATCGCGCTGAACGGAATATAGACGTGGCCGTTGATGTTGTCGTCGCCATTCTGCACCTGATGCCTCATCACTCCGATGACCTGGTACGAAATGCCGTCGAGACGAATGGTTTCGCCAAGGGCATTCTGGCCCGAGAAAAGTTTTTTTCTTACGTCTGATCCGATGATGGCGACGCGAGTGTGAGTAAAATCGTCAGACTCGCTGAAGAAAGTGCCTTCTTCGGTGTCGAGACGGCGCATGCGTCCATAGGAGGCGTAAACTCCGCTGACGCCGTAGGTCGCGCTGCGGGTGCCATAAGCCACGAGCGTCTGTTTGGCGACTTCAGGAGAAACGTGCTTAAGCAAGGGCACTTCGTCGCGGATGTAGTCGAGGTCGTCGGTGGTCAACCTGACCGGAGTGCCAGCCTTGGTGCCTCCGGCCTGCAATTCGGTGCGGCCGGGAAAGATGAAAACCAGATTCGTGCCGAACGAGCGGAACGCCACCCAAAGGCCGCGCTCGAAACCAGATCCATAAGCCAGCAAAAGCACGACGGTGGCAATGCCCCAAGCCATGCCGAGCATGGTCAACACGCTGCGCCGGCGATTGTGCCGGAGCGCGTTGTAGGCCTGGTTGGCGAGATCGACGATCATAATTTTTATTCCTGCCTCAGCGCTTCCACCGGCTCCATCAGCGCGGCTTTGCGCGCGGGATAGAGGCCGGCGGAAATTCCCGCGATGGCCAGCGATCCGATGGCAGCCAGCGCCGATGCGGGAATGATTCGCGGCGTATCGAAACCCTCTGGTGCCGGCAACATCGCCAGCAGCGTGACAAATCCTGTGGCTAAAGCCAAGCCGATACCGCCGCTGAAGGCGGTCAGAAAAGCTCCTTCGACAAAGAATTGCGTGAGAATGTTTTTGTGGGTTGCGCCCAGTGCCTTGCGCAAGCCAATTTCCCTGGTGCGTTCGCTCACTGAGACCAGCATGATGTTGACAATGCCGATCGCGCCAAGCCCCAGAGTGACGACGCCGACCACGCCGAGGAACCAATCCATCGCGTCGAAAATCTTGCTCACGCGCTGCATGTTTTCGATAGTGTCCCAGTCTTCAAATGCGTCTTCGAGTTTAGGATCGAAGCCGTGGCGTGTGGCGATGATCTGGTGAATCTCATTCTTCGCCTCGGTATGCAGGTCTTTGCGGATGGGCGTGTAGTTGATAAAAGAAATCGCATCCTCGGAATTCGCCTTAGTCAGGCGAAACAGGTTACGCATCGTCTCGATGGGAATGAAGATGCGCGAGTTGGTGCCGTTATTGCCGTCGCGTCCAACTTTATCGACCACGCCGATCACGTCGAAACTGATCCCATTGAGAAGAATCGTAGAGCCTACGGCGGGGCGTCCCGGAAACATGTTCTTCAGCATTTCCCATCCCACGACCGCCACACGGCGGCGCTCAGTGTTGTCTTCGTCGTTGAACCAGCGGCCGGGACGAATGGGCACGTTGCGAATCTGGTTGTAGTCGGTAGCAACGCCGAAGACCTGCCCGTTAGTGGATCCGTAGTCGCTGACAGCGCGAATGTCTTCGCGATTCAGCACCGGAGACACCGCACCTACGAACTTCGCCTGCTGGCGAATGGCAGAATAATCGGCATAGGTGAAGTAATAAGTCTGCCCGGATTGCGTGCTGCCCTCGACCGCCGGAATGCGCCCCGGAAACATGAACATTATGTTTTGTCCCAGGGTAGCGAGCTGTTTTTCCTGGCCGCTGCGAAAGCCTTCCCCCAAGCCCACAAGAAGCAGCAGCGAGCCCACGCCCCACGCGATTCCAAACATGGTGAGGAACGAGCGCAGCTTGTGCGCCCACAGCGTGGAGAGCGATTGCCTTACGATATCGAGAAGTATTCGCATGAAGTACACCCCCACGCTTCCGGGGAGGCCGCGTGGGGGTCCCGGGCGACGTTCAGGCGAGGGGTCTCAATCCCGCCTAACTATCTACTCTTTAGTACGCGCCCGCATCTCGCAAAGTTCCACCACCTTGATTAGTTCTTTAGACGACCAGAGGCCGAAAAAGTTATCTGGGGAGTTTAATGAGGGTGAGTGCGCGTGGTTTGCAGACTGGCGCGGCGGAATTGCGGTCCTAGGCCGTCAGAACTCGAAATATCCAGCGGCGCGTGCTGAGGAATGCGGGCCGTCCGTGCCGGTCGCCGGTAGTAATCCTAAGACGCCACTCAGACTCTCCCAGGCAGCCTGGTTCAACGCTGGGTCTGAGCCGACGAGGTCGCGAATCATATCCCAGGCGGCCATGTTGAGCGCGCCCTCGGGCGGCGGTCCCATAGCGAGCGAGACTGCGCATTGCGGGCAGAAAGAGATGCGATGCGCCGCCGACTTCTGGCGCGGCCTTATTCCCACCGTCTGCGCGAACATATACAGCGCAACGGATTTATGCCCCGGTTCGAGTTCGCGATTGCAGCGAAGGCAATGCATGTTCCCCAAGAGCTTCTCCTGGCGCCGATTGCGGATGATGAAACTAAATACTGTCTTCGCGGCAGGTGAGATGCAAGTATGCAGAAAGATACCGGCACCGTTCATGTTCGCAGCGATGCAATCTTCCCCGTCGAGAACCAAGTTGTGATCTAGCAGAAGCCGCTGAAATCCTGCAATCTGATGCGATGAGTAACAACAGCGGGACTGCTCGGAATTTGCAGTTGGTTGGCGTCCGTTCCACGACTCGCACGCGCCGGTCGTCGGGCAGGTTCGTTCGATTGTCGCAACTCCGCAAATTGAGCGAGTGCGAAAAGGTGGCTGCGGTTTGCTACCGGATGCGGGCCACTACGATCGAGTTCCTACTGGTTCGCACCCGGGGTGGCGGAGGGCGCTGGACCTTTCCCAAAGGGAGTGCGGAGCCGGGGCTCACGCACGCCCAGGCGGCGGCGCTAGAGGCGTTCGAGGAAGCGGGCGTTCATGGCCGTATCGAAGAAGCTTCGTTCGCGAGTTATCTACGCATGCCGATCGATAGGAAGCGAACTTCGAGATCTGGCGAGAAGCGAGTTGCCATCAAGGCCTACCTCTGCGAGGTGTTGCGCCTCAGTCCACCGCAGGAGTCGAAGCGAGATCGCACTTGGTTTTCTGCCGAGGAAGCGCAGAGGATATTGCGCCAGGGGCGTGAGAATGCAGACGGTGCAGAATTCGCGCGTCTGGTTGATAAGGCCGTAGCGCGCATTCAGCAATTGCACGGCGCGATTGGAGTTGTAACAGATGCCGCGCTGGCCAATACCCCTCAACAGAATCGACTACGACTGAGCACGCTCCAAAAAGATTCGCTGCAGAAAGTGCAGTTCGATTTTGCCGAAGCCTATGGCGGCTCTCAGCGAATCTCCACCTCGGACATCCGTCGCCAACTCAATGGCACGAGGCTGTCCGCGGCGTCTATCATCGACGTTTTCTCGCGCGAGGTCCCGCCGTGTGAGATTCTGGAATTCGACCCGGCGCGGCAGAAGAAGTCTAAAGCTCTGGTAGCCGGTTCAAAAATCGGCTGACCCATCTCGCCTCGACCTCTACTCTTTATTTTTTGGCCGCTCGTAGGCCTTGGCTAAATACCTGCGCGCCTCTTCGAGTGCGGCGAACG
>JBEKJF010000213.1:0-8153 GCA_050011375.1 Candidatus Sulfotelmatobacter sp.
CGTCCCGCGTAACGCGGTACGTCCGCATGGAGTAGCAGGTTACGTCGTTCGGCTCGAGCCGAATTACAGTGTTCGTAAGTTCAGGCACAGGGATGGCAGTGAAGTCGCGGTCTTTTGGCTGCGTGGCATTCGGCGCCGGCTGCGACGGACCGTTCGCCTTCTTGATAAAGACGCAGTGATAATTTTGCAGCTTGGTACAAAAGTCGGCCCACCTTTGCGGCACTATAAAAGATGTTGAAGGAGAATCGGCGCTTTTCTCCGGCGCAGCTTGCGCCGCAACCGACACGACGCTAGCAGCACTCAGCAGCGAAACAACCAGAAGACGGGAGATAAGCATAAGCCCTCCTCATTTGCCGACATTATAGCTCCAACGCTTTGAACTTAAAGCCAATATCTTTGGAAGCGCAGCCAAACTTAAATCGACTCACGCTTTGGCATCGCGGTCCGGTGTGCGCGCCATTTGTAGTGCGCCATTCACGGGGTCGACAATTTCCCGGTTCACCGCAAGCCGCGGATCAATGGCACCAACTTCACTGCGGAACATTTCGCGCACTCGCGAGGAGTGACGAAAAACGCCTCCCGCCATTGCGAGCGCAACCGTATCGCTGCTCTCCGCAAATAGCTGGCGCACCACGATTCCAGCAAGTTGCGCCAGTTCCCTGCCGGCTTGCGCGAGCACGCGCTGGGCGACGCCATCACCCGCATCCGCAGCGGCCAGGATCGCGGGCAACAACTTCGCGAAGTTCGGAGAGGAGTTGGCGTGGCGTATCAACTCGTCGAGAGATTGAAGGGCCCACGCAGCTTTCATTTCTCGGAAGAGCGGCAGAGATTGGGCTGTCTCTGGAGCATTCTCACTACGCTCGGCATTTGCCTTCGCTTCGTCGATCTCGCGCAGCAGCGCGACGACCGCGGCGCACCCAATCCAGTGGGCCGAGCCTTCATCGGAAATGGCGAAGCCCCAACCGCCCGCGCGTGCGGTTCTGCCTTGCGCATCGCGGCCGTAGGCGATCGACCCAGTACCGGCAATGACGATCACACCTGGGCCCGCGCCAAAAGCCGCTGCCAGCGCGATCTGCATATCGCCCACAACCTCGACTTCACCTGAGACGATCTCCGCCACGATTTTGTGAACAACGCTGGCAACCTCTTCGCGGCCGGCACCCGCGACACCAACACAGGCGCGCTGAACTTGCCGCGGATCGATTTTCGCGGCAGCGCACGCTTCTTTTATGGCCTCAAGCAGTGATTCTCCCGCACGTGCTTCCCCGACCCGAGTGATGTTGCTGGGCCCGGCTGTAACCGTAGCGAGCAGTGACGATTCGTCGCCCACAGCGCAAGCTGTCTTACTGCCGCCGCCGTCGATGCCCAGGTAGTAGGCCACGCGATTAGTTCTATCACAGCGCAGTTCTCAGTTCTCAGGCCGTTACGACATGCTTGCCCGGGTTCGTTGCAGGAGGTCCATAAAGACGCACTCGCGCGAGCCGCGACTTGCCGCCATAATCAAATGTGGACCAAATATGAAGATCGAAATATCGGAACTCAACAATCACGGAGACGCGCGCGGCTTCAGTTTCTCGCCTCCAGCCGAGGCGCTCGACTTTCTGGGACGGATTGCGGATATGCACTTGGCCTCGACCAAGCCGGGTGCGGTGCGGGGCAACCACTTTCACATACGTAAGCGCGAGGCCATCGTTTTCTTGCCGGGTGCAGCCTGGTCGCTGCACTGGGATGAAGGCGAGGGCACCGCAACCCACCGGCACACTTTCGTTGGCAGCGAAGCCGTGCTGGTGCTGATTTCGCCGGGCGCGTCGCACGCGGTGCGCAATGACGGCGACGCTACCCTGTGGCTCGTGGCCTGTTCGTCGGAACCTTACGATCCCAAGGAAGTTGTGGCACGAAAAGTTGTGTAGCGCCTTCGGGAATAAAGATGGGCCTCGACAGACTCGATCTCGCGATCATCGCGCTTTATCTGGTCGGAATTACATTGTTTGGGCTGCGCTTTCGCAAGCGGCAGCGCTCGCTGCGCGATTACTTTCTCGCCGGGCGCGATATTCCGTGGTGGGCGATCGCGCTTTCTATCGTTGCTGCTGAGACCAGCACGCTCACCATCATCAGCATCCCCGGCCTCGCCTATGACACGAACCTCACTTTTCTTCAGGTGGTGATGGGATATCTGGTGGGACGCGTGGTGATCAGCTTTGTGCTGCTGCCGCAGTACTTTCGCGGCGATCTTTACACGGCCTACGAGTTGATTGAACGCCGCTTTGGACGCGGCTTGCGCTCGCTGACCGCGGGATTGTTTCTGCTGACGCGAGCGGCGGCCGAGGGCATCCGCGTGTATGCCGTGTCGATCGTCGTGGCTATCGCGCTGGGAACGGGCGAGGTCACGTCGATCGCGATCATCACTGTATTGACGCTCATCTATACATTCGAAGGCGGACTTGCGGCAGTAATCTGGACCGACGTGGTGCAGACTGCAATCTATGTCAGCGGAACGCTCGTCGGCCTGTGGACGATTTTGCATCTCGTTCCCGGAGGATGGACGGCGATTCACGCTGCAGCCGCCAGCGCGGGCAAACTGCAGGTGTTCGACTTCACCCCCAATTTCTGGCTGCCTTATACGTTTTGGGCAGGCGTGATCGGCGGGACGTTTTTTATTACCGCCAGCCACGGCACGGACCAACTCATCGTGCAACGCCTGCTGGCGGCGAGAAGCCAGAAGCAGTCGATCGCGGCGCTGCTTTCGAGCGGCGTCGCAATTCTGTTTCAGTTTGCGCTGTTCCTGATTGTCGGCGTAATGCTCTGGGCCTATTATCGAGTGCCTTCGGCGAACTTCGTCAAGCCCGATCGCATCTATCCCACGTTCATCGTCAGCCGCATGCCGCATGGAATTTCCGGGCTGTTGATTGCCGCGATTCTGGCTGCGGCGATGTCGAACTTGAGCGCGGCTCTGAATTCGCTTTCGTCGAGCACCATCATGGATTTCGTTTTGCACTTCCGTCCGCAAACGGATGAACGCGGGCGCATCCGCCTGTCGCGGCTCGCGACGATCGGCTGGGCGATTGTTCTATTTGGTCTGGCTGTGCTGGCGCTGCAAAAAGTTGGGCGCGTTGTCGAAGTGGGATTGCAAATTGCTTCGGTTGCTTACGGCGCGCTGCTCGGGGCCTTTCTTCTAGGCGTGTTGACCAAGCGCGCCAATCAGCGCGGCGCGATGGTCGGAATGCTGTTTGGATTCGGAATCGAACTGTATCTGTGGCGCTCGCATGTCCCGTGGACGTGGTGGGTGATGATTGGAACGATGGTGACGTTCGTGGTTGGATACGCAGTGAGTTGCCTTGCGGCAAGACGGGTCTGACGTATACTGCTCACTCCAACCATGCCGGAGTTGACCACTACTCGTCCGGAACTGGCCCGCGATCTGGGCGTTAGCCACGCTTCTGCCGTGGTGGTTGGCACTATTATTGGCAGCGGAATTTTTCTTGTTCCTGCCGAGATGATGCAGGCTGTGGGTTCGGCGAAGCTGGTGTATCTGGCTTGGCTGGTGGGCGGGCTGTTGTCTTTCTTTGGCGCGCTCACCTACGCCGAACTTGGAGCGATGAAGCCGCAGGCTGGCGGCGAATATGTTTATGTCCGCGACGCTTACGGACCACTGGGCGGATTTCTCTATGCGTGGACTTGGTTCGTTATCGCCAAACCTGCATCGGTGGCTACGATCGCTACTGGGTTGGTTCGCATTCTGGGCACGTTTCCGATCTTTTCGTTTTTTCCTGACAACGCCTTCACTATTCCTTTGTCTGTTACTTGGGGACAGCTTGTCGCTATCGCCGCGGCCATTCTTATTTCTGTTTTGAATTATCTTGGAGTTAAGAAGGCCGGTGAGTTTCAGCTTGTGTTTACGGTGTTGAAGGTAGCAATCATTCTGGGCATAGTGGTGGTCTGCTTCAGCGGAGCGGGGAGTGCACCCGGACGCGGCTGGAGCAATTTTGCGACGACTTTCACAGGCGCGAAGGGCGGCATTGCCGGCTTTATGGCGGCACTGGTCGCGGCGCTGTGGGCGTATGACGGGTGGAACGATCTGAACATGGTTGCCGGCGAAGTGAAGCGGCCGGAGAGGAATATTCCGATTGCCCTGATTGCCGGCGTGGCTACTGTTGGCGTGTTGTATGTGCTGGTGAATGCGGGCGTGCAATATGTGTTGCCGGCGAATGTGATTGCGGCTTCGCCGCGGCCTGCTTCGGACGCGGTCGCTCTCGTGATGGGAAGCCTGGGCGCGAGCATTGTGTCTGCGGGCATGGCGATCTCGATGCTGGTCACGCTAAACGGCACGATTATGAGCGGCGCTCGCGTGCCTTTTGCCGTGGCTCGCGATGGATATTTTTTCTCGGCGCTGGCTGAAGTGCATCCGCGGTTTCATACGCCGACGGGGGCGATTGTGTTGCAGGCGGTGCTGTCGATCGTCCTGCTGCTGCTGGGAGCAAATTTTCGGCAGCTTTTTTCTCTGGCCATTTTTGCGGAGTGGCTCTTTTACATGATTGCCGGGAGCACTGTTTTTGTTTTCCGGTGGCGCAATCCCGATGCGGTGCGGCCTTATCGAATGATTGGCTATCCGGTCGTCCCTGCGCTTTTTATTGCTGCGGCTGCCGTTCTTCTTTACTACACCTTTCGCAGCGACTGGCCGAATTCCTTTTATGGCCTGCTCGTTATTCTGGCCGGCGTGCCGGTGTTCTGGTGGTTCCGATCAAAAAAATTACGGACCGGATCCGCTTAAATACCTGTAATCAACGACTTACGACGAATTGATCCGCGGTCGATCTGGCTAAAATCATGATTCTAAGGAACTTGCCCGTAAAATATTGCGGACAAAGGAGTTAGGTGCATCGCTCCAGCGTAAGTCCTTTAGAATCAGAGCGGCGATTTCTGTCTGGACTGAAAACAGCCGATCTCACAGCTAAAATGCTGTGCGGAAAGGACTTGTCCTGCACTCGCTTCAATTTTCAAAGAACGGATTTGCAACGGGATTCCCCGCGCTGGACGATTCTCTAACGAAGCGCGGGCTGCGCGCAAGGTCAGATGTCACAATGGGGCTGTGGAAATGTTCGGGAGTGGTGATCTTTTGAGTCGTTCGTGGAGCGTAAGACTGAAAACGCCTTGGCTGTCGGCTCCCCGGTGCGCACCCTTCGAAATCGCGAAGGGTGCGGCAGCCTTAGTCGCAGTATTATGAGCTGGGAAAAACCAAGGGCGAGCCAGCCCCGCAGTAGTTACGGCGCATACATGGTGGCCGCGATTTCTCTTCCGCCAATGGACCCTGTGATCGTTGCCTGTGCATCGGGTTCGCGACTGTCGAACGTAACGGTCAACTGGCCATTTTCGCCTGCGGGGCCCGCTACGGAGACCTGCCCGTTCACCGCGCCGGGTTTGTAGTAGTTCCATGTGAACTGGCCACTCACAGCCACATCGCGGGTCCAGCGAACCTGATCCATGGTGAATAGAGATGTGCTGCCGGAAGCATCACTGACGTAGTTCCAGGTACCTCCACGCAAGCCGACGCCGCTGCCGCTGTAGTTGGCCCAATACAAATCCAACACATCTCCGAGCGCGTAGGCTGCGGCGGCGGCGACGCGGAGATCGGTCGCCGTGCCCTGATTCCCCGGCAGCGCGGTTGGTGGATCGAGTTGCGAGGCGGCGGTGGCGAACTTTGGCACCAGGCGGACTTCCGCGATTTTCGCAGCGCAGGAAGTATCGCCGGGGTCGAGATCTGCCAGGAAGAGCCGCACTAATGCCTGCGCGCAATTGTCTTCATCGCCGATGGCGCTCACATGGAAAGTGTTGTGGGTTATGATCTGCCGGGCATGGTCGTATTCCTGCGCTGAGGCTCGACCTTCCAGTACGGGGGTCAGCGTATCCATGTCGCCATTGAGCACCAGCACTGGGGCCTGCGTAAACTTCGCTCCCGGAGGAACGGGTTGGTCCGGCGGATACGCGGGCGACGGAACCGGCCAGGTGATGCATTGATCGAGCAAACTGTAATCCAGCGGCACCGCGTCGTATTCTGCCAGCGTGAACGGATAATAGATGTTCGGGCTCGTCTGTTGCTCAAGCAGGAACGACACGTCGCGCTGGGCGGTCCGCTCCCCGGGCGGTGAAGTCATGTTGTAGATCTGCGGATAATCCTGGCAATTCACGGCAAGATACAGACCGTTGCTGTCATCCTCAGGGTTCGATCCTGGGCTGCCGGAAAACGAAGCCGCTTCGTTCTCGGAAATCAGCCGCAACAATGGCAGAGCGTCTCCGTTGTCTTGAAGCGCACGCACTGCGGGGTCGGTCTCGCGGGTTACCGGATAATACAATGCGTCGGATGTGCTGAGGTAGGCGAGGCTGACCGGGTCGATGGTCACGGTGCGCAGTGTGCCGTCGCCATCCTGCGCAATTCCCTGGATCGGGTTCGCGCGCACCCGCTGCACCATCGCGGTGAGACGATCCATCGCAGTACCCGGCAGATCGGCGCAATCCTCGGCGCGCTGGCACGCGGTGTTGAAGGCGTAGCGCATGGCGACGCCAACTTCGGGCCACCAGGCGCTCTGGCCCTTCACTGGGTACGCGCCATCAAGAACAAGCGCGCGCAGTCGCTGGGGGTGGCGCGCAGAGTATGTCTCGCCAAAAAATGTTCCGTAAGAATCGCCGTACAGGTCGATCTGTCCAACGCCGAGGGCGCTCAGAATCGCATCAAGATCGTCGGCGGCGAGGCCGGTGCCGTAGAGGTCGGAAGTATCGCCGAGCAACGTGCCGCACTGGATGATCGCAGCCTGCCCGAACACGTATTCATTCTGCGTCGCAGGGCAGTCTATGGGCTGCGAATAACCGGTGCCGCGCGGATCCATCATGATGACATCATGACGCGCACGCAACGGCCCTGCCAGCGCGAGGAAACCATCGCGCGAAAAGGTGCTGCCCAGGCCAGGGCCGCCTTCCTGAAACACGATCGGTTCCAGCGGTTGCTGCGTGGTGTCGGTGTGAGGGTCCAGTTCAAAGTGGATTTCGATCGTCCCCGGCACGGCGCCGGTTGGATCGAGGGCGCGAGGCAGAGTACCGCAATATGCCTCGGGAGCGTAGGAACAAGGCTCAAGCGTTACCGAGCCCATGACGAGCTGCGCCGGCACCGCAACGGAAGGTTGATTCTTGGGTTGAGGGTGTTTGCGCACAGGGAGTCCAGAAGCTCGGGCAGGCAATGCGAAACAGAACAATCCGAGCAAGACCGCCCCGGCTCGGTGCAGTCTTGGTTTCCGTTCGAAAAACGTCCCTGGTTCCATCGCCGACGATTCTGCACTTGAGTGTCCAGGCCCGTCAACGTGAAAGATTGTGCACACACTCCACCCGTCGCGAAAAGCCTAAGGCCGCGCCCGGTTGAGCCAACATTACGGCTCAACCGAACGCGGCCTATTATTTTCCAACCGATACGAACTTTACAGTGAGCGCAGGAAGTCGACTAGATCCTGCTGATTCGTCTTGCTTAGGTTGTTGAAGTTGACGACGGTCTGGTTCGCTTCTGACTGCACGTAGCTGGTGTTGGCCACGCTGTAGTGATCTTCGATGGCAGTCACGATGTTGGCGGTGCGGCCATCGTGCAGGAACCAGAGGCGTTGCCCAATGCCCCAGAGCGGCGCGGTGCGGAATTCATCCGGCCCTGCCTGCCCCTGCGGCAGACCATCGGCCAGCGCAGGCCCCATGTGGTGCACGATCAGATCCGAGTAAAGATTGATGGTGATGGCGTTCAACGCAGGCCGTGACGTCGCTGGCGTGGTGAACGAAGTCGTGTGGCAGTAAACGCAACCGGCGTTGGTGAACTGCGTCTTCCCGTTCTTGGTCGCGCTGCTGGAGGGTCCGGGAGTCGGCGGCGCCAGCCACTGAGTAAAGTACTCTGTGCGCGAGTAATCGCCGGGGAACATTTCGGTCAGGATTCCCGGTGTGAAGTTGGTGACAGTCTCCGGTACAGGGTTGAACAGGCAGCCCGCCGTCTGGTTGATCTCAGTGGGGTAAGTCTCGTTGGTGACGCCCATTTCCACGTTCATTTGCAGGGCGGACATCAGCAGCGTGGAGCGCACCTGCGCCTTCCAGCCGAAGCGCTGGATGCTGCCATCGTTGCCGCTGTAATTCGG
>JBEKJF010000214.1:0-8141 GCA_050011375.1 Candidatus Sulfotelmatobacter sp.
CCGGCTGCTGGCCAGTCGCCAGTCCGGGCCAGTCAACATAGCAACAATCGGCTAAGAAATCGCGCCTGAAAGCGTTCTCACGCGGTCTCTTTAGCCCCGGTAGAATTTAATACTTATAAAACCCGCGCCCACTCTTCCGCCCCAACCACCCCGCATCGACCATCTTGATCAGCAGCGGACACGGCCGGTACTTCGGATCACCCAGCCCATCGAGCATCACGCGCATGATGTCGAGGCAAACGTCGAGCCCAATAAAATCAGCCAGCGTCAGCGGCCCCATGGGATGCGCCATGCCCAGCTTGAACACCTCATCCACGGCCTCAGGCGTGGCCACGCCCTCCATCACGGCATACATGGCTTCGTTGAGCAGCGGCATCAGCACGCGGTTCGAAACGAATCCGGGCGCATCGTTGACCTCGACCGGCGTCTTGTCGAGTTTGACGGCCAGGTCGCGAGTTTCAGAAAACGTTTCCGGCGAAGTAGCCAGCCCGCGGATCACCTCCACTAGCTTCATCACCGGCACAGGATTAAAGAAATGCATTCCAATCACTTTGTCGGGACGCTTGGTCAGCGCTCCCAGCTTAGTAATGGAGATCGAAGAAGTGTTCGAAGCCAGAATCACCTCGGGCTGCGCCAGTCGGTCAAGATCGCGAAAAATCTCCGTCTTAATCTCAAACTTCTCGGTCGCCGCTTCCACAATAAAATCGCAGTCGGCAAGCCGGGAGCGGTCGGTAACCGGCTCGATCTTCTTCAGCGCTGCCGCCTTGTCTTCAGCCGAGATCTTGTTCTTCGCGACCTCACGGTCAAGATTCTTCGTGATCGTCGCCAGCCCGCGATCCAGAAACCGCTGGTCCACATCGCACAGAACTACCGAGTAACCGCTCCGCGCAAAGACATGGGCAATGCCGTTGCCCATGGTCCCCGCGCCGATCACGCCTACTTGTTTAATGTCCATAACATTGCCTCTAGGAAAACGTTCGAGTCTATCATTAAGCGCTAGCGGCGGGCGGGACTCTTCGTGCGCGGTGTAAAATATCTAATTAGAAAGGATTCCCCAATGGCAATCGCCGAAGCCCCCGTCCGGCCACGCACATCATCATCCCAATCTCATCAAGGCCCGTTCATCAACGAGCCCTTTTATGATTTCCGCAACGAAGAAAATGCGCGCAAGATGCGCGCCGCCATCGAGCGCGTTCGCGAACAGCTTGGCCGCGAGTACGACCTCATCATCGGAGGCCAGCGGCTCAAGACTACAGAAAAGATCAAGTCGCTGAACCCATCGAAGCCTTCGCAGATTGTCGGAACCCATCAGAAGGCTGGCAAAGAGCACGTTGAACCAGCAATGAAGGCCGCGCTGAAAGCATTCGACTCGTGGAAGCACACAACAGTCGAAGAGCGCGCCGGGCTGCTCTTCCGCGCTGCCGATCTTCTCCGCCAGCACAAAATGGACTACATGGCCTGGCTCGTCTTCGAAGTCAGCAAGAACTGGGGCGAGGCCGATGCCGACATCTCCGAGACCATCGACTTCTGCGAGTTTTACGCCCGCGAAGCCCTGCGCTTCGCCAAAGCTGAACCTCCGGTGCAGTTACCCGGCGAGCACGATTCGCTCACTTACGTTCCGCTCGGCGTGGGCGCAGTCATTCCTCCGTGGAATTTTCCCTGCGCCATCATGGCCGGCCTCGTCGTCGCTTCCATCGTCAGCGGCAACACGGTGATCCTCAAGCCTTCGAGCGATTCCCCCACCATCGCCGCGAAATTTATCGAACTGCTTGAAGAAGCCGGAATGCCCGAAGGCGTGGTGAATTTCTGCCCCGGCGCGGGAGCCAGTTTCGGCGATGCCATCGTCGCGCATCCTAAGACGCGCTACATCGCATTCACCGGCTCGCGCGAAGTCGGCCTGCACATCAATAAAACTGCAGCCTCGCAAGCCCCCGGCCAGATCTGGATCAAGCGCACCATCCTCGAGATGGGAGGCAAAGACGCCATCATCGTCGACGCCGACGCCGATATCGACTCCGCCGTCGAAGGCGTCGCGCAAGCTGCATTCGGCTTCCAGGGCCAGAAGTGCTCCGCCTGCTCCCGCGCCATTGTCGACGAGCGCATCTACGACAAATTCCTCGAACAACTCAAAACTCGCGTGGAAAAAATCACCGTAGGCGATCCCGCCGAGAACTCCGGCATGGGCGCAGTGATCAACGAAGGCTCGATGAAGACGATTCTCGAATTCATCGAGCAAGGCAAAAAAGATGGACGCCTGCTCACCGGCGGCACTCGCGCCACCGAAGCCGGAGAAGGTTACTACATCCGCCCCACGGTGTTCGCCGACATCCCGGCCAAATCAAAACTCGAGCAGGAAGAAATCTTCGGACCAGTGCTCGCCGTGATCAAAGCCCGCGGCTTCGACCACGCGCTCGAGATCGCCAACGACACCGAGTTCGGCCTCACCGGCGCCATCTACACCAAGTCGCGTGACAAGATCGACCGCGCCAAGCGCGACTTCCACGTCGGCAATCTCTACATCAACCGCAAGTGCACCGGAGCCATGGTCGGCGCGCATCCCTTCGGCGGCTTCAACATGTCGGGAACAGATTCTAAGTCGGGCGGTCCGGATTATTTGTATCTCTTCACGCAGGCGAAGTCGGTAGCGGAGAAAATCTAGAAGGTGAGGCCGCTAAGTTCTCATCGCGCGCCACGCTTAATCAGGCAACTCGACTCCGGAAAAGCCTTCGCACGCTTCGATCAACTTCTCCTGCAGTTCTGTGTCGCGCGTGGTGGGCTCCGGCTCGCGCAACCGCATGTGATAGAAATATTCGCCGGTAACGGTTGCAGCCGGATCATCGCTCACCGCAAGCCACACCTGAGTGCGGTGCCCGGCGTCCAGATCATCGGTCGCTCCCGCACCGCCCATCTTGGTGGCGACCCAGCCGGGCTCTAGCGCATTCGAAAAAACGTTCGTCCAGCGCCGAGCGATCGCGAAAGCCAGAAGCACGTCGTGAAACTTCGTATCGGAATAAGCTTGTTGCCCCTGCCACGGACGGTCCTTCCACGCCAGATCTTTCAAGCTTTCATCGCCACTACGATGCAGGCCGGAACTTAAGTAGACCAGCCGCTTCGGCCGCTTGATCAGCGCGGTCAGAATATAAGGCGCGAGAGTATTCACGGCGAAGACCTGCGGCAAACCGTCTTCAGTGGCGATGCGGCGAGGTTCCCTGTATCCGATGCCCGCATTGTGAATCACCGCATCGAAGGCTCCGAGCGCGTTCACTTGTTCGGCGACCTTACGCGTTTGCGCGATGCTCGTCAGATCGCCGATCACGACCGCCTCCGCCCCGTGAACCGCCGACAAAGCTTCCTCTCCTCGCGCCTCGTTGCGGGCGTGCAGCACCACGCCGTGCCCCTGCTCGATCAGCAGTTGCGCCGCCATTCGACCCAGCCCATCGGAAGATCCTGTAATAAAAACGCGCGCCATGTTCTTCCTTTCTTTCCCTCAAGAATGAATGGCCAGAGAAACTAGCTGCCAGTTTTTTCCGCAAGCGGCACCGGCGGAGGATTTCTCTCCGCAAACTGCCGCTGATGCCAGTATGGATAAACCGGCGTCACCTCGCTGGCCGCATCCAGTTTCGCAACCTGCTCAACCGAAAGATTCCACCCCACGGCGCCCAGATTCTGCCGCAACTGTTCTTCGTTCCGCGCGCCAAAGATTGCCGTCGAAATCGACGGCCGCTGCAAAAGCCAGTTCAACGCCACCTGCGGCACGCTCTTTCCAGTCTCAGCGGCAATCGCGTCCAGCGCATCCACCACCTTATACAGATACTCGTCCGCAACCTGCGGACCCATGTCACCAGTCTTGTGCAACCGGCTCTGCGCCGGCAACGGCTTCCCACGCCGGATCTTCCCCGTCAGCCGCCCCCAACCCAGCGGACTCCACACCAGCGCCCCCACTCCTTGATCCAAAGCCAGCGCCATCAATTCCCATTCGTACTCGCGGCCAATCAGCGAGTAGTAAACCTGATGTCCCACATAGCGCGCCCACCCATACTTGTCAGCCACATCGAGCGACTTCATCAAATGCCAGCCGGAAAAATTCGAGCAAGCGATGTATCTCACCTTGCCGCTCACCACCAGTTGATCCAAAGTGCTCAACACTTCTTCCACCGGAGTCAGCGCGTCAAATCCGTGCAGGTGATAAATGTCGATGTGGTCCGTGCCCAGCCTGCGCAAGCTAGCCTCGCAAGCGCGAATCAAGTGATACCGCGACGAACCCAAATCGTTCGGCCCCGGCCCCATGCGGAAAGTAGCCTTCGTGGAAATCAAAACGGAGTCGCGCCTTCCGGCCACCGCCTTCCCCAGAATCGTTTCGGAGAGTCCATCAGAATAAACGTCGGCGGTATCGAAAAGATTCACTCCAGCTTCCAGGCAGATATCCACCAGTCGCGTCGCCTCGGCCACGTCGCTAGCGCCCCACGCGCGAAAAAACTCGTTCGACCCGCCAAATGTCCCCGTGCCAAAACTCAACACAGGCACCTTCAAACCAGAGCGTCCCAAAGTTCGAAATTCCATGAGCAGTAGATGCGCAAGCAATCAGAACGATGCGTTACGAAAACCTGCATCCAAGAAGAAGCTCACGAAAGAATTCGAGATTTACCCCGTGAAACCCCGTGTCCTCCGTGTTTAAAGATTTTGACTTTTCTTGCGCTGAAACAAAAAAAAGCCGCCCAAAAAGGGGCGGCGCAAAAAATCTAAACCCGTCCTAAGGCATAACTCCCGCCGGAGCCTGTGGCATCGGCCCCGCCGTAGTAGCCGCGGCAGCCTCATTCAAAATCCGGTGATGAATCGTGAACAGTGCCAGTTCCAGCCGGTCCGAAACTCCAATTTTGTCGTAAACGTTACGCAGATAATTCTTGATGACCTGCTCAGTAGTCCCAAGCTGCGTGGCAATTTCTTTATTCTTGTAACCCTGGACAATCAAAGCCACGATGCGCAACTCTTTCGCTGTCAGGCGATCGCGCACTCGTAATCCGACCATATCGTTCTCAGTGAGTTCGCTCGGCACCGCGACATCCTGCACCCAGGTTTCGCCGCGCGCCACCTTGCGCACGCAATCCACCAGGGCCGCGCTAGTCACGTTGCGATAGACCACGCCATGCGCCCCATTCGCCATGTGCCGCTGCGCGCTCTCGCCCGTATCGGCCAGCATCACCACGCGAGTCTTCGCCCGATTCGCCGACTGTATGATCGCGGCAAAATCGTTGTGAAATCCCGCAGCCACGATCAGCACCGCGGCGCGAAATTTGTCCAGAGCCATGAACATCTGCTCCGGCGTCTGAGCCTGCGCCACGATGCGCATCTCGTCTTCCACCGCCAAAACTTTGGCGATGCCTGCCCGGAAGATTGCCTGGTTATCGGCAAGTATCAGTTTGAGCATGTTATCGACGCTCCAAAAGTTCCATTCCTGGGATGTCATCCTGAAGCGGGCTGCATTTTGCCCGCTGAAGGATCTGAGCGAGCCGCGAGAAGTGTCGCGTTCTTTGCGACACAACAATCACGCGTTTGGCTCGCTTCCTTATTCCTACTTCCTCACGAACTCATACGAATCGATCACACACGCCACGCCCTTGCCATCCGGGCTCGTTCCAGTGGGGTCAGAGCGCACGACGCGCCCCTTGCACTGAATCGTGACGTTCTCCTGCCCTCCGGTAACGTCGGGCGGAAGCGTGATCTCGAACTCCACCGGCGACCCAATCTCCATCGCCGCGTCAGCGCGAATAAACACGCCCGCCGCGCTCAGGTTCCCCGTAAGCCCCTTGGTGTCGCCGCCGGCCTTCTCTTCATGAATCTTGATCGGCAATTCCAGCGGAAATCGTTTTCCGGTCCGCGCTTCGGACACAGTGCCTCCTAGTTCGTGCGTGATCGTGATCAGTATTGGTCGTTGCCAGTCTTTGATCGATGCTAATCTCGATCGATGTCGAATCTCGAATCGACGTCAATCTCGATCGTTAACAAAATCGATCGATGACATTACGTCGACTCTCAGTCTGCCCAACCAAGCCAACGCCTCCAGAATACGCTTCTGGCAGGCGGATCACCCACTTTTGTTGCTCAGGGGCGGTTATATCACGGATACCACCGCGATAAAAGCCTGATCGCGAATTAGTTAAGGTAGAACCTAGATTCCCCCCTGGCTCATGGAGCGGCGGACGCCTCGTCCGCCGCGCTTGCCAGCGCTCGTGTGGGTCGCACACTCCCTTCGGCAAGCTCAGGGCAAGCTCTGTCCGAAGCCTTTGCTCTTGCGCTTGAAGTTGGCCCTGCATTGGGCCCTCAGACAACCATGCCGTACGAGAAGCGTTGCCATCCTGAGGCCCGCGTCCTTTGCGGGCCGAAGGATCCATGCACTCGCTTGCAGTGTCGAGGACGTCGGCGTCCCCACTTGATCCGTCTCCCTCGCTCGATCTCTCCGCTTGGACCAGAATCGAGGGGGTAGGATTTTCTCTTTTTTGCCTTAGCGCGAAGGGTGCTTGCGCTCAAGCATGCACCACCCGCAGCCCCAGCAACTTCTCAAAGCAATCAAAATCCCGATCCCGGTGCAGCAGTTCATGCCCTGCCTCTAAACAAAAAGTTGCAATCAGGCAGTCAATGGTCTTGTGAACGGTATAGCCCCGCTGGCGCAATTCGCGATAGTTTTCGGCGGTCGCCATCGCCATTTCGCTGCCGCCCGTGTGAAAAACTTCGAACCCCAACAAGTCCCTCCGCGCTTGCGCAAAGGCGCGTTGCTCCCGAATCCCCTGTAATACCTCGCAGAGGATCAGATCAGTCAATCCTAGCCGCTGGACTTGCATCTCCCGGTCCAGCCATGCAGTCTCGGGATTCTGGGTTCCCCGTAAATAATCGATCCACACCGTTGTGTCGACGATGACCATTCCAGCTAGCCCTCAACCCGTGTCAACCGAGATCGATGAAGGTCACCCTCCCAAACTACTTTTCCTCGAAGCCGTCGGATCGATGTTTGTGCGTGCGTCTTCGCTAACAATCGCAGTCCAGCTTCCACCGCAGCCCTCTTTGTCCTAGCGCCGCTGCGCCGCATGGCCTCCCGCATCAACTGATCGTCGATCTCAATATTCGTGCGCATGTGTAAACCCCCGATGTGTATGATTATAGCATTTATGTGTATCAAGTGGAGGTAGCTCACTATCCGCATCAAATCCGCGTGATAACGTTTGATGTAACCTCTCTTGCTCAGGAGATCCATCATGCCGACTTCCTTCTTCCGCAGCTGTTATTTGCCGGCTGCTGCATTCCTTCTGTTTACTTCCACACTTCTCATGCCGCAGCAGCCCACCGCGCAGAACCCGACCAACCCAATCCCCGCCGCTAAGGTGACTCAAGAAAATCCTTCGCCACAAAAAACGCAGCCCAAGCCCGACGAATCCGCAACCGCCGCCGCAGCTCTCCTCGAAATCAACAACGCAATGGAAGGTCTCGCCGCCAAAGTATCTCCAGCGGTGGTTCAGATTCTGGTCTCCGGCTACGGACCGCTGCACGAAGAGAATCGCACCCAGACCGCTCTCATCGTGCGCCAGCACGCCGTCGGCTCCGGAGTCATCGTCGATCCCAGCGGCTACATCATGACCAACGCCCACGTCGTCGAAGGCGCCCAGCGCATCAAGGTAGCCTTACCCCTGCCTACGGATAACGGCCGCTCCGTCGCCGAAGGCAGACGCCGCATTTTCGAAGCACGCCTCATCGGCGCTCACAAAGAAACCGATCTCGCGTTACTGAAGATCGAGGAAAAAGATCTCCCCACGCTCCCCCTCGCCACGCAACAGCGCGCCCGCGTTGGCCAACTCGTCTTTGCCATCGGCAGTCCCGAAGGCCTGCAAAACTCCGTCACCATGGGAGTAGTGAGCGCCGTCGCCCGTCAGGCGGACGCCCAGAAGCCGCTCACCTACATTCAAACCGACGCTCCCATCAACCCCGGCAACAGCGGCGGCCCGCTCATTGACATGAACGGATCGGTCCTCGGCATCAACACTTTCATTCTTTCCAGCGGCGGCGGCAGCGAAGGCCTCGGCTTCGCCATCCCCGCACGCATCGTCGATCTCGTCTACCACAGCCTGCGCAAATACGGTCACGTGCATCGCGTC
>JBEKJF010000215.1:0-8480 GCA_050011375.1 Candidatus Sulfotelmatobacter sp.
CCTAGTCAATCCAGTGAGCGGCCTGCGCGCGACATGGCGGAGTTCGCTACCCGGCCGCAATAACAACTCGTATCAGAGTTGCGGGCAAATTTGAGAATTTCGTTCAATCTGACCCTGTGAAAATGAAGGTGGTCTTTCGTGTTCTGCGAGAAGCTGTTAGGATATTTCTGTGCTAAACATTTGTTCCGGTTTTATTGGCGGTTCCGTCCAGGTTGGCTACAATCTTGGCCGCCCGGAGCAGTCCGTGCAAGTGGATTTGCACATGGCACAGGTGCAGGGGAAAGCCGAAATTTGGAGGCGGTTTGGGGGCGGTTCGGACAGGAATCGCGCTCTTTTGGGCAACGGAGGCAACTCCATGCACGATATGCAAAGTGTACAAAGCCGCATAAACACTGCTTATTTCGCATCTCGTTGATTTGGCGAGTGGGGACGTAGTTCAGTTGGTTAGAACGCTGCCCTGTCACGGCAGAGGCCGCGGGTTCGAGTCCCGTCGTCCCCGCCATTCTTTTCAGCAGTTTAGCATCGCCTGCTGGAAAAGCGTGGTTCGGCAAAATCATCTCCGCCACCATGCTTTGGGCTCGGCGCTTCTTGCTGCTTACAGCATGGGTGTAGATGTTCATGGTGATGTTGCTGTTGGCATGGCGCATCAGTGATTGCACGGTCTTCACGTCCTCATCGTTTTCTGCCAGCAAGGTTGAGAATGTGTGGCGGAAGACGTGCCAGTTGATGTGCTTAGCAATGCCTGCGCGTTTGGCCGCAGGAGCGATATAGTTGCGCATGAGGGCCTCCGGCCATAGTGGGCTGACGACCAAGCATGCGTGGACTGGCGAAAATCCAATCGTCGTCCTGGGCGTAGGGCGTTTCAGCGCGCCAGCGCAAAAGATCGGCGATCATCCCCTCATCCAGCGGCATCGTTTTTTCATTTTCCTCTGTTTTGACCGGACCCAGGTGCTGTTGCCAAATCGATTTCCGGATGTTCAACGTCAACTTCTAAAAATCGATGTCGCACCACTGGATGGCCAGTAACTCTCCCCGGCGCATCCCCGTCGGCACATCCAGTAACACCAAGGTTCGGTCGCGAAGCCCGAGTTCCGCGAACAGCACTTGCAGTTCCCCTGCCGTAAGTGGCGTCGGGATCCGCTCGCGCTTGGCGCTTTGTCGTACCGCGCGGATGGGATTCGTTTTCATCCAGCCGTAACGGATGGCGTGACTCGATACCGCGCTCATGATATTGCGGATCTTCGCTTTGGTGCCCCGGCTCCGTTGAATCGTGGCCAGCCACTCCTCAACGAAAACCGCAGCCCCATTCTCGATCCGCTTTAGGGTGTAGCCACTTAGCCTCACGAAAATGGCCCGCATCCTCTCTGTATTCTGTGCCGCCACGGCGATTCTCTCGCCGGCGCAGACCACGTTCAAGACCTTGTTCAGTTTCCAGGGTTCAAACGGCTCGAATCCCGGCTACTTCAGGGCACGGATGGGAACCTCTTCGGAACAACAGAGGTGGGCGGCGGCACCGCCGAGGGCACGGTTTTCAAATTTGCCACTACTGCGAGCAAGCCGACCACGCTCTACAAGTTCTGCGCTACAGGCTCGCTGTGCCCGAACGGCTCCAAACCCTATGCAGGACTGGTACTCGCCAGCAATGGGAAGTTTTACGGGACAACCACACTGGGCGGGACCACGGACAATGGTACGGTCTTTCAGATCACCTCGACAGGCAGCTTCAAAACCATCTACAACTTCGGCGGCACCACGACCGGCTCCCTTCCGTGGGCTACTCCGATTCAGGCAACAGATGGCGACTTGTACGGAGGCACGTCCATTGGCGGTACGGATATTGAACCTCCGCGCGAACCCATCGCACTTGGGGCAAGGCATGTGTTCAGTCTGCTCGAAAGCCGATTGGGGCTTCAGACTGCGTGGCGGAGCGGAAAGGATTCGAACCCCCGGTACAGGTTCGCCGCGCTAAGCCTCGACATATCCGTAGGTTACAGATAGCAAAACCTACCAGAGAATTTCACACTAAAACTCGACATCAGAGCTTCTCGATCAGTCCGGTTTCCATTCGCCGTCCATTCGACCATGAAAGGCGAACACTAGGCGACTTTGTGGCAGAAAGTGGTCACTGCTTGCGGTCCCAGTAGCCTGATTGGGTTCGCATGTGACTGCGTGCCTAGCGGGCAGTCACAAGACCAAAAGTTTCTCCGGCGGAAGGAATTAGCTGAGGCGCGGATTTCTGATAATTTTCGACTTTTATGCTCGCGCTTTCTCGGCCGTTGTGCTTCCACTTCACAATCCGATTTCGAGGAAATGAATCCATGGTTCCCCAACAGCCCGTTTCTGTCCAATCCGATAGTTCTTGTGGCCACACGACTCATTAACACATTGTCACGGGGCTCTCGGTAACATCTTCCTGCCGATACCACACGGTGTCATCCTCAGCAAAGAGGAAGACGGGGCACATCCCGGTCGTGCTGACGCGAATCACAGTATCGAGAGTGTTTTCCCCCCAGCGGAAAGAGGTCCGGCGAGTTCTGAGGAATCGCCCTCCATGCCAGCTCGATGGTTTGGAGCTAATCCACGCGCCAAGCTTGAGTCGAAGTATAATCCTTTGTATTTCCTGATTTGAGCTAGAAGAATTCTTGCAGGTGATCTTCGGACTCGGGCTCGCCGTCCGCTGTTCGTTCGGCTTGCACTCGTTGCCGAACGCTTACAATAACCTGATTTGATGAGGAAGGGCGAATGACAGAGAAAGCAGCCAATGCCGAGCAGGCCGTCCAAATCGCGGCGGGCAAATCCATTGAGGCCTCCTTACAGAAAACGTTCGCAGTGGGAGGGATCCTCCTCGACAATCGAACGGGGGCGGTGCTCTGTGCCCTCCACAACAACGTTCTGAAGGCTTTCGGGAACAGTACACTCTGCGTGCTTCACGATCCTACGGCTCACGGCGAGCGCCAAATCGTCGACTGGTACTTCAAGAATCGTAGAGGGTTAGATCTGCCCGACCCCAAGCAGCTTACGGTGATCACAACTCTCGACCCCTGCGCGATGTGCGCCGGCGCGTTGCTGACGGCTGGTTTCAATGTGGGAGTCTCAGCCAACGACACCTATGCGGGCATCAACTACAACAAAGCATTCGATTTTCCATCTGTGCCCGCGAAATGGAGGAGCGTGGCTCAGTCGTCGTTTGCCTATTACGGGGTAGACGCTCCCATTGGTCGCGCCTTTCAGGGAGGCAAGGGAGCCGCATTTACTAACCAAAGTATCAGCGCGTCCACATACTGCCTCACCGACACGATTTTCGAGAGCAGCGTCACTGATGTCAAATTGATCAACAGCAACAGCGGGAAGGATTCCAGCGAGCTCACGAATCCAAAGGATCTGCCACGAAATTCGACGGTAAGAAAAGCTCTGTTCCGTACGTGTTCGGAAGCGTTCAGTGTGACTTGCGCCAAGCCCAGGCTTCCGGGAAGAGAACTGGCGCAGGTACTGCTGAGAACGGCAGAGAAGGCGCATCGCCGCGGCGGCGACTTTAATTCGGTTGCTCTTCTGGATCCATTCGGTAATTTGCTTGTATGCCTGGGAGGCGCGGAAGATCGTTCGCCGATCCGAACAGCGTTTCTGGAGGTAACACGCGCCTATGCCCACATCCGGTGGGTCTTGATGAATCATAAAGACAAGACAGTGCGGGAGCAGGCCGGCGATGTGTTGACGCATCCTAAATATGGAACGTTTGTATCGTTGTACTCGCCTGATCCGACTACGCCGCAAGGCTTGATGATGATGGGCGCGTACGGTTCAACTATGGAAGGACCGATCCCGGCAACCTTTCCTTCCAATCTGCAATACGTTCTTCTGCCAGACGGTGTTTCCCAAGCCGAGGTGTCGGAGCTGGCAATGATGCTGCCTCCGTTTTATACAACTAATGTCCATGTTGCTCCAACCCAGGTATTGGACTCTGGACTCATCGAGGAAGCTCGATCCTCGCTGCAGGACTACGCTCGTTCGGCATGAAAGTCCGTTGGCATCACTTCACGTTCCGCAGCTGAAGCTCGCGATTTTCGCGGAACTTTGACACTGGTATAGTCGAGGATTAGGCTGGTCGCCCGAGAAAGCAACCATCGTGCTCGAATCGACGATTTCGCACTACAAGATTCTGAAGAAGATTGGGCAAGGCGGCATGGGGGAAGTTTACCTTGCCGAGGACACCCGGCTGCAGCGCAAGGTGGCCCTCAAAATCTTGCCCGCCGCGGCTGCATCTTCTGCAGAAAGTCTTGCACGCTTCGAGCGTGAAGCCCAGACTGCGGCGGCCCTTAACCATCCGAATATTGCGACCATTTACGACGTTGGCTCGGAGACACGTACGGATGGCTCGCAGATCAGTTACATCGTTGAAGAGTACCTTGAGGGGCAGACTCTGCAGGAATTGCTTTGGCGCGGGAGATTGCCGCGGCAAAAGGCTCTCTCCATGGCCATCGACATTGGGGAAGGCCTGGCAGCCATTAATGCCGCCGGGATCGTCCATCGCGACCTCAAACCGGGAAACATTTTCATCACATCGGCGGGTCACTTAAAAATTCTCGATTTCGGTCTCGCCAAGTTGATGCAACCGTCGCGGACCGAACCGGTCGGAGAAAATTCTCCAACACTAACTTTCTCCCTTACAGGCATGGTTGCCGGCCAAGTGATCGGAACGCCGGGATATATGGCACCCGAACAGTTTGGCGATTCGGAAGTTGATCAACGGGCGGACATTTTTGCCTTTGGCGTGGTTCTGTACGAAATGTTGTCCGGCCACCATCCGTTCCAAGGCAAGAGAAGTCAGAGCCTTCCCAGCCAAGGGAAGAGCACTCCCAAAAGCACTCCGAAGAACACTCCCAAGAGCATTCACAAGAGCATTCATAGCACGATACACCGCATCCTGAATGAGCCGCCCCTTCCATTGGATCAGCTTGAGCCCGGTTTGCCTCTTCGATTGCAATGGACCGTGGAGAAATGTTTGGAGAAGGATCCGGCGGCGCGCTACCAACATAGCTCCGACCTTCTGGTGGACTTGCGCGCTGCGGCTGCAAGTTCCGTCGAATCGGGCCCAGAACCGAAGACGGGCGTCGAAGGCAAGATCGGCGCGAAGCGTCTTGCCATAATAATAGCCGTAGTATTTCTCAGCGGGGTGGCCGTAAGTTGGCTGCTCAAGTCGATGAGCCCGCAGAAAGCTCAACTGCCCCCGCTCCTGGAATTCGATTTTTCTTATAAAGGCCAAATGCGCCCATGGGATGGTCCAGCGATTTCTCCCGACGGAACGATGGTCGTCTATCGCGACTCCGGGACTCTTTGGATTCGTGACCTGCATGCTCTCGCGCCCCGCAAGCTGGAGGGGACCGAAGGAGCCGGAGAGCCATTTTGGTCGCCTCGGAGCGACTACATTGCCTACTTCACCCGAAGTCAACTCTACAAGATTTCCAAAGCTGGAGACAGCATCAGCGCGCTGTGCCGTCTTCCCAATGATTTATGGGGAGGGGGCTACTGGACCCCCAATGGCACGATCATGTTTGGCCAGGGTCCGGGTGGCATTTACGAAGTCGATGAACAAGGCGGAGAACCCCGGCAAATTCTGAAGCCAGAAAAAGGGGAGAACTGGCTATATTGGCCGAGCCTGCTTCCAGACAGCAAGAAGCTGATGTATGTAAGCCTCAAACAAGATAACTCCTCCGAGATTTTTGTCCAGACGGGCGGGCAGCGGACTTCAGTGCTCAAACGCGCAGAGTTCATTACCTGGACCTCTTACTCTCGCACGGGGCACATTCTCTACCAGCTTGGCAGCTCTACCCAGCGCGGTATCGCTTCATTCAGCGTATGGGCTCTACCGTTCGACGCAGCCAGCCTGAAAAAAACAGGTGAACCATTCCAGGCGATTGCCGATGGAATGTCGCCGACGGTTTCATCTGCCGGTACACTCGTCTATCGAACCCGACCTCAGAAAGAAAACCGGCTGGTTTGGGTTGACCGGCAGGGAAAGGTTTTGGGAGCCATCGGTCAGCCGCAAGCCGTCATTCGAAACCCGAGCATTTCCCCGGACGGGCAGCGAGTGGCAGCCGATGGTGCAGATGCCAATGGTGGCTTTGATGTTTGGATCCACGATCCGCGTGGGACGAAGGACCGAATCACATCGGAATTTGCTGACAGGAGGCACCCAGTATGGTCGCCCAGCGGAGACCGAATCGCATTCGATTCGGGCGGTAGCATCTATGTTCAACCACTCGACCAGAGTACCGAAGCCAGGAAGATACTGCCCTTGGGGGCAGTGGAAGAGATATTCCTGAATTGGAGTCATAGTGGCCAGTTCCTGCTCTATGATTTCCTCTCACCCAACCGTAGCAATCGCGACATTTGGTATCTGCGTTTGCCACTTGCGGGAAACGGCATACCGTTGGTTCAAATTCCGGCGGACCAAACGCTTCCTCAGATCTCCCCCAATGAACACTACGTGCTTTATCAGTCAACCGAGTCTGGAGGCTACCTTCCGGATATTTTTGCCGTGAGCTTTCCCGATGGTAAGCGGAAGACGAAGATCTCAATTTCGGGCGGCACGCATCCGCGCTGGAGTCCGACTGGAAACGAAATCTTCTACGTTGATTCCGACGATAGTCTGGTGGCGGTAAGCGTTACAGGTGACCTGCAACTGGGCCAGCCGCGCCGTCTGTTCACGTCCGCAGAGGCAGGGTCCGACTTGTCGCTCGACGCGCTTTCCTATGTCTACGATGTAGGGCCAAAAGCAGAACGCTTTGTGGTCGTACAAATGCCAACCGGAGGAAAAATTGCCGTAGTGCAAAACTGGCCCGAGGGATTCCGCGCCGCCAAGTGATTGCCTACGATGCCTTCGGGAAGTAGGTCTTTTCATCCGCTAGCAACTGCTGCAGGTATGTCTCCAGTTCGTCGAGAGAATTCACCAGCTTGTCGATCGAGCACTGCATCATGAGGTTCACGGTTTGAAATTTGAAATGAAGCCGCCAGTCGGTGTAAACACCGACGCAATGTTTGCCTAACCCAACCGCGTACCCGATTTCCCAGGCTGTGCCGGAATCGACATCCATGCCGTCAAGGTTCGCCACGACCAGATCCGCCTGGATTAGCGCGTTCTTGTCGGACTCGAATATTCTGAGAACATCGCTCTCATCCTGAAGCTTCACGCCGTCACGCTGCGGCATATATGTCTCGAAGCCAAAGTTGCGTACCCGGGAATCGATTTCGGCATTCCACCATCGTTCTCCCTCATTGAATAATGGCCCGGCAATGTAAGCGCGCATGTTTCACCTCTCATTTAAGTTGCGGATTCACAGGTAAGAAGACCGCACACAGGTTCCTTCGGCTCGTTGCCCCCTAAGGAAACCGGCGCAATCATAGCATGCTTAGGCGTTTGGAGCGTTTCTAATTCTTCTCGCGCTCAATGAGTCGTTGCCGTATGGGGAAATTAACATTCAAGGTGGTAAGCATGAGGGGGTGAATCTCCCGCAACTGCTATCCGCATGGCCAAACGCTACGGTCAGACTGAAAGCTATCCAGAAACGGGCTTGTGGGAAGCGCCGAAAAGCGGTTTTCGCGTTCAGGACAAAAGTCAACTCGCTAGGGCCTAATCCCTGACTTGTGATCGCATTGCATTCGCCTACCGCCGCCGTTGAAACCGGACTGCACATGTGCCCTCGGGAGAAAAGTTGGATATTTCCTCCCTTCGCTGCCGAGCAGTCCGTTCTCTCCAGTCCGGTTTGTCTAGGATTAATCGCGAAATACTGGCATGTTTCGCGTATTTCGAAGGAAAGGGCGGGAGTATTTCTCTGCAGTCCAGACTGCGTGGCGGAGCGGAAAGGATTCGACCCCTCGGTACAGGTCTAAAACCTGTAAGGGCCGACGTTTGCGCAAGTTACCCGGAATCAGGAGCTTTAAGAATTCTCTGCGACTGCGTGCTAGCCGCGCAGTCGTCGCTAACCGATGGGGTTTCCGAAGGAGTTCGAAGGCGAATCCTTGGCGATTGTGTGGCTGAAAGTGGTCACTTCGAAGCTCCTGAATCGGCCTGGTTGGGTTGGCGCGTGACTGCGTGCCTAGCAGGCAGTCACGAGATCGAAACCTTCTCCGATTGAAAAAATCTCTTGACGCGAAGAGTTCTAATAGTTTTCGACTACCTTGCTCGAGCTTTCTCGGCCGTTATAGCTCCGCTTCGCACAAGCCGACTCCTGGCCCGGACTAACTTCCGGTTTGCCCGTCACTCGGGAAGAATCTCAGCGACTGTGAAACGGCTGACTTCCTAGAAGCCGACTTCTGGCCATCGTCGTCAAGAATGAGTCCTTGGGCATAACTTCCGGTTTGCCCGTTAGTCGCGCCTTCGCGCCTACGATGGTTGTTGTGAAAGTCTCAGTAGTCGGATTCAGTCGGGGGTGGATGTCAGACCCAGTTGTTTAAGGACCGCTTTGATTTTCGCAGGCAACTTC
>JBEKJF010000216.1:0-8099 GCA_050011375.1 Candidatus Sulfotelmatobacter sp.
GATCATGTCTTTGATCTCGGCGCGCTCGTAGAAAGAAAATCCGCCGACCACTTTGTATTTCAATCCGTAGCGGCGCATGGCTTCTTCAAACAGGCGCGACTGGGAATTCGTGCGGTAGAGCACGGCAGCGCGCGGAGTTTCGCCGCCCGAGTTTTCAGCACGACCGGCCTCGCGCAGATATTTTGCGATGTGATCGGCGGCGAAAAGCGCCTCATTTTCTCCATCGGGAGCCTCGTAGTAACCGAGCTTGGTGCCACCCTGGCGCGACGTCCAAAGATTTTTGCCCTTGCGGCGGACGTTGTTTGCCACGACCGTCGACGCCGCCTGCAAAATATTCTGCGTGGAGCGGTAATTCTGTTCGAGGCGAATGATCTTGGCTTCGGGAAAATCCTTTTCGAATTCGAGAATGTTGCGGATGTCGGCGCCACGCCAGGAATAAATCGATTGATCTTCATCGCCGACGGCGCACACGTTATGCCGCGTTCCAGCCAGCATGCGCATCAGTTCGTATTGCGGGCGATTGGTGTCCTGGTATTCATCGATAAGCAGATATTGAAATCGGCGGTTGTAATACTCACGCACGGGCGCGGCAGTCTTGAGCAGCCGTGTGGCCTCAAGAAGAAGATCGTCGAAATCCAGGGCGTTGGCTTTGCGCAATTCTTTGCGGTATTCCTCGAACAGATGCGCGATCTTCTCTGTCTTGGGATCGGCGGATTGCAGGTAAAGCTCCTGCGGATCGAGCATGTGATTCTTCGCCCACGAGATGCGCGACAGCACGATGCGCGGCGTGAGTTGCTTGTCGTCGAGGCCGAGGCGTTTCATGATGCCTTTGACCACGGATTGCATGTCGCTCTCGTCGTAGATGACGAATTTTTTCGTGTGGCCGATCGGCGGTTTGCCGGGCGTCGCCGAGGGAATCTGCAAAGCTTCAATGTCGCGGCGAAGAACTCGCACGCAGAAAGAATGAAACGTGGAGATGACGGGCTTGGCGATGCTGAGCCCGCCGACAAGTTTTTCGACGCGCTCGCCCATCTCGGCGGCGGCTTTGTTGGTGAAGGTCATCGCCAGAACGGATTCCGGCATCACGCCCATGTGCTCGATGAGATAGGCGATGCGGTAGGTGATGACGCGCGTCTTGCCGCTGCCCGCGCCGGCGAGAATGAGCACCGGGCCCTCGGTAGTTTCGACGGCCTCGCGCTGCTGCGGGTTGAGTTGATCGAGAAAAGACAATGCGGACGTGGCTCCGGAAGTGACGATTTCAATTTTACAGGGTTTTCGATCCGATCCGAAGGCACACGAAGAGTAGTTCTTCCGGAGTCGCCACTCTAACCTGGAAGCTTGCCGCACTCTTCTACAAGTTCGGCCTTAGTCCGCAATTTGTATGTCCACGTTTTGAGGCCGTCACGGACGTGATCGAGATCGGCAAGTGCCTCGCTTTTCTTTCCGATGTTAATCAACGCCTCGGCACGGAAAAAATGCAGGGCCTCACGATAGAAGTCGTCCTTGTAGTGGTCGCAGAGCTCCAAGCCTCTGCTGAAGTCGCTCACCGCGGACTGATAGTTTCCCTGTTTCGATTCGTATCGTCCCCTATCCCAAAACAGCACCGGCTCCATTGAATTGATTGCTATAGCGTGTGTGAGGTCGGCCGTAGCCAGTTCATAATTGCTACCGCTGGCGTGGAGGTAGGCACGCAGCGACCAGGAGTCCATCTCGTCCGGATACTTTTGGACCAGTTCATTGGCTAGAGAGATCGCTCCCTCGGCGTCGCCCGAACGTTTCAAGCTCTTAGCCTTCGAGATGAGGCCATCCAAATCTGTGTCCATAGCTCAGCTTCCTACTCAGAACACAAGGGGTGATTCTGCCCTTGTAGGGAAGCAGTATAGGCCATCGAAGCGGTACCTAAACTTCCTGAGTAACTTGACCGCAGCACCGGGTAAGCTATACTGAAACTGTCGCAGGGTGCTGTAATGCCCAGATTCAATTGGCCCCGAGCAATCGGGGCCTTCGTTTGTACGGAAGAAATCACACCCACGCGCCCATCAGATGTCCAATGCTGCCGCGCACGAGCAGACCATCTTTGCGGTCCCTGAAGTAGCGCTCGTTGAGTTCCTTGCCTTGCAGAAATTCTGTGCGGTGGAATCCCATCGTCTTTAGCTCGCCCTGCAGTTTTTCTGGATCGAAGAATAGTTGAAACGGTTCTCCGTATCGAGCCACGCGTGCCGACAGCGCATCGAGCGCTTGTCTCTGCCCCGCGTTCAGCAGCGCAGGATCGACGGCAAAATCAAACACAACGCCGCTACCCGCGGGCATTTTCGCGATGAAACTTAGAGTGGCCATACACGCATCGCGTGTCAGATAAGGAGTCACGCCCAGCCACGAGAAAAACGCCGCAGCCGTTGGATTGAATTCCGAGTGCGAAAGCCCATCAGCCAGCGTTTCTCGCTCGAAGTCGATTGCCACAAAATTTAAAGATGGCGGAATGGGAATGCCCGCCGCTTGCAATTGCTCGCGCTTCCAAGCCTGTGTGGCGGGATGATCCACCTCAAACACTCGGAGCCCCGCGTGAGGGTTGCGGTAGGCAAAAGTGTCGAGTCCGGCGCCGAGGACAACATACTGCGTCACGCCACGCGTCACGGCACGGGCGAGTTCGTCTTCGGCATAACGGCTGCGCGCCGCCATGAAGGCGCGGAATGCGCGAGAGAAAGCATGGTGCTCTTTTGGATTGGACCGAAGTTCTTCTGCGGCTTCTGAACCGATGATGCGCAAAGCAAAAGGGTCGTCGAACACGCGAGGCAAGTCGAGAAGTTGATGGGCAGCTCGTCGGATGGCTACTCGCTGCGCGGTTCTGCTGAAGGTTCGCTCTTGCATTAGCGGGGTTAGGCCCTAGCCCGAAGTTTGCGTCGGGGCAAGCTTGCATTCCTCACAGGGGCAAACTTCGCGCAGAAATTTCCAAGAGTAAATGCCGAGGTCGTGATCGTCGTTCCACTTAAAACGGATGGCGTACTTGCCCATGCCTTCGGCAGAAACTGGTCTCGCCGCGGCTTTAAACATGGGCAACGCGCCAGGGGCGAGTTTGGGTGGTTCGCCTGGCTTGCGTCCAGATTTGCCACGCTCTTCATTGCACATCGCGCAAGGGCAGGCGTCGCGGAGGAACACGAAATCGTAGTGCGAAATGTGACCGTCCGCCCATTCGATATCCATACCCGTGCCAGTGGTTAAGTTCACCTTCACTGATTTGGGATCTGTGGCCGCGGTGGGCGACTGAAGCGGGGACTGCATACGTTCAGTATCGCATACGAACGCGGAGGGTTTGAGGAAGGATCGAGCTAGTGGGCGGCGGTAGAGGCAGACTTGGGACTAGTGGCGACACCGAGGACGAAACCGCCGAGCGCCCCAGCGAGAATCCCCATCAAGGCCAGCACGAGCGCGCTTTCTACCAAAGTTACTTTCCCACGACTGGCCATAAGTTCCCCCTGTTTTCGCTCAAAGACAGCTTTATTCTACCTCACCCCGTCAGCGCGGGCGACCTTACTTCAGACTCCCGACTTATTATTTGCGGTCTTGAAGAACGCCGCCAAGAAAAGCAGGCCAAACAATACATCGACGCCGCCAAGCGCCAGATCCTGCGGATGGAGCCGCCGTTGCAGGTAGAGCACGATCAGAGTAGCGCCGTAGCCAAACTTCTCGAGCACTGACGGAATCATCATCGGCCGAAGGCGAACAGGGTCTGTGGCAATCACGAAGAATACGACTTGAAAGGCGAGACCGACGCCGGCGAAGCCGTAGTAAAACGCGGGATGGGTGATCGGCGGTGGATCGTTGCGGCCGATCGTGTCGAAGATGAAATAGAGAGGCGTGAGAATCAACACGCCCCAGATGCCGGCGATGAAAAATACGATCCTGGCAAATTTCATGTTCCGTCTATCTTCGTCGCGATTATTCGCCGCCGACCGTTAGGCCGTCAATGCGCAGCGTTGGCGAGGCGACTGATCCGCGGAACTCGAGATCGTTCGCGATTTCGGAGATATTGAAAAAGATTTCCTTCAGGTTCCCGGCGACGGTGATTTCTTCGACAGGGTAAGCAAATTCTCCGCCGGAAATCCACAAGCCCGAAGCGCCGCGAGAGTAATCGCCCGTCACTAAGTTCGCGCCGTGGCCTAAGAACTCGGTGACGTAGAGTCCTTCTTTGATTTCGGAAATCAATTGCTTCGGCGTTCGGGTTCCCGCTTGCAGAAAGTAGTTGCCGGGGCCGATGCCGGGTGTGCCAGCGAGTCCGCGGGACGCGTTCCCGGTCGTCTTCAATCCTAGCTTTTTCGCGGTGTAAGTATTCATCAGGTAAGAACTCAACACGCCGTTCTCGATGACCACGGTGCGGCGAGTGGGAACGCCTTCGCCATCGAACGGACTCGTGCCGAAGCCGCCGGGGATGGTGCCGTCGTCGATGATGGTGACGTTGTCGCCGGCGATTTTCTGTCCCAACTTGCCGGCTAGAAACGAAGCTCCGCGATATACCGAGTCGCCGTTGATGCCTTCGAAGATGTGTTCGAGGATCGATGTGGCAACCATGGGATCGAAGATGATGGGCACTTGCGCGGTCTTGGCTTTACGCGCACCGAGGCGGCGCAGCGTGCGTTCGGCCGCAACCTTGCCGACATGCTCGGGCGATTCGAGTTTCGAGAGCATGCGCGCGACCGAGAACCAATAGTCGCGCTGCATCGCTCCATCTTCGGTCTGCGCAATCGGAACGGCGGAGACGGAGCAATAAGAGCGGCGGAATTCGCCAACGAAGCCGTGCGAGTTGGCCAGGATTTTGTGGCCAGTAGCGGCGTCAAACGATCCGCCTTCAGAATTCTTGATGCGCGGGTCGAAGTCGAGCGCAGCTTTTTCGGCACGGCGCGCGTAATCGATGCGGTCGGGGCCGGGGAGCGAATACACGTCTTCGTGATAGAGATCGAGATCGCCAGTGAGCGAGCCGAGCTGCGACGCCTCAGGAATACCTCCGAACGGATCTTCGGAGGTGATCTTCGAAAGTTCCAGAGCGGACTTCACCATGCGATCGAGACTTTCGCGCGAGAAATCGCTCGAGTAAGTGCTGGCAGCGCGCTGGCCGTTGAAGACGCGCACGCCGATGGATCTCGATCCGGACTCCTTCAGGGTTTCGACCTGGCCCAGGCGGACAAGCGTGGAGAATTCGTCGCCTTCGCGAATCACGCACTCGGCAGCGGTTGCGCCGCCGTTCACGGCGCGGCGAACGATATCCTGGGCTAAGTCGCGGAGGTCGGTTTCGAGCTTGGGGCTTCTGGTTTCTAGTTCAGTTGGCATAAATGATTTATCAAGAGCAAGATCGCTAGAGAGAAAAGACTCAATGGTCTATTGTAACCCGGTGGGTCATGGGCGAGCGGCGCGGCGATTGACATCTATTTGCGAAGGGGCTACATCAAAACCTGTAGTACTTTGAGGACCGTGGAGGACCTATGTACAAGCTGGCTCTAAGCGTGGTCATACTCGCAACAATGGCGTGGGCTCAGGACAATTCATCAGGGTGCGGTCCAGACCAGAGTAAGTTTCAGGTGAAGCGCGACTCTCACTCGCACCCGACAGGTGTGGCGGAGACGGGCAAGGCGTTGGTATATGTATTCGGAGATTCGGAGTTGGACAACACTCCCCTGCGCATTGGAGGCTTGGATACAAGAGTCGGCATCGATGGCGATTGGGTCGGAGCCTATGGATTCAAGTCCTACATGTATTTTTCGGTCGCTCCCGGCGAGCACCGCTTGTGCACAAGCCAGCAGTCTGCTCTTAAGTCGCGCAGGGATAATACCGCCTCGGCCATTACTTTCACAGCGGAAGAAGGCAAGATGTATTACTTCCGAACACAACCGACTCCGACATCGCTAGCGGCAAGCACGAAGACGGGAGTGCCCAATGGAGATGTGGAATTGGCAAAACTCGATCCGGCGCAGGCGCAGCTCATGATGCGGAAGTGGGGCTACAGCACCTCGCAGCCGAAGAAGTAGTGAGTTTCGCCGGGATGGTTTGCGATGAACCGCGCGGGTCAAATCGAGACTTGCGAGTAATGCAATTTTGCCTTACAATTGTGTGATGAGCACACTTAGCGTAACTGCGCGGGGGCAAGTCACCTTCCGTAAGAAAGTCTTGCAGCATCTCGGCATCAAGCCGGGAGAAAAGATTGCCTTGGATTTGCTCCCCGATGGCCGGGGCGTCATCCGGGCGGCGCGTCCGGGTGGAACTATCGACGACTTCATTGGCTGTCTTGCGGGAAAAACGAAGAAGGTCGCGACCATCGAGGAGATCAACGAGGCGGCGGCGGATGGCTGGGCTGGCCGGGTAAAAATGGGCGGGATCAAAAAGGGTAAGAAGTGAAAATTGCGGCCGATACGAACGTTTTGGTGCGCGCAGTTGTTCGCGACGACAAGATGCAGGCGGAGGTGGCCGCCAGAGTATTGCGCAACGCAAGTCTCGTTGCAGTCGCAGTCTCTAGCCTGTGCGAGTTTGTTTGGGTTCTGCGCAGCGTTTATCGCTTTCGATCGTCGGATATAGCGAAGGCAATTCGTACCTTACTTGCAACGGAAAATGTGGAAGCTGACCGGCCTGCAATTGACGCCGGCTTAGCCGTACTCGACGGAGGCGGCGATTTTGCCGACGGCGTGATTGCCTACGAGGGCAAATGGCTGGGCGCGGAGACGTTTGTTTCGTTCGATAAGAGAGCCGTGGAGAGGCTTACGGAGCAGGGGATTTCAGCGCGGGTGTTGTAGGGTTAATTGCTGGGAGGAATGCTGCAGTCTACCGCCGTATCCACATTGCTGGCGGGAGTGGTCCTTTTCCTCAGGCCCTCAGGAGGAAGATCAGATTGAAACGCCTTGATGGGCCATTGGCGCTGCGTTGTTGAAAGGGATCCTTCGACTGCGTGTGATCTTCGCGCTTTGGCGCGAAGATCACACTCCGCTCAGGATGACAGAACCGTAGGATTATCCGTGCGATCCGTGTTAATCCGTGGCAAAGGCATTACTGCATGAACCCGCCGGGATCTTTCTTGGCAGTCCCGCCGACAGTCAAACGATCGATCTTGATAGTCGGAATGCCCACGCCTACCGGCACGGCTTGTCCATCTTTGCCGCAGGTGCCGACGCCTTCGTCGAGTTTCAGATCGTTGCCCACCATCGAGACTCGCGTCAGAACATCGGGTCCATTGCCGATCAGCGTTGCACCTTTGATCGGAGCGGTGATCTGGCCGTCTTCGATCATGTAGGCTTCGGACGCGCCGAAGACGAATTTGCCGTTGGTAATGTCGACCTGGCCTCCGCCGAAATTTACGGCGTAGATGCCGTGCTTCACCGAGCGGATAATATCTTCGGGATCGTCCTGGCCCGCGAGCATATAGGTGTTGGTCATGCGCGGCATGGGGATGTGTTCGTAGCTCTCGCGGCGTCCGTTGCCGGTGTTGGCCATTCCCATGAGACGGGCCGAAAGCTTATCGCTTAGGTAACCTTTCAGAATTCCCTTCTCAATCAGCACGGTTTCCTGGGTGGAATTGCCTTCATCATCCACATTCAACGACCCGCGCCGCCACGGCATAGTTCCATTATCGATGACGGTGCAGCCTTCACTCGCTACGCGCTTGCCGATCAGGCCGGCGAAAGCAGAAGTCTTTTTACGATTGAAGTCGGCTTCGAGTCCGTGACCAACCGCTTCGTGCAGAAGAACGCCGGGCCATCCCGGACCGAGAACCACTTCCATATCACCGGCGGGAGCTTCGCGGGCATCGAGTTGCAGAATCGCTTGCCGAGCTGCTTCTTTCGCAAAGAACTCAGGACCTTTGTCTCCGAAGAAGAAGTCGAGGGCGACGCGACCACCGCCGCCGGAACCGCCGCGAGCTGAAGTCTTTTCGGTTTTAGCAATGCAAGAAACGTTCATGCGTGCGAGCGGCTGGGAATCTTCGGCAAACGTTCCATCAGAACCCACGACAAGAATATTTCGCAGTTCGTCAGAGTAGCTCGCGCGGACTTCCTGAATGCGCGGATCGTAGGCGCGCGCAGCTTTATCGGCCCGCATCACCAGTTCAACCTTGGCCGTGATTT
>JBEKJF010000217.1:0-8098 GCA_050011375.1 Candidatus Sulfotelmatobacter sp.
GCATACCCACCCCCAAACAAGACCACGCACCCCATTTTAGCGCGGCCATCCGCCGCCCCAGTTGTTCAGCCCAAACTGGCCGGCGGTCGGAAGCCCTAACAATCTGATGGTCCGCTGGTGTAGTCTGCTGCTCAAGGAATCAGGTTCAATGGAAACACTGTATTGCACAACAATGGATTCGCCAATCGGCCCGCTGTTCCTGGCAGCGTCAGACCGCGGACTGGTTGCCCTGGAATTCGACGCGCGGTCGCCGGGCCAGCAATCGATTCGGCCCAGTCCTCGCGATCTGCGGGAAGAAAAACGAGGATTCGCGTTCGAGGAATCCCCTCGCATGCTGCGGCCTTATGTCAGCGAACTCGAAGAATATTTCGCCGGAAAGCGCCGCGAGTTCACATTTCCACTCGACCTTCGCGGCACCGATTTCCAAAAAGCCTGCTGGCAAGCGCTGCTGGCCATCCCCTACGGAGAGACGCGCACCTACGCGGACATAGCCCGCGCCGTAGGCAAGCCAACTGCATTCCGCGCCGTAGGCATGGCCAACAATCGCAACCCCATCGCCATCGTAGTCCCCTGCCATCGCGTAATCGCCTCCGACGGCACACTCTACGGCTACGGCGGAGGCCTCGACATAAAGCGCAAGCTGCTCGAACTGGAAGGCGCACTGAGCAGGACGCTGGCGGCGTAGGGGTCGTTGGTGTTGTACCTAGATATATAATAGGGTTGTCGAAGGAGTTCCTATGAAGGTCCTACAGTGGGGCGACAGCTTAGCAGTTCGTCTGCCCGCCGCGATCGTCGAAAAGTTCAAGTTGAAGGAAGGCGACGAAATCGAGATTCAAATCACTCACAGACACGTGGCTGAGTCGACCCCTGAACAGCGCCAGAGGGCTTTGGAAAACCTGCGCAAGCTCCGCGTGTCGCTCCCTCCCGGATTCGTGTTTGATCGGGAAGATGCACATCGACGATAAGCGCTCTCGGATTGCAAGGCTTCTACAGTATCGCGCTCTCATGGATCAGCCGCCCCTCGGCGAAGCGCGCCAGGTTCAGCAACGACGCATCGATCAAATCCGTTTTCCCAGTAAGAATTAAATCGCTGAGAATCTTTCCCGTTGCCGGAGCGTGCATCACGCCGTGTCCGCTGAAACCGTTGGCGAGAAAAAATCCAGGCACACCCGGAGCTTCGCCCAGAATTGGATGATGATCCGGCGTCATCTCATACAGCCCAGCCCATGCCCGCTTGGGATTTACCGGAAGATTGGCGAAGCAGGGCACACGATCCGCGGCGCGGGTGAGAATCTTCTCGACAAAGCCCGAGTCGAACTCGGTCTTGAACCCCGCCGTTTCTTCGGGATCGTTCCAGGCCAGCAAAAATCCGCGAGCCTCGGGACGAAAGTGAAATCCGTTCGACATGTCGACGATCATCGGCGCGGTGTGCGGGAATTCATCGAACGGCTCGCTCGGAACCAGCATGCGCCGCAGCGGCTCGACCGGCAGATCAACGCCAACGAACTTAGCCACGCTAGCAGCCCAGGCACCGCAGCAGTTGACAACTTTGCGAGTTGCGACCGCTCCGCGCGTAGTCTCAACCGATGCAATCCCGGCTGCATCTTGTGTGAGACCAGTGACGGATGTGTTCTTCCAAAGCGTCGCCCCGTGCTCGCAGGCCCAGGTTATGAATCCAATCATCGCGCTATAGGGATCGACGAAGCCGTCGCTCGAGCAGAAGCTTCCTCCAACAATGTCATCGCCACGCAACTGCGGGAACATGCTGCGAATGTCGTCGCCGCCCACGAGCCGGACGTTCTTCAGGCCCATCTTCACCTGCTGCGCATAATTTGTGCGCAGATAGGCCATCTGTTGATCGTTCGTAGCGCAGAACAGATAACCTTGCGGCCGGTAGTCGCAGGGATAGCCCAGCCGCTCCTCGAACCCGGCATAGAAAGGAATGGAATACAGCGACATCTGGATGCTGACCGGCGTGGAAAACTGCGCCCGCACCCCGCCCATGCTCTTCCCAGTCGAGCCTTTGCCCAACGCCGCTTCGCGCTCGATCACCAGCACATCGCGGCATCCGTTGGCCGTGAGGTGATAAGCGATGCTAGCCCCAACAATCCCTCCGCCGACGATGACAACATCCGCAGTCTGCATGGGTTTCCGAAGTGACCAGCATTCTAGCTTAGAAGAAGGGATAAGGGGTTAGGGGCCAGGGTTTAGGGCCAGAGCCTTAGCAAATCAACTCGGGACTCATTGTGTACCCCTGCTCCCTAGTCCCTAGTCCCTGCTCCCGAGCCCCCGACCCCTAGTCCCTGTCTTCCAGTAACTTGCCGTGGTTACTCCCCGTGCTTAGGCTGGAATAGCATGCCCTTACGCTGCCTCTTATTCTCATCGAGTGAGGAGCTCGTCCAGCCGATCTGGCAGGTTCTCGCCGACCTCGGCATCGAGGGAGAATACTGCAAGAGCGCAGTAGACGCAGTGGAAAGGGTTACGACCCAACTGTTCCAAATCGTGATCACGGACTGGGAAGATCAACCCGAGGCCGCTTTCCTGCTGAAGACGGCGCGGGATCTGAAGGCAGCGCACCGCCCGCTGATTTTGGCGATCGTCGGCGACGATACCGGGCTGCCCGAGGCATTGCGCGCCGGAGCCAACTCAGTTCTAGTGAAACCAATTCGCGCCGAACAGGCTCGGGACACGCTAAGCACGGCGTGCGAACTGTTGAGATCAAAGTTTCAACCATCCGCAGTTCTAACACCGCCAGCCCCTGGCCTGGAACAACAGCCAGATCAAAAGAAAGACACAGTCGAAATCGCAGCAGCCGCTGCGGCCAGCGCGGCTTCAGCGTCCGCCTCAGTCGGCCAGGTCCCCGAGAAAACCTTCCGCGCGGGAGAATTCCTAACCTCAGCAAGCTCCGCGCCCGGAGCACAATTCGACACCGAACCGGAGAACGACGTCCAGAAGTCGATAGACCAAGCCGCCATCGCAGAAATGGACGCGCTCGTCGAACTCGAGCCAATGGCCTCGGCCGTGCAAGATGCCCCGGCAGAGCCAGTTCCCGCGCAGACGGCACTGACAGGCTGGGCAGCTTTGCAGGCCCGGCTCACCCAGCCGATAACTCCGCCGGCGCGGCAGGCTCCGGCAGAAGAAGCTCCAGCAAAGAGCGAATTGCTGGCCTACGGCGAAACGCCTTCGTATGGAGCGCCGCCTGCGGAGTCTCCAAAGACCGATGAGTCGAAGAAGGACTTCCGAGAGGAGTCGGCGGCAGAGTCCGCGCTTTTCGCTTACATGCCTGGCGCGACGGAACATCGCCCGCAGCCAGAGACGCGCCCCGAATCGAGACGCAACAAATTCATCCTGATGAGCGCACTCGCCGTCGCCTGCGTAGTTCTGATGGCTGTTCCCCGCGCCCGGGGAACTTTGCGAATGTTCTATCGCCTCGCAGTGCATGCCGCGGCGAATTGGCTGAACCCGCCGCCAGCGCCCCTACCGCAACCAGTTCCGCAGCATGACACCTTCGGCCAGTCGGGTGACGAGTACAAGCTACCCACAGCAGAGAATATCCCCGACGCGACCACCGATGCCTCGCAGATTCGTGTTCTGCCAGTCGTGGATCCTACGGCGAAACTCGACAAGCCGCCAGAGCCGAACCCCGGGCAGGCGACCACAGCCGAGAGCAGCGCCGCAGATCATAATCAGACAGCTGAAAATCAGCCTGGTCAAAATCCGCCAGATCAAAATCAGACAGCGCAGAATCCGGCAGCACAGAATCAGACTACGGAAGTCCAGAGCGAACAGGCGCAGGCTACCAAAGATCAGACTAAAGACTCAACTGCGACCAGCGCCACCGTTCTGCCCGCAAGCACCACCGCAGTATCGCCGGTCACAAATCCCGCAGCAACGCCCGAATCACTAAAAGTTCCAATCGTGCGAACCGTTGCGCCGCCGCCGCGCCTGATCACATCGGCCCAGCCAAGCCTCACGCCACCGCATCCCGTTTCAGCCGGCAGCATAGGCATTCCTTCCAGCCTGAAATCCCAAATGGCTTCTTCCACTCCGGATGCCAGCGGCAACAAGCCCGCCGAAGCAGCCATGTCAGCGATTGAGCCAGTAAATCTTAACGAGTCTGCCGCGCGTGACCTGCTGGATCAACCGGTGGACCCAATATATCCACCCGCGGCGAAAGCCACCGCCCAGCGCGGCAGCGTAGTTTTGCAGGTACAGATCGGCCGCGATGGCTCCGTTCAGGAAGTCAAGTTTGTGCAAGGGTCGTTGATATTCGCCCGCGCCGCCATCGATGCCGTGCGGCAGTGGCATTTCAAGCCTTATTCCATGAACGGCCGCGCTGTCTCGGTGCAAAGCCTCATCACGCTGAACTTCAAGCCGCCCGCCTAAAGCGGCCGTGATGACAAAACTGGCTTTGGACCGTCTTTAGTCATTGTGCAGTGCGTGAATTCCAGGCCGGTTACCACCAGGATCGAACAAGAGCAGCCAAGAGTCCAGAAAACGCATCTACAAGATATAATGGTCTAAGTTCCTCAGGAAGCGATTCCTTTCCAAAAAGAAGAATTATGATGTCGATGAAAGTTAAAGCTGCGGTGCTGGTTTCGTCCTTTGCGGTGTTGTTGTTTGTTGTGGCCGGCTCGCTTGGCCTCGGCGGCGTCCATGCGTCTTCGAACGATGGCTCCTACCGGCAGATGCAGGTCTATAGCGAAGTTCTGTCGCGCGTGCAAAGCGAGTACGTGGAAGACCCAAACATTCCCAAAGTGACGAACGGCGCACTGCACGGGCTGGTAGAGTCGCTCGACGCCAACTCCAGCTACCTGACTCCCGAAGCTTACAAGGCGTACAAGGCTCACAAGGCAGAGGCGAAAGGCGAGATCGGCGCAACCATCTCGAAACGCTTCGGATATGCCGACGTAGTTTCAGTCCTGCCGGGCTCGCCTGCGGAAAAAGCCGGCATCGAGGACACCGACATTTTCGAAGCGATCGAAGGCCGCAGCACCCGGGACATGTCGCTGCCCGAAATTCGCAGCGCGCTGTCGGGCGCTCCGGGTTCCACGGTGAATGTTTCCGTGGTCCGGGCGCGCCGCGCTGAGCCACAGAAGATGTCGATCACCCGCGACGTGATCACCATTCCGCCGGTCACCGACAAGATGGTGGAAGAGAACATCGGCTATATCAAAGTCGACGCTCTCACCAAGGGCAAGGCGCAGGAAGTCGCCGCGAAGATTAAATCCCTGGAAAAATCAGGAGCGAAGAAGTTCATTCTCGATCTGCGCAACACATCGCAGGGCGAGGAAAGCGAAGGAGTCGCCACCGCGAACCTGTTCCTGAACCACGGCACCATCACTTACCTCCAAGGCCAAAAGTTCCCGCGAGAGGCCTTCAATGCGGATCCAGCGAAGGCAGTAACCACCCTGCCAGTCGCCGTACTCGTAAATAAAGGCACAGCAGGCGCGGCAGAGATCGTGGCGGCGGCCATCCTCGAAAATGCCCGCGGCGACCTGGTGGGAGAAAAAACTTTCGGCGAGGGCTCATTGCCGAAAACCTTCGACCTGCCCGACGGCGGCGCGTTGATTCTTTCTGTCGCAAAATACTATTCGCCCAGCGGCAAAGCGATTCAGGAAACCGCGGTAACTCCTAATGTGCTGGTAGCCGACGACACCGACAACGAGATCGTGGAAGATGAGGATGGGGCACATGAGCCGGACGTCAAACCCAGGGCGCCGGAAGGCACGCCCAAGGTCACGCCGGACGATCAACTGCACAAGGCAATCGAGGTTTTGAAGCTGCGCACGAGCTAACCGTTCTGTGTTGCTGTTGGCAGCATCGCGCGCCGAAAGATAGTTACGGAATCCCGTCGATTGCTTTCAATTCCATGTCAACGATTGGCTTCGGTAGCATGGTGAAGCCAACCGGCTCGACGTAGCTCTGTCCCTCAATTAGCGTCCATCGCAGGAAATCCTTCATAGCCTCCCGTTTCCTGGCATCCAGCTTCGGAGAAATCAGAACCCAGGTAAAGCTCGAGATAGGGTATGACTTTTCGCCCGTGGGATTAGTAATTGAAGCGCGCAAATCCAAGGGCACGGCCTTCGCCGCGGCAATCGCCGCAGCCGCCAGGCTTGCGGAATCAGGATTAATGAATTTACCGGCGGTGTTTTGTACTTGCCCATAGTGCAGACGGTTTTGCACCGCATAGGCTAACTCAACGTAGCCGATGGAGTTCGGCGTCTCCTTCACCATTCTGGCGATATTCGCATAGCCATCCCCCTGCGCGCCAACCGGCCAGTTGATGGATATGCCCCGGCCGTACGCGGTTTTCCACTCCGTGTTTACCCTGCTTAAATAGTCCGACCAAATATATGTGGAGCCACGTCCATTAGCGCTGTGGATCACAGCAATCTTCCCGGAAGGAAGTTGTGTCTCTGGGTTCGGACCGGAGATTGCAGTGTCGTTCCATTTCGTGATCGTCCCCAGGTAAATGCCGGCCAAAGCGCGCGGCGAAAACTTGAGCGGCTGCGCCAGTCCTGGAAGGTTGTAGATCGGCACGATCGCCCCGAGGAGCGCTGCGAATTGTAAAACTCCTGCCTTCGCGAGCTGGTTATCGCTCAAAGGAGCATCGCTGCTCCCGAAATCAGCCTTCCCGGATGTCACCAGCTGGATGCCCTCGTCCGATCCGGAAGGGATGTAGCTGAAGTGGAGATCGGGACGGGCTTTCTCGAACGCCTGAAACCATTTTGAATAAACAGCAAGAGGAGTGGTGGCTCCGACGCCAACCAGTTGGTTTTTTTCGGGATTTTGGGATGCCGCGATCGGAGCCAGCACCAGCACGCACACGAGCCGCCAGTACCTTTGGCAATACACGGCACTCCTTTCCATCGGGACCGGATCCAGATTTACTTTGGAGGCGGATCTGTGACTTAGTTTAGCTCATTCCCTCCCATCGCGTCCTTAAAAGGAAACCGTGGACGGCGTCTGGCCCATGCTCCATGTCCTGTCATCAGGGAGTCGCGCAATAATGACATTGTCATCCGAGCGCAGCCGCCTTTCAGGCGTTGCGAAGAGCCTGCCCTGAGCGATGTCGAAGGGATCTCCCTCTCACCCGGCCCCGCGCGTGAGCCCAATCGCGCGATGCAACCCAACCCGCACCACGAACCCATCCCGCCCTGCTATCCTGAAACCTATTCGCCATGAAGTCGCTCTATGAAGATCTTCCGCCGGTCGAAATTGCCGGAAGGAAGTTGGTGGGCCGTGTACTCTTCGGCCTGCTGGTGCTGATTTCCGCCTTGGTCGGAGCGACTGCCGGGCTTCTGCTGGTCTACACCACTGACTTGCCCCAGGTCGAGGCGCTGGAGGCTTATCGTCCGAGTTCGATTACCGAGTTATATGACGATCACGACCGCGTGATCGGATCCTTCGCGCTACAGCGCCGCGTAGTCGCAGGCTACGACGATTTCGCTCCGGTGCTGCGCGATGCGCTGGTTTCCATTGAAGACAAGGATTTCTACCGCCATTCCGGCATCAACTTCTGGCGCATCGTGGGAGCGGCCTACCGCGACATGGAGTCAGGCGGTAAAGTTCAGGGCGCATCCACTCTCACCATGCAGTTGGCGCGCAACCTGTTTCTTTCTCCCGACCGCTCGTTTCATCGCAAGGTCCAAGAGGCGATGCTGGCGATCCAGATCGAGCGCCGCTTCACCAAGCCGCAAATCTTCACGCTATATGCCAATCAGATTTTTCTCGGTCACGGAGTCTACGGGTTCGAGGCCGCCTCAGAGTTTTACTTCGGCAAGCCCGCTAAGAACCTCACGCTGGCAGAAGCCGCGCTGCTGGCCGGTGTGCCCAAAGGTCCGGGAATTTATTCGCCCATCAACCATCCCGACCGCGCCACAAAGCGCCGCAACCTCGTAATCAACGCCATGCTCGAAGACGGAAAAATTACCGCCGCGCAGGCCGCAGACGCGCGCTCGTCTGCGTTGGTCTTGCATCTTCAGCACGATCCCAATTCGCTCGCTCCCTATTTCGTCGAAGAGATACGCCGCTATCTCGAAAACAAATATGGCGCCGATCAGGTGCATGAAGGCGGCTTGAAGGTCTACACCTC
>JBEKJF010000218.1:0-8007 GCA_050011375.1 Candidatus Sulfotelmatobacter sp.
ATACTAGTGGGCCATTCCTACGCCGGCGTGGTGATCACCGAAGCGGGTAATGACCCGAAGGTTGTCGGGTTGGTCTACGTGGCGGCGTTCGCGCCCGGGGATGGGGAATCCATCAGTTCCGTCACCAAGCCGTATCCGCCGGCTCCGCTGGGCGGCGAGCTCCGGCCCGACGCTCAGGGTTTTCTAACGGCAACTCCAAAAGGGATTGCCGAAGACATGGCGCAGGATCTCCCGGCCAGTGAGCAGCGGATACTCACGGCGACACAGGGACAAACGTCGTCATCTGTTTTCGGAGCCACAATCACGACCGCCGCGTGGAAGAACAAGCCGTCATGGGCCCTGGTCGCGGGCAACGACCGGGCGATCCCGCCGCAACTCGAGAAAGACGAAGCCGCGGCCATAAAGGCAACTTCAATCACCGTGCCTGCTAATCATCTGGCCATGATGTCTCACCCGAAAGAAGTGGCGGAGTTGATCGAGCAAGCGGCGGCGAAAGCCAAATAAAACAGATAAATGAAGGTGAGCTCAAAGGGGGCTGGCCCAGCTTTGCCTTATTTGCGTTCATCACTACGAAAGAAGGCTGGATGCCCCACTCGTGGTAGTCCCAGACATGAAAACGAAGAACCAGAATCAGAAGATGAGCACCGTATTGAAGGGAGCCGTCAATGAGCAGCGTACAAATCGAACAAAATAGCTATGAGATGCCCCCGAAAGAGGGGATCAGCATCGCGCATTTTCTCACCGTCGCCGACGTCAACCGATCGGCTCACTACTACGAAAAGGTCTTTGGCGCTCGCATTCTCACGATGGGTGACGGCAACGCGCCTCCGTACCTTCAGCTTGCGAATATCTGGATGATTCTGAACGTTGGAGGCGGTCCGACCCCGGATAAGCCGACGGTCACGCTCAGCGTTCCCGACCCGAATCACATCAACAGCTTTATGAATTTCCGCGTTGCGGATATTCAAGCGTGCTACAAACTATGGAAAAGTCGAGGAGCCGAATTCATCACGGAACCGATTCCCAAGTACGGCGAGATACGCTGCTACATCCGTGATCCTGACGGCTACATCATCGAAGTCGGACAGAGCACCGACCTCACGTACGGTTAACGCGCGGCTCGGATGGGATGCGGACTTCAACGGTTGCGGATGTGCGCTCGAGTCCGGAATCTGTGGATGAGCGCTGCTCACCGGAACGGGAGCCGTCAATGAGCGTACAAATCGAACAAAAGAGCTATGAGATGCCCCCGCGCGACGGGTTCACCATCACACATTTCATCACCGTGGCCGACATCGAGCGGTCGGCGCGTTTTTATGAAAGGATTTTCGGCGGCCGCATTCTGAGCCTGGGCGACAGCAAGGGTGCGTCTGGGCACATTCAGATCGCGAATACCTGGCTCATCGTCAACGTCGGCGGCGGGCCCACTCCCGACAAGCCGACGATAACGCTCAGCGTCCCCGCCGACCCGGATAAGGTCAACAGCTTTATGAATATTCGCGTTGCAGATATTCAAGCGTGCTACAAATTATGGAAAAGTCGAGGAGCGGAGTTCATCACGGAACCGATACCCAAGTACGGCGAGATACGCTGCTACATTCGCGATCCTGACGGTTATATTATCGAGGTCGGACAGAGCATCGACGTCACGTACGGTTAACGCCCGGCCGGACGGGACGCGGATTTAAGCGCCTGCGGAACTCCGCTTAAGAGCTAGCCTGTTGGCGCGAACAACACCGCTCGGCCGCGGTTAGCAGAGAATCCGAATTTGCACGATGCGGTCTATGGGTTAGAGCACATCCTCAGTCGGAGGGGCAGGAGAGATGGATTGGAAACGGTTGGTCCAGTTTGCGCTGCAGGGCAGCGGTGATTTGGAGCAATATGCCATCCTGGTGGTGCGCGTTTCGATCGGGTTGTTCTTCGCCATCTCCGGCGGAAACAAATTGTTTGTCGCCGGCGGCACGAAACCTGTTTACGAAACGCTGGTGAAGGCCAAAGTCCCTTTCCCTCGCCAGACGGCTTATTTCGTGGCGGGTGTCGAGTTCGTTTGCGGATCCTTGCTGGCCGTGGGATTTGTTTCGAGCCCAGCTTGCGTGGCCTTATTAATCGACATGACTGTCGCCGTCCTGACCAGCGCGTTTTCCACCCTGCCGAAAGGACTTTCGCCTCTTAGCTGGCTCGACGACTTCCTCTACCTTCCGGAAGTCTTGTACATGCTCTTCTTTGTTTGGCTGATCGGCTCTGGTCCGGGAAAGTTCAGTGTCGATTACTGGCTTGCCGGCAAGTTGCTGGGGTGATTGAGGAAGCTTGTTCGCTAGACAAGAGATGGATGGTCATCACCAGAATTGCTAAGCCGGCGGATGTACCGAAATAGAACCATGCTGGCCACATGCTGAACTTCGACGAGGTACGCATGCCCCGATTGCTTTCAGTAAATGTCGGCCTTCCGCGCGACGTGACTTGGAACGGCAAAACGGTCCGAACATCAGTCTGGAAATCTCCTGTTACGGGACGGCGAATGGTGCGCAAACTCGATATCGATGGGGATGCGCAAGCCGATCTCGCCGGTCACGGCGGGGAGCAGCGCGCCGTATTTGTCTACCAGATGGATTCGTACCATTACTGGGAGATCTTTTTGGGCCGCAACGATTTTGCGTTCGGCCAGTTCGGAGAAAACTTCACTGTTGATGGACTTCTCGACAACGAGGTGTGCATCGGCGATCGATACCGTATCGGTAGCGCTGAATTTGAAGTTACACAGCCGCGCGTGACGTGCTACCGCGTCGGTATCCGTATGAATGAGCCCCGTATGCCAGCACTGCTCGTAGAACATCACAGGCCAGGATTCTACTTTCGCGTGTTGCAGGAGGGAGAAGTTGCAGCAGGCGACGACATTATAAAAATTGCCGATGGTCCCGAGCGGATGACCGTGGCCGAGGTTGACGCGCTCCTGTATTTGCCAGGACAAACGACCGAGCAACTGCAACGCGCACTGCGAGTTCCTGCACTCAGCAAAGGTTGGCAGGGTTCGTTCCAGGCAATGCTCGAACAAGGCTCGATCTCCCAAACTAAGGTGGGGAATCCGGGACTCGCCTATGAGGAGCAGGCGCCAGCATGGCAAGGATTTCGACAGATGCGAGTCGCGCAGATTCGTAAAGAAAGCGATAGCGTGACTTCATTCGTTCTAGCGCCGGCCGATGGGCAACCTCTTCGTATCTTCCAAGCAGGTCAATTTGTCGTCTTGCGAATGCTCGTCGATCCCGGCAAAGCGCCGGTTCTTCGCAGCTACTCGCTGTCTGATCTGCCGTCAGCCGATCATTTACGCATCAGCGTCAAGAGTGAACTCAACGGAATTGGAAGTTCATTTCTGTGCAGCATTGCGCGAGAAGGCGATCTCTTGGATGTTAGTGCGCCACGAGGAAGCTTCACGCTGCATCCCAGCCAGAATCCTGTGGTTCTGTTGAGCGCTGGAGTGGGCGCAACGCCAGTGATGTCGATGCTGCACGCACTCGCCGCCGAAAAATCGCAACGAGAGATCTGGTGGATCTATGGAGCGCGCAATCGCGCCGAGCATCCATTCGCAGAAGAATCGCGTTCATTACTGAAACAGCTCACTCGCGGACGAGGATATATCGTGTACAGCAGGCCCGCTGCAATCGACCGAGTCGGGTCAGACTTCGATGCGCCCGGGCACATTGACACAGCTTTGCTGGAAAAAATCGGAGTGTCGATGGGAAGTGACTTCTATTTGTGCGGCCCAGCTTCGTTCTTGCAGAGCATGCTCGATGGGCTGCGAACCTGGGGTGTGCTCACCGGGAATGTACACACAGAAATTTTCGGTTCTCTCGAAGCGATTACCCCTGGAATGGCGCAGGTTGCTCACACTCCTCACCTGCCGCAAGGGCTGGCCGGAACTGGCCCTCCAGTCTCATTCGCGCGCAGCGGGATTACTGCCGCTTGGGATCCGAAATTCGCGAGCTTGCTGGAACTGGCCGAAGCATGCGATGTTCCAGTCAGATGGTCATGCCGGACCGGAGTCTGTCATACCTGCATGACGGGTCTGATTGCCGGATCGATTGTTTATAATCCTGAGCCGCTGGAGAGGCCCGCTCCCGGCAACGTGCTCGTATGCTGTTCTCAGCCGAACGCGGGCGTTACTTTGGATCTTTAACAGAAAATCTCTCAGAGAAAAATGTCTGAGAGAAACGAGAGGAGTCCGTTCATGCGTTCCGATATTGTGCCCGGAGGCATTTTCCCCAACTACGAGCTGCCCGATCACACGGGCACGCCGCGCAAGCTCAGCGAGCTTCAGGGCGATGACCCGCTAATCCTTACGCTTGCGCGCGGCCACTATTGCCCAAAGGAGCACCAGCAGCATTTGGAACTCGCCGCGTTTTATCCGAAGATTGCGGTGGCGTACACTCAGGTCGCAACGATCGCCACCGACGATCACCATACGCTTCAGGAATTCCGCGCGTCAGTGGGAGCCCAGTGGACATTCCTTTCGGACCCCGACCGAACCATTCAGAAGGATCTCGACATTCAGGAGTACACCGACCCCGAGCACAATCCGATGATCCCGCATACGCTCGTGCTTAAGCCGGGCCTCGTGATCTATAGCATCTACAACGGCTATTGGTTCTGGGGACGTCCATCGATCATGGATCTTTGGCACGATCTGCGCGTCGTAACCAGCGAAGTCCGCCCAGACTGGGATCTGAGTACTCCTGGACTCCGCGAGGCATGGAATGCGGGTGACCTCTCGCGTTTCCACGGGTGGGACAAGCAGGCCAGTAAGTAAGCTCCCCCGGAGAAATGAAGCCGACGCGCCGGCGGCCAGAGCATCACGACAAAGTTCCGCGCTGCGCTAATACATACGAAGGTATCGTCCATACCATCGTCCAATAGATTCCTCTCGTTGGTTCTGGCTTAATCGCATGAGCATTCGCAAACGACCGCGAGCCTGCTTGCATTCGGGCAGGCCAGGGCAAATCAAAAAACGAGAGGTAAACGTAATGTCAGCCGCGACAAACTACGAACTGAACAATGCAGCGACCGTCGGACCTTTATTCATCACAAATGAAGAGACAACCCTCCTGGCCTCTGCCAGAGCCGGTGACTCGACAGCATTTGAGTGTCTCGTCATGCCGCACTGGGACGCTCTCCTTCGCGTTACCCAACGCATTCTCAGAAATCGAGAAGATGCGGAGGACGCCGTTCAAACCGCGTTTCTTGATGCTTTCCGCAATCTGAATGGTTTCCATGGGCGTGCGCAATTCTCCTCGTGGCTCACTCGTATCGCTATGAACGCGGCCTTAATGCGCTTACGCGTAAGCCGGCGAAAAAAAGAAACATCGCTTGAAGATGTCACTGAAACAGGCGAGGCTCGCGCGAGATTTTATCCAGTGGAAACGAGTCTGAACCCCGAGCAGGAGTATTTGTCGAAGGAGGGCCGAGCCTTGCTAGAAGAAGGGCTTAAGAAATTGAGGCCAATCTACGTTGAGGTTCTCCATCTGCACAACGTGCAGGAATTATCGGCCACCGAAACAGCAAGACTTTTGGACGTGCCGTTAGGAACGGTAAAAGCGAGGCTGCATCGAGCGCGCACTAAATTAGCGCGACATGTGCAGTCGGCCGCTGCATGCAGACGGCATCGCGGAAGTGTCAGGAACTGAAAGGTCGCGGCGCTTGGGTCGCGAGACGAACCTCATGCGTACGCGGACACCTGATGCCTCTTCAAGGAATGTCTATGTTTGTGCTGTTTTCGGAATCATCGCTCAAGGCAGGCTGTTCGAGTTCGTTTCCACGTCTGGAGCGTCATATTCAAAAACTCGCCCTTACACTCTTCGCAGCTTTGCATCTAACACAGCGTGACATGGGCAGGGCTAAAGCGCGCTCTTCGATCCACCTATTGCGACATCATGGAGAACCGCACGCTTCAGATGGCGGCAGCACTCTCCTATTACCTTGTTTTGTCGGTGTTCCCTGCGCTGATTCTATTTTTTGCGGCGGTTGCCTCGCTTCCATTCCCCAGCCTGTACACACGCATTTTTTCGCTCATGTTTACCCTGCTTCCTGCTCAAACAGCGCCTATGGTGCAAGCTGTGTTGCTGGACGTGTTAGGCACAAATCACCACGTATGGCTTTCGGTGGGTACGCTGGGGACGGTTTGGATCGCTTCCAGCGCCTTTGATGGAATGATCGAGGCGCTCGACGTTGCCTACGAGGTAAAAGATCTTCGCCCTTTTTGGAAGACAAGACTTCTCGCTCTCGGGTTGGCGGCCACTACCGGGTGCCTGCTGCTCACGGGGCTGACAGTCATGATTTTGGGCCCACGCTTCGGCGAATGGCTTGCTGCCAGAATGCCTCTTTCTCCGCACTTCGTTTTGTTATGGCCGGTGTTTCATTGGGTGACGGCCATCAGCGTCGCGCTGCTGGCAACGGAGTTGATATATTTTCTTGCGCCGAACGTAAAGCAGCGCTTCATGGCGACACTGCCGGGGGCAACTCTCTCGGTTCTATGCTGGGTTGGCTTTTCATACCTGCTGGGTTTTTATTTTCGCCACATCGCCAATTTCAGTAGTACCTACGGGACGCTTGCGGGATTCATCGCATTCATGACGTGGTTTTATTGGAATTCATTCGCGTTGCTTGTAGGCGCCGAACTCAATGCAGAACTGGCAAAAGAAAGTGTGAAGGGATCCCTGCAACAGAAGGAAGAGTCGCCGCCGCCCGACGCGGACAAACCGGCTGCTTGAATCGCTCTCGCTCCGACTGGGTCAACTCTCGATTCGGTTCAAGTCTCTGATCCGTTTCAAGTCTCTGATCCGTTTCAACTCTTTGATTTGCTTCACCTCGTCGAGCTCAGAACTTTGTGTGGAATCGTCCGTCTACCGAAACCCCTCCGAGTTGATCGCGGGCAACGCTGACTGACCAGCGTTTGTTGATCTGGTAGTCGCCCTCCACAATCTCTTCGCCGGGTTGCGAGAGGTCGGTAGAAAATGTGAACAGGAAGTTCTTGCTGACGCGTTGCTGAACAGCCACCCGGGTTCCAGGATTCTGATTACTTCCGCCAAACGATGGGTCGATCTGCAGGCTGGAAATTCCAGCAAGCTTTTGCAGGCTGCCGCCGACCTGGCTGACGGCTTGAGAGGCGATCATCGAATCTGTGCTCTGGCTCGATGCCGCCAATTCTGAACTCGTTTTACCGCGCGCAATGAGATTGATGACGTCGGCCGTGGCCAGAGGAGGATCCGACGAATAGGATGTGGTCAACGTGTCGAATGGACCGCGCAAATTCAGCGTCAAATTATATTGTTCTACGGTCGTCGTCACGGAAACATCGAGGATGGGCTTGGTTTCGTTCGGATCCGCCATGGTAACGATGCCGCGCTGCAACTGGTAACGAACATTGCGATAAAACAGTTCTCCCGCGGTCAGATCGGTCCTGCCGGTAACTACTGGATTCGCCGCAGTGCCGGTTACATGCAGCGCGGCGCTTCCCTCCAGGCTGATCTGCGAACTGGTTGCGCTGAGATTTTCTTTCGACTGAAGCGCAACTTGCAAGTTGATGGTGTCGGCGAAGCCGGGAACAGCGGGCGCGGCCGCGTTGCTGCTGAACTGATCGCCAAATGTAGCGAGATCGAATTCCGGAGTGAAAGACAGCGCATCGACCAGCACGCGGCCCTGCAACGTGGATGCGTTCATCGTTCCCGCCCAGGTAAGGTTCCCCTCCAAAACAGATCGCAGACCGTTCGGATAACGCAGGCGAACAGAGTTTGCCGTGAGCGCGATGTCGAATTGCTGTGTGGGCCGATAAGTGATCGAGCCGCCAACCGAAATCTGGCCGCCGCCGACTTGGCCTGTCAGATTGGAAATCTGAACATGCTCGCTATCCAGATTAAGAGTGCCGTTCAGTTTATCGATTCCGAGCGGGGCGGCGTTCGTGGCAACCGCGATATCTTGCAGCCGCACTTGGCCGGCAATCTGCGGACTCGCCGCAGATCC
>JBEKJF010000219.1:0-8005 GCA_050011375.1 Candidatus Sulfotelmatobacter sp.
TCACAACTCTTCTCTGGATCGCCCACATCACAAGCTGGGCCTTATTGTGGATCCCAAGTTTTCGCATCAGATTGAATTTATGCGCGTCCACCGTTTTATTGCTCACGCCCAGAAGCGAAGCCGCCCCGCGCACAGTCTGTCCCTCAGCCAGCAATTTCAGCACTTCCCATTCCCGCGCGGTAAGAGCACGTTCAGCGAGACCACGTTCCGGTCGAAACGGCTGCTCGTGTGAGCGCTGCGCGTCGCGCCGTGTAGGCGCCGTCTGCTGCAGTGTTGGAGCGGAGCCGGTTGGAATATAGTTTGTAGCAACATGGTTCGCAGCAGTCTGGTCTGTTATCGCGCCGGCGTACGAGTTGCGCACCATCGTCACCAGTTCTTGTGCCGAAGTTCCCCGCACCGCACAGCTTCCCGAAGCAGCGTGCAAGCCGCCAACCAGAGCGACACTCCGTTCCTGCGTGGTCAGGAAAACTATTCTGGTCTCAGGAGATTCCCGCGCCACGAGCAGCTCTGCCTCGAGCGCAGGCAGTTCGAACGTTTCGGCATCGGCCAATAACACATCCGGCTGGAACTCGGAAACTTTGCGCAGGCATTCCGCCGCATTGCTGGCTTCGCTGACCACTTCCATGTCGGGCTCGTCCTGCAACAAACGGCGCAGGCCCTGCCGCAACAGAACATGGTCGTGCGCCAGCAGACAGCGAATCTTCGTGCCCGAGAAAACTACTCCCTTAAGTTCTGTGCGTGGGGGCACACAGTTCCTCCTCAAGAATTTGGCCAGAGATTCAGCGAAACGGCGCCAACGAATGGGCGGACCGCAAAAACTACCAAAGAATATGAAGCCTCAGTTATTGTAGCAATCATTTTCCCTCCTGAGCACGCGAAAATCTCGCAAGGGGGATTTTTCCAGCGGTTCGCCACAGCTTCAATTTTCTTTCTCGAGTCCAAACTCCGCAAGGGCGCTGCATCAGGTAAAATCGAGCACCTATGCTGCGTTACTTCACCGCCGGAGAATCTCACGGCGAAGCTCTGGTCGCTTTCCTCTCCGGCTTGCCCGCCGGGCTGCGAGTAGATCAGGCTTTTCTCGACCGTGAACTCTGGCGCCGTCAGCAGGGCTACGGCCGCGGCGGCCGCATGAAGATTGAGCGTGACACCGCTCACATTCTCTCCGGCGTGCGCCACGGCATGACCATTGGCTCGCCCATTTCCATCCAGATTGAAAATCGGGATTGGAAAAACTGGCAGGAGTCGCTTCCCGTCGGCGAAGGCGACCTCGCCCGCCACAAACGTGTAGCGTCTCCGCGGCCCGGTCATGCCGACTTAGCCGGCGCATTGAAATACAATTTTCCCGAGGCTCGCTATGTGCTCGAGCGCGCCTCCGCTCGCGAATCGGCGGCGCGTGTCGCAATCGGCGCCCTCGCCAAGGCCTTTCTGCAGGAACTCGGCATCAATGTTCTCAGCCACGTCGTCGCCGTTGGCAATGTGGCCGTGCACCACGAGGTTTCATGGGAGCAGATTCACGCTCTTCACACGAACGAAGAAATCCTGCTGAATTGTGCGGACAAAGAAACTGAGCAGCGCATGAAAGAGGAAGTCGACAAGGTTCTCAAGAACGGAGACTCGCTCGGCGGAGTCTTCGAAGTGGTTGCGCACGGCGTTCCGCCTGGCCTAGGCACTTACGCGCAATGGGATGAACGCCTCGATGCGCTGTTAGCCGCCGCCGTAATGTCGTTGCAAGCGGTGAAGGCAGTCGAGATCGGTGCGGGCATCACCGCCGCCGCGTCAGCAGGCTCTGCGGTGCACGACGAAATCGGCTACAACAAGCCGGAGAGCTTTAGCGGGTTCACGCGCACGCGTAACAACGCTGGCGGGATTGAAGGCGGCGTCTCCAACGGGGAAGAAATCCGCGTTCGCGGCTACCTGAAGCCGATCTCCACTTTGCGTCGCCCTTTGAAGTCGATCGATTTCTCCACGCGCCAGCCCGTGAGCGCCGCGTATGAACGTTCCGATGTTTGTGTGGTCCCGGCCGCTGGCGTTGGAGCTGAGGCCATGGTCGCGCTTACTCTGGCCCGCTGCGCCCTCGAAAAATTCGGCGGCGACTCCATGGGAGAAACCTTGCGCAATTTCCAGGGCTACTGCCTGCAACTGAAAAACTATTGATTACGAGTGAATGATTGTGAATGAATGATTGTGAATGAATGATTGTGAATGAATGATTGTGAATGAATGATTGCAAATGAACTGATAGCGACTGAAAAATGATCTATCCCATCGTAAAGTTCGGAAACCCTGTCCTCGAAAAGCCGTCCGCGAAAGTCGCGGTCTTCGACGGAGAATTAAAGATGCTCGTCGAGGATATGTTCGAGTCCATGTACGCCGCTCGCGGCGTCGGACTGGCGGCGCCGCAAATCGGCGTTCCGCTTCGCATCGCCGTCGTGGACGTAACCTTCAAAGAGGATCCCGACGCACAAATTGTGCTCGTCAACCCGGAGATCATTCACAAAGAAGGACGGCACTCGCAGAGCGAAGGATGTCTCAGCATCCCCGACTTCCGCGAAAATGTGAGTCGAGCGAAAATAGTCACCATCCGCGCCCAGGATTTGAACGGACAGTTTTTCGAAAAAACCGGCGAAGACTTGCTGGCCCGCGCCTTTCAACACGAAACCGATCACCTCAACGGCAAACTCTACATCAGCCACATCAGCGCCCTAAAACGCGACCTCATCAAACGAAAAATCCGCAAGCTGGTCAAAGCCGGAGAATGGTAGAAGAATTTGTAATTGGGTGATTTAGTAATTTAGTAATCTGTCGCGACTGCTGCTGACGTACGATTTTTTAAATTACCGAATTACAAAATTACCCAATTACCAAATGACGTCATCCCTCAATCTCGTTTTTTGCGGCACGCCTCGCTTTGCCGTGCCTGTGCTCGATAAACTCGTTGAGGCAGGATTCCACGTTCAACTCGTGGTGACACAACCGGATCGCCCCAAAGGGCGCGGGCTCGAACTCGTTTCGTCACCAGTGAAACAACAAGCGTTGCAACTGGGACTTCCGATCACTCAGCCCGAGAGCATCAAGAAAAACGATGCCTTTCGCGCCGAACTTACTGCGCTCAATCCCGACGCCATCATCGTGGTCGGTTACGGCCGCATCATTCCGCGGTGGATGCTCGATCTTCCCCGACTCGGCAACATCAATCTACACGCGTCGCTGCTTCCGAAGTATCGCGGCGCAGCGCCGATTCAATGGGCGATTGCGCGCGGTGAAACCGTCACTGGCGTCACCACAATGAAGATCGACGCCGGCCTCGACACGGGCGACATTCTTCTGCAGCAACAAATCCCAATCGCGCCCGACGACACAGCCGAGACTCTTGCGCCCAAGCTGGCGACAATTGGAGCGGACCTGATTGTCGAAACCCTGCGCGGATTGCAGGCTGGCAACGTTCATCCGCGTCCTCAAAATCACGCGCATGCGACGCTCGCGCCAATTCTAAAAAAAGAAGACGGGCTCATCGATTTCTCGCGCCCAGCTACGGAAATCCTGAATCGACTGCGCGGCTTTCAGCCTTGGCCCGGAGCTTATACCAAGTTTCGAGGAAAGAATTTGCAAATCTGGAAGGCGAGCTCTCTCGATCGCAGCTTGCCGACGTCAGAGCTGACACCAGAAGGCGATCATCTTTTTGTCGGCTGCGGCGAACGCACTGCAATCGAACTTCTCGAGGTACAACTGGAAGGCAAGAAGCGAACCTCAGCTGCTGACTTTATTCGCGGCTATCGTCTTCAGCCCGGCGAGAAGCTCGGAGCGTAACGCCGCACGATTGTTTTCTCCTCGACGGCTGCTTCCGTCATACTGGCGAGAGTGAAGTCCAAATCCCAAAATTCGCAGCGAGCAATTTCCCCATCGCGCGCCGCTGCGTTCGACATTCTGCTTCGCGTCGAGCGCGAATCTTCTTACGCTTCCGAACTTCTCCATTCACATGGGTACGATCGCCTCTCTACTGTCGATCATTCCCTGACGACAGAATTGGTGATGGGAGTTCTGCGCTGGCGATCGTTGCTCGATTCACAAATTGCTGCAACTTCTGATCAGCCACTTTCCAAACTCGATCCCGAGATTCTCACCGCGCTTCGCCTCGCGGTTTACCAGCTCGGCTGGCTGAGCCGCATACCTGCTCGCGCTGCGATTAACGAGAGCGTTGAACTGGTCAAGCGCGCTCGCAAGCGTTCCGCAGCTTCATTCGTCAACGCGGTTTTGCGCAAGATCGCTGGCGTTTCACCAGTCGAGAACTCTTCTCCGCACGCGATCAGCGATACGTCAGCTGAAACTTTAGCCGCCAGCAGCGCTCACCCGCTTTGGCTTGTCGAGCGGTGGGTCAAAGCATATGGCATCGATTCAGCTTTTCGCATTTGCCAGCACAACCAATCGGTTCCAGTGACCGCAATCCGCCTTCGCAGCCCAGAAGCAGAAGAGCTAATCCGCGCGGAAGGAATCGAACTCGCTCCTGGCGCATTGCTCACCTCCGCGCGGCGAGTGCTGCATGGAGATGTCACCAAAACCGCCGCATTTCGAGCAGGCCTTTGTGTGATTCAGGATGAAGCCTCACAGCTCGTTGCTGGTCTGGTCGGGAAAGGCTCTAATATTCTCGACTGCTGCGCTGCGCCGGGAGGAAAAACGCAGGCGATCGCCGATCGTAATCCCTATGCGAATATTGCGGCCATTGAACTTCATCCTCATCGTGCGCGTCTGCTGCGAAAACTACTGCGCGGCGATCCAAATTCAGAAGCAGCAGCCAGCGATGTTTTCGTAATCGCTGCCGATGGACAGAAACTGCCCTTCACGAAAAAGTTTGAACGGGTTCTTGCTGACGTGCCTTGCTCCGGCACTGGCACACTTGCCCGCAACCCCGAAATAAAATGGCGGCTCAAGCCTGAAGATCTTGATGATCTGCAAGAACGCCAGCTCGCGATTCTTCAATCAGCCATGGCTCAACTCGCTGCTGGAGGCCGCTTGATCTACTCGACCTGCTCTTTGGAGAAAGAAGAAAACGAAGATGTGATCGAGCGCGCGCTTAAACAAGACTCATCGCTGCGCGTAGTCGATTGCCGCACCGAACTCGAGCAGCTAAAACAAACCGGCGAATTAATCTGGCCCGACATTTCTTCAATTACTCGCGGATCATATCTACGCACTTTACCGGGCGTTCATCCCTGCGACGGCTTCTTCGCCGCGATCCTGGAAAAAATCTAGAACAGTGCACGCGAAAACCATGATCCCTCGCTTCGCTCGGGATGACAGTCGGTGTATTTTTTTAGCGCACCTCGAAGTTCACCACTGCGCCCAGCAGAACCTTCTGCCCTGCTGGCGGCGTCTGCACAACGATCACGCTGGCAGGCGATGGCTGAGGAGGAGATGCTGTTGCCGCGGCGGGAACCAAGCCCAGCGGCGCCATGCTCACGTTGCCAAGTTTAAAGCCTGCATCCTGCAGGGTGTGGCTGGCAGTGCCCAAGGGCTGGCCTACAAAACTTGGCATCACGTACGCTGGAGCATCGGACGCGACGGTTACCAGCAGGCTGGTTTTTGGCGCCTCTACCTGGCTCGCGTTTGCTGGCGGACTTTGCGCCAGCACTTGATCGGCGGGCGTTCCGGGCAATTGCATTTCGGCGGTTGATCCCACTTCGAGGCCGCGGCGCTGGATATTCCATTCCGCCGCGCGTTCACTTTGCTTCGTCACATCCGGAATGACTACGCGCTGCGGTCCCAGACTTTGCGCCACGCGTACTTGCCATCCGCGCCGCACTTTCGTTCCGGGCAGCGGCAACTGCGTCATGATTCGACCCTCGGGAACCTGCGCGCTGTAATACTGCCGCTCCACTTGAACCTGCAGGCCGAGGCCGGCGACGGCGCGTTCCGCTTCATAGGGAGCCATTCCGATCACGGCCGGAACTTGAACCTCCTGCCCATGAATGGCGAATCGCATCGCTGTTACTGCAGACACGAGTGCCACAACTACCAGCGCCAGCGCCATCATCGCGAAGCGGATAAAAGGTTTCATGGCGAAATGCAAGTTGCGGTTAGGTTCGGTCGTCGGTCAGATTCGATCGTCAGCCATTCGATTCGCCGGCCGCGAACCTATCTAGTGTATTGCCTCGGGCGTTGGATCGTTCATGCCTGTGGAAATTTGCCTTGGAAATATTTACTACGTCCGATTTCGGCGTCGACTGAGTGTGCAGATTGTTGCGTGGTTTGGATGTTTGCGGGGTATCCCCCCTCCCCCCGTACATCGCGAATCGCCAGTAAACATGCGGCTTTGCGCGATTGCAATTGCGCACTGGCGACTTTGGCCTTTGTTTCCAATGGCTTACGGGTAAAATATTCACAACAAAGAACTTAGACTCGGGCATAGAGCGCAGCCACTGCTTCCGCCTTGGCTATGATCTGCTTGTTCTGTTTTGGCCGCAAGGTCAGATGTCACATGTGCTGTGTGATATCTGGCGTGGTGCTTTCGGCTTACGCTTTGGGCTGGCTAAGAGGGAGATCCTTCGCTCCGCCTGAAGAACGGCTGCGCTCAGGATGACAAGGGACGCCTGAAGGATGGCTGCGCTCAGGGTGACAATGTCATAAGAAAGCCTTCGGCGAAATTCCGGCGTTAGTGAGTTTCATCCTCGCCCGGCGACGTGTCGGGAGTATCCACTTTCTCCGGCACTTGTACGGGCACTTCGGGCGCTTCCTGGAACTGGCCTGGATCTTTGCCTACCATGGCTGCGCTCATGAAGTTCATCCAGATGGGCAGGGCCGCATGCGCTCCAGTTTCTTTCGCTCCCAGAGATTTTTTTTCGTCGTAGCCAATCCATACTCCGCAAGTCATCGTCGGCGAAAATCCTACGAACCATGCATCGGTGAAATCGTTGGTGGTGCCGGTTTTTCCTGCGACTGGAAAAGGCAACTTTGCCGCTGCCGCTCCGGTGCCGTGCAACACAACTTCGTGCAGCATTCCGGTCATGATGCGCGCGGTGCGCGAGCTGATGACGTCTTTCGCGTCGGGATAATCTTCTTCCAGCACTCGCCCCTCGTAATCTGTGACCTTCGTGATGTAATGAGGCGTAACGCGCACCCCGTCGTTGGGAAACACGCTGTAGGCCGAAGTCTGTTCCATCAGCGTGATTTCGGCCGCGCCCAGCGCGACCGGTAAATAGGGCGGCAACTTCGCGGTAATTCCGAAACGCTCGGCATACTCGATCACGGTCTTGATTCCTACTTTGGCCGCGAGCTTCAGCGCCGGAATATTTCTCGATTGCGCGAGCGCCCGCCGCAGCGTGATGATCCCTTCAAATTTTCCGTCATAGTTATGCGGCGAATAAGGCCCAGAGCCGGTTTCAAAGGTTACGGGTTCGTCAAGAATCGTATCGTCGGGGCTTCCGCCTTTATCGATAACTGTCGTGTACACGTAAGGCTTGAACGATGACCCGACCTGCCGCAGCGCTTGCGTCGCGCGGTCGAATTTCGATTCGCTGAAGTCGCGTCCGCCGACCATTGCCTTGATGCCGCCGGTCGCGTTGTCGATTGCTACCAGCGCTCCCTGGGCGCCGGAGTCCTGTTCCAGGCTGACGCGCGCTGCGCCGTTAGGGCTCAAGCTTAGAATCTTTACGTAGCAGATGTCTCCCGTCTGCAGCAGTTCCGGTATTTTGCGCTGCGTCCAGGCCACGTCTGACTGTCCGAGGGCCGCGGAGTAGCGCCCGAATTTCAGCGTTGCAATTCCAACCCCGGAGGAAGTCACCAGCGCGTGCATGTATCCGTTCACTTCGGGTTCGTCATCCCAATCGGGATGCTGGTACTTGTCGATTGCGATTCCTTGCGCTACGACGTTCTCGAGATTGCCCTTCCATCCATGACGCCGTTCGTAGGCCGCGAGACCATCGAGCACGGCGAGGTTTGCGGCATTTTGCAAATCGACGTCGAGCGAGGTGTAGACCTTCAAGCCGCCTTCATGCACCTGGTCGGCGCCATA
>JBEKJF010000220.1:0-7989 GCA_050011375.1 Candidatus Sulfotelmatobacter sp.
TGCCGGATTATTTTGATCGCGGCATGCGGGTGATGGAGATGGCGGGGCGCGCGGGGAAGCGGATTACGGATGTGGCGGGGCAGTCGGCTTACGAAGTTTGGGATGAGATTGGTGGGTAGGGCTGCCGGCAGCGTGGCGCCGCACGCGGACAGCAGGTTCCTCACCGGGCCTTCGGCCCGGTTCGGAATGACACACTTTATTTATCCAAGTGAGAATCCGGCCTACTCGATGCCTAGTTGTTTTTTGGCTTCGGGGCTTAGGCGTTCGGGGGTCCAGGGTGGGGTCCAAACTATGTTTACGGCGGCGTTGCGGATGCCGGGTAGTTGCTCGAGGCGGGATTTTACCTGGGCGCTGATGTTGACGTGTTCGGGGCAGCCTTGGGCGGTCAGGGTCATGTCGATGGAGACGTCCTGCTTGGGTTGGTCTGGTGTTTCGGCATCGACGGGCGCGAAGTTCACTTTGTAGATCAGGCCCAGGTCGACTATGTTGACCGGGATTTCCGGATCGTAGCAACTTTTCAGTGCGCTGATTACTTCTTCTTCGGTTACTGGGGGCATCTTGTTCCGCTCAATTCTTCGCTTTCCATGTGCTCGACGCCGCTTTCGAAATCAGCAGCAGCCCTTCCGACGCATCCACCTGCTTCAGTCTGACTTGTCCCTCTTGGTCATTCCCGTGCTCGTCCGCGTGGCCGGTCCATGGAATGGTCACTTCCGAGCGGTAATAATAAGTCTTCCCAGCTTCCAACGTCAGGTCCGTTGCGCCGCTCAATCTCTGCAGGCCCTTCAAACTCGATTGCCAGTCCGCACACACCCGGTGCTCACCGGGTTCAGCCGAGAACGATACATACGACTGTCCGTGGTTTGCGCCTACCCAGTTCCCGTCCAATCCGACGCGGGTGGTCACTTCGCCGAACGTCATTGCACCGGCGTTAGTTACGTCCTCGATCACATAGACCAAGGCTTGGCCCGGTCGGGGTTGCGTCACTGGATGTTGGTTCTTGTCGGTCTTCACGTTAAACTCCGTTTTGGCTGGGCCGCATCCCGCCGCTGTTCGTGGGTCCGCCGTCTGATCCTGTCCAAGGGCGGGTGCTGCTAAGAGCAGTGCGAGCAACATATACCGATGCATGAATTTCCTTTTCTTCGACGCTCTGTTTGTCTCGGGTTAACTCATCCAGTCTACCCTAGATCGGATGCGAGCGCGGGTCCACCTAGTTATCCGTGGTCTGATAGAGTCTTTTCTCATGATGAGCGAAGAGGCTAAGAAGAGGATTCAGATTGCTTTGGCTTTGGCCGTGGTGGTGGCTGGGGTGCGGGCTGGGTACATCTTATATCAGCGGCATTTGGATTATGTTGCGGCGCAGAAGCAGTTGCAGGCTCGGAATGCTGGGTATTCGAATGCGGATTATTATGTCGTGCCTAAGAAACTGTATCCGTTTGATTTGAAGTCGGCGAAGCAGTTGACGGTGCAGCCGGTTTGGGTGAAAGAGGGATACCGGTATACGTATTATCCGTATGACGCGGCGCGAAAGCGGACGGACTTTGCGCATGAGGCCGGGTTGCTGTTGCCGATTGAGCGGATGGAGATTAAGGATGTGGAGGCGGAGATGGGGCCTGGTCCGGGGAATCGGCGCCAGGTGATGGCGGTGTTTGAGCAAGATGGGAAGAGCTTTGCGGTGCCGATTGGATTTGAGAATGATGGGCAGTACAAGATTTATTCGGACGAAATGTTTTTTGTGGAGGATCCACATGAGCTGTATAAGCATTGGTCTGCGGATGTTTGGCAGGCGGTTGCCGCGCATGAAGTGAAGCCGGGGATGAATGAACTGCAGGCGGATTTTGCGGTGGGGATGGGAACGCTGGATACGGGGAGTTCGTCGGAGGAGAGGATTTTGCATTATGCGAATGGAGGGAAGCCGCTGGTGGTGACTTATCGCGGGGGGAAGGCGGCTGAGGTCAAGGCTGGGGGGTAGGGAGTCAAGGTCCGCCCCTTCGAAAGCGAAAACCTTAGAGTCAACATCTTTAACACAGAGGTCACGGGGTATCACGGGGTAAACCCTTTGGAACTCCAAAGAACGGGCGGGATCGGACATTCTCCGGGTATTTCCTTGGTTATTTCTTGCTGAGGACTTCGTAATCGCTGCTTACGAGGCCGCTTTTGTAGTGGCGGGTTGCCAGGTGGCGGAGATGGATGTCATTGGGTAAAGCGCCGAAGAGGGGGATTCCGTCACCTATTAGTACGGGAACGCGGGTGATGGTTAGGCGTTGGATTAGGCCTGCGCGCAGGAAGTTTTGAATGGTGATTCCGCCGTCGATGTAGAGATGTTGGGCGCCGGTGGCGGCTAGTTTCTTGACTATTTCTTCTGGAGAGCCGGAGAGTTGTTCGACTTTTCCTAGGGCGGCGGTTAGGTTGATTGGCTTCGTGCTGAGGACTACTACGCGCTTTTCGGCGTAGGGCCACGGGGTCATGGTTAGGACCGTCTCGAAGGTTTTGCGTCCGATTACGATTGTGTCAACCGTGGCTATGAATTCGGTGTAGCCGTGGGGTTCGCCTCCGTTTTCGGGGAGGAAATCCAGGGCGCCGTTGGGGCGGGCTATGAAGCCGTCGAGGCTGGTGCCGATGAAGACGGAGGCTTTCATGGGGTTGCTCGGGGGCTGAAGCCCTCGTCAGTTTGCGAACTTACGCGGCGCTAAAGCGCCGCTCTTCCACGTTTACGAATTCCCTCGGGCGCTAAAGCGCGGCTGATTTTCAGCGCTTGGCGGCACGGCTGAAGCCGTGCCCTGATACGAATCTAAATGTTCCGTACGGCTAGCCGCGCCCTTCCCGAACTCAGACCTGCTGCGCGGCTGAAAGCCGCTGTTAATGGCGAAGGGCGTTGCGGCGCGACTGAAGTCGCGCCCTGATACGAATCTAATCTTCGGCGCGGCTTCAAGCCGTTCCCCTTTCAAAACAAAACTTACTTTACTCCAGCCAGGGCTTTTGAGACTTCGTTTATGTCGGGGACTACGGGGATGTCGTAGTTTTTGTGCCAGGCTAGATTGCCGTTGCGGTCGATGATGGAGATGGCGCGTCCGGTGATGCCTTTGTCTTCGAGGAAGACGCCGTACTTGGCGGCTACTGCGCCGCGCGGTTGGAAATCGGCTAGCAGCGGGTAGTGGATACCCATTTTTTCGGCGTAGGCTTTGTGCGACCAGACGCTGTCGACGCTAATGCCTAGCACTTGCGCATCGAGATCATCGAATTGCTTTTTGTCGTTGACCATGCAGGCGTGCTCTTTGGTACAGACGGGGCTCCAGTCGAGCGGGTAGAAGACCAGCACTACGGGCTTCTTGCCTTTGTAGTCGCTTAGCTTTACTTCTTTTTGGTCTTGATCTTTTAGGGTGAATTCGGGGGCTGGTTGGCCGATGGTTGGGGACATGATTTCCTTTCGTGATGTTGGCGGATGATTTCTGATTCCATCATAAACGAGTTTGGCGAATTGGCGCTGCACAGCAGAAGCCAAGGGCGGAATGGAAATTCCTTGCGAGGTCCATGCCAGGGGACGGTGCGAGGGATCCTTCGACTGCGGTTGTCCTTCGCGCTTGAGGCGCGAAGGACAATCCTCGCTCAGGATGACAAGTCGGAAAGAGTACTTCACTTAACGACGGGGGAATTTTCGTCGGCGGGTTTTTCTTCGTCGGCGTGGATTTTGCCGTCGTCTTCGGCGTAGAAGGAGCGGTGCTGGGCGTCTAGTTGTTTGGGGGTCATGACCAGGATGAAGCTGTCTTTTTTGCCTTTGAAGCCGGCGGTGTAGTCTCCGCGGTTGGGATCGACCATGCGCTTAGTGAAGGAGCCGGAGTGGACTAATTCGGTTAGGGATGTGGCGTAATGGCCGTACTGTTTATTGAACTGGCGCTGGGCGCGGAGAACTACGCGCATGTAGCCCAGGGCGGCGGCTTCGGAATCAGAGCGGGCGGGGTCGCCGGCGAATTTGGGTTTGTACTCTGGGGCCGCGGTTTGAGCGGAGATGGCGGGAATGCCTTGGAACAGCGTGAGGCTGGCCAAGACGAGACTGGCCAGGGCGATAAAAAATCGAAAGGACTTGCTTCTCATGCTTAATCTTCTCCGCTGTGGTCCGGCGAGAACTTTGCCCGCCAAATCCTGATGTGACATGGGCTTTGGGTCTGCTTTTTCATGTTACTCCCGTAATTCATCTTAGGTCACCTTCTCTTTGCAGAGCGGGCAAATGCCGTTATGCTCTAGGTACCACAATTCGCCCCACAGGGATACCTATGAAAGCAGCAGTAGCGAGAAAACCGATCATTAAAATTGCCGTGGTGGAGAGCGATCCGCTGAGGTTTGTGGGATTTCGCGCCTTGTTCGACACGGAGCCTGAGTTTGAACTAATCTCCGCCGGCCTGCCAGAGATTTCCACGCTGCAGGGCGTCGACTTGATCCTGCTGGGAAATCGCTCGGGGCAGAATCTGTTTGATGTGATGGCCAGCCTGAAGGCGACGCGACCGGATCTGCGCATTATTGTGACTGGGTCGGGCGTGGACGAAGAGACGATTCTGAAGGCGATTGCTTCTGGGGCCAAGGGGTATGTGGATGAGGCGGCTTCGCCGGCAGAGTTTGCGCAGGCGATTCGCATTGTGAGCCAGGGATCGGTGTGGGCTCCGCGACGAGTGCTTTCGATGTTTATTGAGCGGGTGTCGTCGTCGCCGGGGCGGATTTTTCCGGCGGGGCGCGTGACGTTTACCGATCGCGAAAAAGAAGTGCTGGAGATGCTGGTGGCGGGACGGTCGAATAAAGAGATTGGCGCGCAGTTGGGCATTGAGGAGCGCACGGTGAAGGCGCACGTGGCGAAATTGATGCGCAAGGTGGGCGTGCAGAATAGGATTGCGCTGTCGGTGCATGCGATTACGCATTCGCTGGTGGCGGCGAAGTAGTAAGGCAGGCCTTAGGTCTTAGGTTTTAGGTTCTGCCTAAGACCTAATACCTAAGATCCAAGACCTGATCTCAGTAACTTTGGGACACTGACCTTCGTAATTTGCGGGAAAAGCTAGTAGGCGGCATACTCGGTTCACCTACCACAGAACCTGGGAGACGGGGTTGGGAGTAGCGATTAGGGTCACTACTTTCAGCCCCGATTTTTTGTCCGTCGATAATCCTGGCTACGGAATAATCTCAAGCACATCCCCTCCGTTGTAATAATATTCGTCGCAAGCTGAGCCGTAGATGTTGCCTGAGGCGTCGGTCAGCATGTTGCCCGTTGGTGTCCAAAAATAGGGTGTGCCGTACACGGCTGCGACGGTCCAGCCATTGGAACCTTGAGAAAGTTTAAAGAGTTGGCCACAGTAGCCGTATTCGAATGGGTTGCATCCGGTGACGTTGCCGTTTTGCGTGCCGCCGTATAGATTTCCGTCGGGATCGAAGACGAGACCGGCAGTAGGACCTGCGCCGTCGGCTTCGCCGCCGAAGCTGTACAGAGTAGATTCCTTCCACGCTGCGCCTTGGGGAGACAACTTAAAGATGAAGCCGCAGCCGGTCGGGCTGCAGCCTTTGCCGCCTGAGTAGGCTGTGCCATAGATATTCCCCGAAGCGTCGGAGATCAGCGGGCTGAAGTATTGTGGTCCGATCGCTCCTTGAAATCCGAACTGGCCTTGAAATTTGTGAAGCGTGGATTCCTGCCAGCCTTTCGATCTCTTTGAGAGCTCGAACACCAGAGCCCCACAAAAATTCGCACATTGGTAAAGGTCGACGATTGCTGTTCCGAGGATGTTGCCCGAGGAGCCGAAAATAAGGCCGGCAGGGGATTGGCCGTTGCTTCCGGCGGTAAAAGAATAGAGGACGGTTTCATTCCAGCCGGTTACCCCGGCGGAGAGTTGAAAGACGACGCCGCAGCCCGATCCAGCGCAGGTATTGAGGTTTCCTCCGAAAGAAGTTGCGCCGAAGAGCACGCCAGACGTGTTCTGAATGAGAGAGGTTGGCAGTCCTCCGTCGCTGCCGCCCTTGAATGTGTAGAGGACGGTTTCAAACCACTCTCCACCGGCCGATTTAGATAGTTTGAAAACGACGCCGCAGCCGGCGCCGTTGCATGCGGCGAGATCGCCACCGGCAGAGGCGGTTCCATAGAGATTTCCGGCGCTGTCGAGAATCAGGCCACCAGCTGGCTGGGAGCCGTCAGTGCTGCCGGTGAAAGTGTAAAGGGTCGTCTGCATCCAAATGCCGGAGTTCTGGGTTAACTGAAACACTTTGCCACAGTCTCCTTCCTGACAGCTGGCTTCTCCGGCGTTCTCTACCCCGTAGATGTTTCCCGAGCTGTCTCTGACAAGACTGGCAAAGGTCGCGACGGATTGAAGGGAACCGATGATGGCGCCGCTTTGAGCATGAGCGCTGAGGCTAAGGCCCAGGGTGACGGCGAGGACAGCGCTCAACAAAAGCATGATTTTGATGAAGCGTGAAATTCTTGGAGCATTCATAAGTTGACTCCTATTTAGTGAAGGCTTATTAGCTTGTGAAATCGTTTTAGCTTTCATGGGTACTACTCCTTCTGAGTGTTTGAGTCACAACAGGGCCCTCAGATAGTGGACGGTGGTCGACTTTCTAAACCTGTGAGTCGCGTCTGCGGGGGATTAAATTAACCGGCTACTTTGGGGGGAGTTAAAGTCGCACTTATTCTACTACGAGTGTCAAGCCGACGAGGTAGGAAGGGTAGTGGGTCAGTTTTTCAAACCGCCCACTGCGGGCGGGAACTCACGGTTGGCGTGGGGCAAGGGGTTGTGACGACGGCAACGCGAACCTCCCGCCAATACATAAGGTGGCAACTCGTTTACAATGCTAGAACGAGATTCCCAGAGAATTCTTGTTCACGAGGAAACATGAAAAAGTTTTTACTGTTGACCCTAGTTGTGTCTCTCTGTTCGTTCTGCTTTGCGGCGGATGACCAGCCGAAAGAATCGAAGGCGGCGGATCGCGTGCAGGCGGCGGCGGATGTGCTGAATGAAATTGAGGCTGCGCCGGATGCGGGGATTCCTCAGGAAGTGTTGGGCTCGGCGGAATGCGTGGCGGTGGTGCCGTCGATGTTGAAGGGCGGATTTTTTGTAGGCGGGAAGTATGGGCGCGGGCTGGCGAGTTGCCGCACGCCGAAGGGATGGAGCGCTCCGGCATTTTTCACGGTGACTGGCGGCAGCTTTGGATTTCAGATTGGCGGGCAGGCGGTCGATCTGGTGATGCTGATCATGAATAAAGATGGAATGAAGCATCTTCTGTCGAGCGAGTTCGCGCTGGGGGCGGACGCTTCAGTGGCGGCGGGGCCGGTGGGGCGTCACGCCGAAGGAAATACGGATTGGAAGATGCGGGCCGAGGTGCTGACGTATTCGCGGGCGCGCGGGCTGTTTGCCGGGATTACGTTGAACGGCGCCGTGATCAAGCAGGATAAGGACAGCACGCGGGAGTTTTACGGGCGCATGGTTCCGTTTAAGACGTCGCTGACGGGAGAGATCGAAGCGCCGCCGGTAGCGAATTCGTTTTTGACTACTTTGGCTAAGTGGGCGCAGGAAGCGGCTAAGTAATTCGGCTTCCGGTTTCCGGCTTCCGGCTTCCGCTACGTAGAATCTTTCACCACGGAGGACACGGGGTTTCACGGGGTGAAGCTTTGGCTCCGCGTCTTTCGGCTGTTTGACACAGATGTTTCGGCGGTTTAGCGTTCCGCTTCCCTAATGCGGCAGCGACTTGAGTACGCGGCAGCCTGGCCGTTCATCACAATTCTTGGCATCCTCCCGCGGCCGGTGGCGCGGGCTGTTGGCATCGGCCTCTCTTATATCGTTTACATTCTGCACGTGAGATTGCGCAAAGTAGGCATGCGCAACCTCGCCATGGCGTTCCCCGAAAAAACTGAAGCTGAACGGGCGCGGATTCTGCGCGGCGAGTTTGCCTCGCTGGGGCGGCAACTGGCCGAGGTTTGCCACTTTCCCAAGTACACGCCTGAGAATGTCGAGCAGGTCGTGGTGT
>JBEKJF010000221.1:0-7955 GCA_050011375.1 Candidatus Sulfotelmatobacter sp.
GGTCTGGATGGGATTGTTGGATGCAACGCACTCGACAATGGCAGGCTCGCTGAATAAGTTTCCCGCTGAGATCTCTTTCCAATGGCTTCGGCCCTGAAAACTATCAGGAACCGCAACGCCGACAGCATCCAATAGAGTTGGAGCAAGATGAATCAGGCTAAAAGGACCCTGAGAAAGCCGCGTGCCAGAAACTTCCGGCGAACGAAGAAGTAGGGGTACATGAATTAACTGTTCGGGCAAACTCGTCGGAGAGTGGTAGCGCCTGCCGTGTTCGAGAAACTCTTCTCCATGATCTGCCGTCACGGCGAATACCGTTTCATCCCACTGTTTAGAACGCTGCAAGGCCTGCATCAGGCGCGAAATCTGCTTGTCTACCCAGAAAATGCCCGCGTCATAAAGCGAAATAATCTCGTCACGGTGCCGTTCGAGCCTTCTCGCGCCGATATCGCCCCGGTTCCAGAAAGAATTTAGAAACCGTGCCCGACGCGGAGTTATGTCGGATTTACCCAGGGACGACAGAGCTTCTACCGGAGGATAGTAAGGGTGGTGTGGGTCCATGAGGTGCAGCCATAAAAAGAAAGGCTGCTCGTCCATCCCACTCAGCCACGAAATCGCCTCATTTACCAAGACGTCGGCTGGGGGATAGCAGCGAAGGCTATCCATGGAGACATTTTCACGCCGCAAGCGCCACTGGCAGTACCAAAAATAAAGCGCGTCGTAGGCAGCCCCAGTCAGCCCAATTCGCCGCGAGTCGGCTTGTATTCGACGATTGAAATCCGACAGAAAGTTCGTTGACGGGACGGCCCCAGGCACTGATTTGTCGGCAGATCCCGACTCCAGAAAATCGCGGAACGTGGCGAAGCCCTGTTCATACCCAAAGTGAGGGCTGAGATAAGGATTGCCCGCAAGAAAAGCGGCCGTCGTATATCCAGCATCGCGAAGCGAAGTAGCCAAAGTTACTTCGTGCGGGGCGATGCCCAGAATGTCGCGACCCAGCGCCAGCGGGTAGCGCGAAGCCATGATTGCAGGAAAGGAAAAATAAGTTGGCGCGCCGGCGACGATGGCATCGGAAAAAACAACGCTGTTCTGCGCAAGTGCGTCCAGAGCCGGGGTTACAGCACGCGAGTATCCCAGAAAACCGACGTGGTCGGCCCGCAGGCAATCCACCGTGACTAATACCAGGGAGCGTTTCTTCATCGACTGGAAACGTGATTCGAAAAACACTCTTTGCGTGTTTGCTTACCGATGATGATCTGGCAGTCGCAATAATGCTCTTAAATGTAGCCCAAATCTCTGAGACGCTGCTCCAGAACTTGCTCTTCCGCCTGATCGAGCCTGCTGGCTTCGTCTTTGGCTATTTCCTGCAGCAGAAAACTAAGTAGCGCTTCAAGACTATCGAATCGAGACGGCAGGCGTTTCTCCGCGGCCGCGCACAGATCCTCGGGCAAATTGACCGTCCGGTATTGGGTCATCACGCGTTTACCCTTTCTTGCGCATACCGCGCAGCTTCAACCATGCACTTCGAGCAATCATTCGATCGTCCGCATCGAGCACATATGCAATGGACAAGCCTCCGAACAGCGCGTACGCCAGAGCCAATGCCACCAAAATGACGAGCCATTGATGGGTGGTCGCAGCCGTCCACAACCGCAGCAATGTCACCGCGACCGCCGTGAACACCGTGGGAATCAGCAGCGCATAGTAGCCCCGATTATAAGGAAAAATTTTCAGCGCCTTGCGCACTTCGTAAAGATTCCAAAGATTCTGCCCAACATTGACGACGGCGGCGGCTATAGCGGCTCCCACTATGCCGAGGAGCGGAATAAGCGCGACGTTCATGAGCACAGAAACTCCTGCCATGGCGAACTGGACCTTCATTAGCCGCTTCTGGTTTCCCGACATCAACAAAAGGTAGCCAACGGAGCCGACCCCGCAGTTCACCAGTTGCCCGACCGCGCCGATCACCAGTACGAGTCGGCCCGCCTCAAAATCCGGCCCGAAGATACGCATCAGCGGCTGGGCAAAAACGATTATGACGAAGCCCAGAGGAAGCGTTAGCCCTAGAATCCACTTGGTGAGAGTCTGAAAAAGCTTCTCCAAAACGTCTTGCCGACCCTGCGCGTGCAAGTCCGCAATCACCGGGGCAAAAATCTGATTGACCGATTGAAGGATGATCGGGATAAAAGCCGACAGCGTGGAGGCAAGGACATAAATTCCCAGCACACGAGCATTCAGATAAAGCCCAAGAATTATCTTGTCCGCCTGCGTTGAGAGAAAATCGACAACGTTCATCCCAAAAACAGCGGCAGTAAAGGATTTGACGTCCGAGTCGAGTGGCGGCAAAGCCGAGAATGAAAAGCGAGCGGGTGCGGGAGTAAGCCTCCAGGCCACCACTACAAGCAACGTGACCACGGCCACGTTACTGATGATCTGCGCCGACAGGTAGCCCCACATGCCCGTACCCAGAGCCAGCAGCAGAACGGTGAGAGCAATCACCAGCGGACTTCCGACGAAGTTCGTAATGACTGTGCGCTTGGTTATCTCCTTGAATCCCGCGAGAACCTGACAGTAAAAAACATTGAGAGCGCCGAGAACCGATAGTGCCGCGAAAAGAGGGAGATACTGGGACAGATCGGGGGCATGGTAAAGATTCCGGCTGATCCAGCCTCCGCAGAAGATCAGGCCAAGAGCGAGCGCCAGGTTCAGGAAGACTACGATGCCGACGCTTCGGGTCAGGAGGCCGCGCAACGCATTCCAATTCCCTTTCGCTTTATAGACGGCAACGTAGCGTGCGGCAGTTCCGTGCAAACCCAGCGTTCCGAACAGCTGCGTGAGGCTCACGAGCGTCATGCCAAGGGCATACAGTCCCAACTGTTCGGCACCGAGAACGCGGGCCACATAAATCTTGACGAGATAGCCCGCCGCCATCGTGAACAGCGTACCGGCAAAAAACACCACAGAGTGCCGGGATATTTGGCCGAGGGTACGGCCGAATTCACGGTCAAGGACTTCCGTCTCCGCCGCGGGCGGCGTAATCGGCGGTGAGTCGGCGGCCTCGTTAAAGTTTGCCTTCATGAACTGTGGTTGCGCCTGGTTTCAGACAGCTCTGGTTAAGGAGCCGATACAGAACTAGCGATATTCGCAGGATCGGGCGAAGGAATCGAGTCCTTTGCTTCCTGATGAAAAAAGAATTTCTTGCGCCCTAAAGTGAATTTATAAGCGAAACCGGATTTCTTGATGCCGCGCAGCGCGGCTTGATTTGATGCAGCGCCGAAGGTCCACGGCACTTTGCCCTCGGCATTCAATTGATCTGCCAAGGTTGCGATCGCGCATGCGAACAATCCACGGCCCCGGACTGAGGCTGGAGTAAAGCAATCGAAGATCATTACCGCGTCCGCGCCAGGCGCCTGTAGAGTCCGCTCTAGTTCCGGGATTCTAAAGCCCTCGAAATCCTTCGCCCAGCAAAAGTGAACGGGAATTCCATCGGCGCTGAGCAATACGAATCCGCGATCGCTTTCCGACCGCAGCCTTTGAGCACAGCGCAACAGATAATCGAGACTGGCTGGGTCGTCCACGTAGGTCATAGCGGCTGGCCCTAATAGATCGGAATCGAATTGGCGCAATGTCAGACCGCGAGATTCTGCGAAATTCTCGGCTCTGGCGGTCCAGCTAAAAAAAAGCACTTCCTCGAAGGAATAAAACGAACGCGAAATCCGCCGCGAGGCCGACCTCAACATATCCGCGAAACCCGTTTCGCGAAGTCGCACCTTCAATTTTGCGAAATACGAAATGGCATGTCGCAGGAAACTTTCGATCTTAGGCGAACCTTTAGCGACCTCGGCTGCTCTATCGCGCGCAACCGCGCGAGCATGGCCAGAAAACGACTTATTCAACACGAGATACAGAGTCTGGCGCTCGACGGTCGCGAAGCGATACTTATAATCTTCCGCTCCCAATCCGAGATCAACGACGTCGATGTCAGGACGGTCACAAGCGGACTCCACGATTTTCGCGAGAAGGCAATATCCCGGAGAAAGGTCTTCGTAGCCGGAGTTAACCGTGGGCTGGTACCAAAACCAACTGCCAGCAAATTGGAATCCGTAGTTCCAGGCCGCAGTATTTTCATCCACTAGCAGACGGCTGACGGTGAGTGCTCCGGCGCGACACAATTCACGAGCCAACTCGTAGAGGAAAGTGCGCCGTTCCGGTCGAGTCAGGTTGCTGATCCGTCCCGTGATAAGAAAGCGAGCAACGTGCGCCCGGTTGAAAGACTGCAGAATCGGTTCGACATGGTCCCACTGCGCGTCATGCCGGAAGCAAACTTTACCCTTCTTTTCCAAGTCGCGCAGATAGCGCCGCAGCTTCTTCTTCCCGCTCGTCGCCTGTTTCAGCGCAACTCGTTCTTCCGGAGAACCCATTAGCACACGAGCGCAGAGATAACCTTGACGGGAGTGCAGATGGTATCGGCGGCTCGAAGCGGCGGCCGAAATCGCCGCGACAGAGGATGAATCTGCCGGCAAATTCGCCAACACACACTTACTGATGTTCCGGTTCGTCAGCTCAGCAAAAACCGCTTCTACAAATTCCTGCCGCCTGCCCGGCTCGCTCAAAAAATCACAATAGTCGGCGGTACTGCCCGTAAGAAAGGCAACCCCAAGAGGCCCAGTATTTTGCCTGGCAAGCGCAACCAAGCCGACAAGCAACTCGTTTTCATAGGCTAGAATCAGGAGCGGTTTCGAAGAACCCGCATAGGCGCGTTGAACAGCGACTGCCCATTCATAGGTGTAGAAAACCTCCGGACGCTCCATGCGCAGGGCCAGTTCGTTCCAGGACCGCCGCAACTCCGGGTCTTCCGGAATCTCCTCCCGCACCACTATGCGCAAGTTTTAACTTCTCCTGCAGCGCTTAATTTTTTATACATTTTCCAATCAGGCGGCATGGAGCACTTGCCGGGTTCCAAACATGATCTCATCCAACTGTGCAGGATCTGCTTCATGCCAGATCCGGTCCGTCGACTGAAGAGATCGGCGTCCGGCGACCATCTCGGGGATCTGTTCAATGGCCTCTGGCGAGTTTAGTACCTGGGCCACTCCGAATCCCCCGAATTGTTGCAGATAACCCAAGCCCATGAAGTCCAGCCAGCCGCACAAGAAAAACGGTATCTGCCTCAAAGCACATTCGACAGCGACACTGGAATCGACCGTCACGCCGCACCAAGTGCGCGACATGATCTCTTCTGGGGGCACACCGCTGACAATCTCGATTTGATCGGGCCCAGCTTCTGGCAGAATCGAGGTCACCAGCGCCTTTCGAGCCTGCTTGCTTTCGAACGGATGCAGTTTGACGATCATCTTCCGTGCGCTTCTGTTTGCGGCGCGCCACAGGCGGGGCAACAGTTCGCGATAAATTTCGTCGGCGCGGCCACCTTCGACCTCGTACGGTTGGGAAAAAAAAACTAACGCCCCACTGCGGTGATCGCCTTGACCTGCAGTCCTATTGTTTCCCGGCGCTCCCAGGCAGATTTTCTCCGGCTCGATGGCACTGGCACGTTGCAGATAGTCTCTTTCCATCTCGCCTTTCACCAGATAGGAATCCGCGAACGGCATTTTAAAGAGAAATCCACCATCGAGAGCGCCGTGGCTGCAGTATGTCGCGTTAAGACCGTTGCCGTGCGCCAGAATCAGCGGCAAGCGGGTGTGGTAATTGAGGTCATCCCCGCACAAAACGCCCTTCACCGGCTCAGACTCCAGTAAGCGCTTCCAGGCTTCTCGAAGACGCAAGCCATGTTCCAGATGCGCTGGAAAATAATCCCAAAGACCGGCATTCGCCGCGATGCGGAATTCATCGACCTTCGGCAGCATCGTGCGCCGGAATTCCTCCCACGCGTTTCTGAGCTCGACGGTGTGTTTGTGAGTAGCGCTGGAAGGCGCGGCGTAGGCGGACAAGGGAACAACCGTTACATTGTCGGGAACGCGAGCCGGCACCGCGCTGCGGCGAGTGGTCGCCAACAGAAATCGGCGATGCGGTAACTGTGCAGCGTAGGCGAGTACCGATCGTGTCACATTCGAGTACGCCGAAGGCAACAATACGGCAGGCTCCGTCAGCATTGCCCGTTTATGCGTGGTCAGGAGACGCCGGACCCGGTAATCCATGTCCCATTTATCGAACGCGATCTCAGCAATCTGCGCAGGGCGCAACTTCCGGGCGGAGCGCAGCATGCGAGCAACGGTATGCGCGGGACCGCGACCGTCGATCTTCAGACAGCGCACAGGGCGGTCCAGAATCTGTTCGAGAAGTCTCGTGAAAAGATGCTGACGACTCGCCACTAACTCACATCCGCCAGGAATTTCGCGCCGCAACTGTTGCAGAAGATAGAACCCACGCAGATCGTGATAGCTCAAGACCGCAAGAATTTCCCACCAGTCCAACCCCATGCGATCCAGAAGCCGTCCTCTTCCCCGCTCGATAAACTGGTTGACCGAGCGATAGCCATCCGTCTGTCTATCTAACTGGTAAATGCTGATAACTCGCGCCCCCGATCGGCGGCTCCACTCCTCGTAGGTATAGGAACTTGCGAAACCCAGATCGACGATGAGATCCCAGCGCGAGCGGCAACACGCATCGTCCCAAGGAGAGTCTTCGGGATGTAATAGAAGAACCTTCAATACCGTCTCTCGTCCCAACTTCCGATTTCGTGCGCTCAGCGAATCAGCATTACTGCCTCAAAAGCCTCCGCCGCCTTACAGCCCACTACGCTGCCCCATCGCTGGGCAATCGCCGTTAGTGCTTCCGGAGACCGAGGATGCGGGAACTTTCGAACTTCGCTTTCGTATTGCAGCATGCCTTCCAGTTTCAACGACAATGTGGACTCGATGTTCACGAAAACATTCGGCTTGAACACCGGCGCGAATTGCTGAAACGCCCACTCCGTGGAGGATGCGACCTCAAACATGTAAAGCTCCCGAACAGGACCACCTTCGATAGGGCGCGCCGCGGTGAGCACGGCGCGGCTCACCACCTGGTGATCCACATTCAAATCCCCACCGTGGTGGGTATAAATCGCAGCCGGCCGCCAGCGCTCAACCAAGCTCTTCACCAGCTTAATCACATCCAGCAATGGAAGCGTGTCGAAGCGGTTGTCAGGCAATCCGTGCAGAGACAGTTCCTTCACCCCCAGCAGATCAGCAACGCGCTGGCTGCAATCGTGCAAGCTGGTGAGCTCCGCAGGATCGGCATTCGAACGCTGGGTGTGCCGCGACGTAATTCCCTCCCCCAGTATCGCCATGTACACCGAGTGCCCCTCGCGCGCCAGTCGGGCCGCGGTTCCACCACATCCTAGCAGTTCGTCATCGGGGTGGGCTGCAACCACCAGCACATTCATGACGTAATCCGTTCCTGATCTTTCAAAAGGATTTCGCGGCTTGCAGGACCCGCATTGAATAGCAAATCGATCGCCGCCATAAAGGGCTCAAACCCCGGATACACCTGTGAGTACACAGGGTGATGGTAATCATCATATCGGACGGCGATGTTGTGCTCGCCGAACAACTCCTCCCGCAGATACTTTCTTCCCATCGGGCCTGAGAGGTAAACCGTGGCCCCAAGCTCGCGGCACAGGTTCAAGACCAGTTCATCCTTTTTTCCGCGGCCCTTCATCTGCGAACTGAAATAGAGTTTCGTGCGAATGCTGAAGACCTCGAGCAGATAACCAGTGACCTCGCGCATAAGATCCGCGAGCTTAAGCCATGTGCGAGTGTAGACATCTCGAAAAAAGCCAGAGTGCTGGTCGAAGAATGGCGATTGCGAATAATTCAGTCGCAACATTTCCCAGTGCTTGGAAGCCCAGGGTCTCTCGGATGCAATTTCCAGCTCATGGATGGAAAGATCGCCGAACTTGCCAGCCGTTCTGAGAGGAACGGTGAGCCAGCACCAACCTGCACTTAAGCGAACTTTAT
>JBEKJF010000222.1:0-7942 GCA_050011375.1 Candidatus Sulfotelmatobacter sp.
GTAGTTCCGCTTGATTTGCTTGCTGTAGTCTTATGACTTGCAGGCTGCGATGCAGTCTTTGCTGCGGCGTTGGCGGCAAGTTTCTTTTTATTGAAATCACGCACGATGCGCGCTACGTAGGCCTTGGTTTCGTAATAAGGAGGTACGCCGCCGTACTGCTCCACCCGCTGCGGCCCAGCGTTGTAGGCCGCCAGTGCCTTCACCAGGTCGAAGTCGTAGCGCTCCAGCAATTCGCGCAGATAGCGTGTTCCGCCTTCCACGTTCGCCTGCGGGTCGAACGCGTTCTGTACGCCCAAGTCCGAGGCGGTCTTCGGCATGAGCTGCATCAGTCCTTGCGCGCCCTTTGGCGAAACCGCGTGCACATTGAAGCCGCTTTCGGCGCGGATCACGCTATTCACCAGGTCAGGATCAAGCCGATAGGTGCCACTGGCGGCATTCACAACCTCATTCAGATCAACTGGTTGCGCGATCTTCTTCGCGGAAGCCTGCAACTTCGCGGCCGACTCAGGCGCGTCTTTAACCGGCTCAGCGGCGGCATCGGCTGGCAACTCTTCAATGTGGTCAATCTCCACCGTCGGTACATCGACAAAGCTCGATTCATCCCCACCGAGGTACAGTCGCGTGATTGTGCCGATCACTTGCCGGCGCTCATGACGGATGGAGAATCCGTTGCGCAACACAGCTGAATCCGCCGCCGGGCAGGGAAGCGAAGTCAGACCCAGAGAGGCCACCGCTGCTGCCCATAAGCCGATCTGGATCGCCTTCTTCATATCAATATTCTAGCTGACAACTTGCGCCACTGCCGCCGCTACGCCGCACTGGTCATTGCCCAAAGTTAAATTCCAACCGCGCCCGCGCAGCTCCTCGCAGGCATTCCCCATGATAACCGGATGCCCGGCAAACTCAAGCATTTCCACATCGTTGTGGTTATCACCGATGGCCATGACCTGCTCGCGCCCGAAGCCGCGATGCGCAGCCCACCGTTCCAGCGCGTGCCCCTTGGAGCAGCCTGCATTCAGCACGTCGATCATCGACAAATCACGATTAGGATATTCGGTGCGCAGCACCGTGATGCGGTTGCCCATCCCGCAGCCGTCAAGCGTTCGCAAAGCCGCGCTCATCCTCGCCATCGATCCGCAAAACATGGCCTGCACGGGATCAGCGACCAGCGCCTTCTCGATCGGAACTACGAACTCGATGTAAGCCATATTTTTCTCGAGCCAGCGCTGGATGCTCGCATTCAAATCATCCATGTGCTCCAGCACAATGGCTCCTCTGGTTTCTTTATCAAAGGTAAGAACGGTATTGCCCCGAAACTCTTGCATCGCTCCGACCAACTCGCGACAAATCTCCCGTGGCATCAGGTCGCGATGAAAGGTTTCTCCCGCGAGCGACCGCGTCACCCCGCCATTCGAGCTGATCACCCACAAATCGAAGCCAAGTTGCTGCGCGATCGGCAATGCGAAAGTATGACGGCGTCCCGTGACCAACACCACTTCGATGCCGGAATCATGGGCCCGCCGCAGAGCCGAAAGATCGTCAGGCGAAATCTGAAACTGCGGGTTGAGCAGCGTGCCGTCGATATCGGAGGCGATCAGCGAGATCGGGCTTCGGGCTTCGGCAACCGGGCTCCGGCCATTTTCGTTCGCGCTCGTCACTCTTTCATTGTCACACATGTTGCCGAGCGTGATCAGACTCAGAGCTTTTCCCGAAGCCCGAAGCCCGCAGCCCGCAGCCCGTGTTATATTTTCCCCTCCCATGGGATCGCTCTTCTTTTTCCTACACGGCTGGGGATTTCTGCTGCAGGCGCTGGCGATTGTCCACTTCATCCGCCGCCGGCCGGACACCTACTGGATATTTATCATCCTATTTCTGGGTTGGTTTGGCGCCGTAATTTATATCGTCGCCGAAGTAATTCCCGACGCTGGTCTCCTCAGCACATCCTTTCAGGTTTTCCCGCGCCGCCGCCGCATTCGCGAACTCGAGCGCGCCATCCTCGACAATCCCTCGGCCGGCAACTACGAAGAACTTGGCCTGCTCTATCTCGACAACGGCGACTACGCGCGCGCCCGCGCCAGCTACGACAAGGCGATAGCCTCGCGAACCGACTCCGTGGACGCCTTCTACCGCCGCGGCGTCGCCGAGACAGAGCTGGGGGATTTCGCAGTGGCCGTGCCCGACCTTGAGCGCGCAGTCTCCGCCGACGCCAACTATGACTTCCATCGCGCCAAAGGACTGCTGGCATACGCCTACGCACAAACCGGGCAGCCTGACAAAGCCAACGCCATGTTTCAGCAGGCGGTAAAGATTTCCACTATTTCTGAAACGTACTACAACTACGCGGCCTTCCTGCAATCACAGGGCCGGGTGGAGGAAGCGCGGCAGTGGGCGCAGAAAATTCTGGATCAGCGCCGGGCCATGCCGAACTATCAACGCCGCCGTGAACGCCCGTGGTTTCGCAAAGCATACGCGCTGCTGGCGCGGCTAAGTCTCCAGAACAAATAGGTTTCCTACAATTGGACCGTGGACGGTGGCCCATTCAAGCCGTCTTTGGGCTTGAATGGGCCTAGTTTCCTCGTATGCTAAGCCGATGGAAGGCGCTCGTCATCACTGCGACAAGCTGAAGATGGTGCCGTCGTCATTGTTCCCGCCGTCTGTCGTTATTCCGTAGAAGATACCGTCGGTGGCTTGCATGAGCGACGTCGGATTCGCTCCCTGCACCGCCGGGTTGAAAACGTGCAATGTGGTCAGCTGGCCCGCCGTCGTAATTTCGTACACAGTGCCACAATAGGCGTCGAAACAATTTGTTCCGCCCTCCAAGGTAGTTCCGTAAAGGTTTCCGTTCGTGCCTTGCACCAGGCCACTGCTCGGAGACTCGCCGTCCGCGCAGCCAGCTTGGGCGCAAAAGCTGTAGAGCGTGGTCAGCTTACCCGACGTGGTGATTTCGAAAACCGTCCCATAGTTGCCGTTGGCGCCGCCTTGGTAGGTTGTCCCGTAGAAGTTCCCATTGCTGGCCTGGATCAGCCCGGAATAATATGGAAAATCGCCGTCAGCGCAATTCGGTTGCGAACAAAAGGTGTAGAGCGTGGTGAATTTTCCCGTTGGCGTGATTTCGAAGATCGTGCCGCATCCTATGGATGGGTCGACGCAGTAGCTGGATACGCCCCCTTGCCCTGTTGTCCCGTAGAAATTCCCATTGCTGGCTTGTACCAGCGACACTTGCGGGGCACCGCCATCAGCGCAATTCGCCTGGGAGCAGAAGCTGTAAAGCGTTGTGAACTGGCGCGACGGCGTGATTTTGAAGATGGTTCCGTTGTATAGTCCCGTTTCGATCCCGCCCGCCCGCGTCGTTCCGTAGAAGTTCCCGTCGGTCCCCTGGGTCAGTCCGCCGACCGGACCCTGGCCGTCCGCGCAGTTCGTCTGCGAACAAAAGCTATACAGTGTGGTGAGCTTCCCCGACGGGGTGAGTTCGTAGATTATGCCGCCATTGCGTGATCCGCCCTCGTACGTCACTCCATAGAAATTTCCGTTGCCGGCCTGAATCAGTCCACCCGAGGGAAACGCGCCATCGCTGCAATTCTTTTGCGAGCAGAAGCTATAAAGCGTAGTCAAAATGCCCTCCGGCGTCATCTTATAGGCCTTGCCCAGCGAGCCAACGGGCACCAGCGCCTCGGAAGTGCCGTAAAAGTTTCCATCGGAGCCCTGAATCAGCGGCCCGTAAGGACCCATTTCGCCATTGCCCTTGTTGAAGTTCATCAGGCTCTTAAAATTCTGGGCAGGCGCGATTGCGGCTGCGCATATTAGAAGCGCCAAGCATGTTGTTCTCATCAAGCACAGCTTTACCATAAGGCCTCCTGGGGCGATGGTCTGGGCTAAAGAAACAGCCGCTGGGAAATCCTGAGTAAAGAGATCTCCGCGCGGCGTTGGGGGGAGGAATAGGACTGCGCGCGTGCCCGCCATTATTGTTGGGGCATCACAAGCTGTCAATGCTGAAAGAATTTGCATGGCGCCGCCGCGGAGTTTTAACTTCGCAAAGCGGGCAGCGGGCGGGCCCGCAGCTCATCTTTTCTTGCCGCTGAGCGCATCCAGAAAGGGCACTCCTGACGCTTTCAACTTCTGCTCCAGCCGCGCGGTGCAACCGCAATCGGAGCAAGCCCACGGTTCGCTTCCATTTTCGTCGCGGCACTTGCGCCGGTCGTGAGCATCCTGCACTTTCGCGAGATCGAAATATTCTTCCCAGTAGGGACGTTCTTCGAGCAACGGCGTGGGACAGTAGCAGACCTCGACCCAGCGCACGGTCTCGTCATCGCAGAGCCGCGCTTCATTCATATTGCGCAGGTATTCGCCTTCGGCAACCGAGCCTCGTCCAAGCGTTACCTCCTCGATGGCCCGAAGCAGATAACCTTCGCGGCCGGACTTAACGCGGGCTCGAACTAGATAGCGCATAAAAGAAATGGTTGATTGATGATTTTTGATTGAACTGCGAGGCAAAGATGGAGGGATCTGGTTTCTAAATCAGCAATCAACAATCAGAAAGCAACAATAGAATTCAGATGAACATCTCGTCCTGCGGCACCGGTCGCCGCGCCTCGCGGCTACCACCGTTTCTTTGGCTGCGCCCGCCCATCAGGAACTCAATGCCAGTCGTTACTCCCTGGATCAAGCCTGACAACCGCCGCACCGGAGAGATCACGGTCTTGTGAACCATCTCAGAAGTTTCTTCCACTCGGTCGAGTGTGCGCGTAAGCAATTCGTCGGCGCGAATGACCTGCAGGCGCGCGCGATCTACCGCGTCGGTCACCGTCGCATCCATGCGCTCTACCTGCGAGCGCACCGCGATGGTCGTCTCCGTCAGATTGTCGGTGATCACGGCGAGCTTGGGGCGAAGTTCGCTGAGCACAGACTGAGCTAAATCCAGCGCTGGCACAGCCTTGCCCTTCACTTCTTCAGCAATCGCTTCCATGCGGGCGCTGGTCTTGCGCATGGCCAGATACATAAAGACAAGGACAAACGCCTGCAAGACGACGGCTGCGGACGTCACGGCAATGAACACCATCGTAAGGTTTTCCATAGGGCGCCATCCCAAAGACCGCGAACACCGCCTGCGCCAAGAAGATTACAGATTCTTGGGTGCTCCCGTCGTCTCCGTCGTAGCCTCTTGATAAGCCTGCCGACCGGCTTCGTATGCGGCGCGGAACTGATCCTTTTGCTGATTCACGACATCCCGTCCGCGATCAACCCACTCTGAAGCCTGCCCTCGGGCTTCGCGCGCGCGCGTGCGCACGTAATCGCGTCCTTCTTCGGCGCGAGCGCGAATTTGGTCCCGCGTCTCGCTTCCCGAACGCGGTGCGTAGAGAACTCCAACCAAAGCTCCGAGGCCAACCCCGGCCAGGAACCAACCAAAACTGCTGCCGCTGTTCTCCGACATGAAAAACCTCCCGGCTTATAAGTGCCGATAAACGGATGTTAGCACTCGATTGAGGGAATTTCAATTACAGCAAAATCCCTACGCAGGCATTTGAATTGCTGCAGCTTCGGCTTTATAGAGATTCAGTTTACTTCTGCGGAGTCGCCGGGGCGGGCGCTGGAGTTGGAGCCGGCGCCGGCGCTACAGGTTGCGTCTTGGCCGGAGCAGACTTCACACCCTGCAACACGGACTTCGGCCCGCCCTGCTTGATGGCGTTAATCGAGAGCGTCACCGACGTCAACATGAACAATACCGCCGAAATCGTCGTCGCCCGGGAGAGCGTCGTGGCCGCGCCGCGCGGACCAAACGCAGCCTGGCTGCCCTGCCCGCCAAACGCCGCCGAGATATCCCCGGCCTTACCGCTCTGCAGCAGCACGACAATAATCAGAAAAAAACAAACGATCACGTGAACGATAGTGACAAGAATGATAAGCATAGAATCTGGAAGTCCTAAATTGTTCAGAATGATTGCAATGGTGCGGAAGGGGGGATTTAACAACTCTATGACGTTGATAACACGTAACTTATTGATTCCACGTCCGGCCTAAAGGCCCAAAATCCCTACAATCCCGTTCCTATTGTACGTTTATTGTACGACGACTTGCACTCAGACACGGAAGCAAGATCGCACCACGCCTCTTTGCTTCATAAGTAGTCTGACACCCGCGCCTCTCCCGGTCAAGCCCCTAATGAAGGCAACGCCCCGAATCTGTATTCGAGTGTCACACGCGAGACCGTCGCCTCCCGTTATGAGTCGGAGTAATAACGTTGATCCGGGAAGTCATTGGACGCGACCGCCGCAGACCCGCTAGGGTGACCCACACATTAGCAAGTTTAACGGTCACTCCCGGAGGTTCGCATGTCGCATTTGATTCCTAAATCGGCCCGGACTAGCAACAGACTGATCGACCGATTCGCTTCCCATTACCGCAGCTGTCGATGCTTGGACTTCTTCTTCTCGCGCCTCTCGCAGCACATGCTCAGGGGAGTCCGTTCGACACCGGCTTTAACTCGCTGCAAGCACTCTTCACGGGTACCGTGGCGAAGGTCGCGAGCCTGATCGCTATCGTGCGTTCCTGAGTCGTTTTGGCCATCAGGGGCATGAGCAGTGATTTATACATGTTTTCGACGTATTCGCTGAAGTTGGTAGCGGATCCGATCAGCTCCAGTCCTTGGTTCTGAGGACGGAGATACTCGGCCGCAATCTTGCGCGCCTCCCGTTCCGGCACGGTTGCCGGCGCGATCCGCACGCGCGTTTTCCTTCTTCGTAGCTGACCTCCGACGAACTTATCGCGGCGGACTTGAATTTCCCACCACTTGCCGCGACGCCTAGGTCTCGGGTCTTGAAACCGCCGGCGTGCCATCGATTCGAAGTCTCCCTTCGATGGCCTGCCGAGATTTGCCTCGGTCGAAACAATACCACGATCTTCGTCCGGCGTTGACGATGATCTGGCTGATACTTTAGTCGCGGAATCGATCAGTCCCTTGGGCAGGAAAGCAGAAGGACCCGCAATGCGATTGGCAGGCACATGCGGAAGGCCCGGATGAAGTCCAGGTACCGAAATCGGAGCCGATGATAAACACAACGATCCCCTCACGGCCAAATGTGAGGTAGCGGTGAGCACCACTCTGTCGGAGCGAGGTATAGAGCCGGAGATGTAGTGGCACTGTTCCAAACGATCTGTCCTTCGAGTGTGCGGTCGGTTCAGCCATACAGAAACCCAAAGACCCCATCAGTACAAAATACCGCCGTGGAGGGGGATTCGCGATTATCGAAGGGGAGAATTGGCGGGGATACCTAGCCTGGTAGGCATCTCACCGCATTCATCGACGAAGGTGGCCGGCGCTGGTCACTTTACCTAGGTGAGAGTCGGCGTCAGTTCGCTACAATCCATGAGCATTCATAAACCTGGTCATCGGTGCTTCGCCCGAGCCGCTTGTCACCAACAACATATTTTCAGCATCTAAGAAATTGATAGCTACAAAGCGACTGATCGGATAGGTCAAAGGTGGGTAATCCGGGCTCAGAAAAGGAAAGAAGTCCTGCTGCGGGTTTCATCCTCGGACTTGGGCGTTGGCCCAAGGCATCTCCAAGGCAGGTTTCCTCCGGTCGGCGTGGTCATCAGCCAATTCGACGGCACTACCTCTTCTGTTTCCGTTGGAACCGCAATGATCCAAAAGGATCATTGTGTCAACTTCCAAGAGCCGTCTACAGAAAGTACAAATCATTGTTTCGCACGAGCTGGATTTCGGTGCATGCGCGCCGCTGGCGGAAGAATTTCCACGCCTGTCCTCTCTGCACTTCGAGAAATCGTTGGCAATCACAACAGAGGTTCTCGATATTGTCATCGACATAGCCGCGCAAGAATCGGATGTCGTCGTCAAAGATAAGGTCTACGGGCCCGGCGGATACGAACAAACGGTAAACGCTAGCGCGCAGACTCGAATTTCGGGAACCCGAAAAGCGATGCAGCT
>JBEKJF010000223.1:0-7937 GCA_050011375.1 Candidatus Sulfotelmatobacter sp.
AACAACCTCGGTTTAATCTATGAAGCGCAGGGCGATCTTGCAACCGCCGAGAGAATGCATCGCCAGTCCCTCGCCGGATTTCGACTCCTCGATGACAAGAGGTATCAGGCCGTTGTTAGCGGAAACATTGCCGAGGACCGGATGGAACAGGGCGACCTCCGCGGTGCCATCCAACTCTATGAGCAGGCACTCCAGCTAAACCGGGAGGACACAGGCAATGTCGCCTTCGCCGATTACGGCATCGCCAACGTCCACCAGTTGCAGGGAGACCTGGAGGGAGCAAAGCAGGGATTCGAAGAATCCCTCGCCCTCACGCAGAAGTATGGCGATCAAGATTGGACCGCCAATGCGATGTGGAGTTTAGGAAACCTGTCGCTCCAGGAAGCCGACTTTGTGGGTGCCCGCAAGATGTACGAACAGGCATTGACGATACGAACCTCGGCCGGTGAAAAGCTCAGCATTGCTGAGACTCAGCTCACACTCGCGAGTGTGTCGCTGGAGAAGGCAGATTCTCCAGTCGAGCAAGAGGCGATGATCCGGCAGGCCATCGAAGTTTTTCAGCAACAGAAAGCCCGCGACGACGAAATCGTTGCGTGGGGCCTTCTTGCCCGCGCTCTGCTCGCGGAGGGTAGAGGAGCGGCAGCAAAAGAGGCGGTGCAACACGCGCGGCCGCAAGCAGCCAAGAGCCAGAATCCTGAAATCCGCTGGCGAACCGCAATCACTGCAGACCGCATTGAGACTGCCGGGAAGAACCACGCCCGTTCCGCTTTACAGATTGCGGCACGGAGGGAGTTGGCCCTCATAGCCGCCAAGTCGAAAGAGTTAGGTTATAAGGGAATTGAACTCGATGCCCGTCTGGCGCTCGCTGAAATTGAAATGAAGGCGGGACAAACGGCGGCGGGACGTGCACGCTGGACGCGATCGAGGCGGACGCCAAGGCCAAGGGGTACATCCTAGTCGCCCACAAAGCGGCCGTCACTCGCGGCTAGGTTGTTGGTGCGAAAGGGGGATTCGAACCTCCATAGAGTCACTCAGACTGAGTGGCGAAGTAAGGAGACATTCGAGTCCCTCGGTACAGGTCTGAGACCCGCAAGAGCCGACGTTTGCTTAAGTTACACGGAATGAAGAGCTTCAAGAATTCTCTGCGACTGCCCGCTAGCCGCGAAGTCGTCGCTAACCCGTGGGATTTCCGGAGGAGTTCGAAGGCGAATCCTTGGCGATTCTGTGGCGAAAGTGGTCACTGCGAAGCTGCTGAATCGGCTTGGTTGCGTTGGCGTGTGACTGCCTAGCAGGGAGTCACGAGAGCGGAATTTTCTCCGGTGAATCGATCTGCTCAAGTTCGTATAGTTACACCTGGGTGGATAGCACCGGCAAGGTCAGCTATCAGACGAACGACCCGAACGCAAATCCGAACGGTATTTTGCAAGGGACATGGACCCAAGCAGCAGGTGACGAATGGGAACGGCACGCAGTAGATATTCGTCCAAGACGGGTGTCACCTGGTTCAGGTCTGCGTGCGAAAACAGCAACACGTTAAGGCGCGCCCCCGAAACTGATCCGCGCTTTCGGGCAGCGGACGGCGAGTCGCTCCCCCAATCGTGAAATATCGCCCTCCGCATTCGGAGGGATTAAGACACTTTGACGGATCTCAACGAGCTGATTTCCCGTGTAAGGGTTCGGCAAGACCTTCTCAAAGATAAATAGCAAACTGTGCGGCGGACGCCAATCGAGCGAGGCCGACAGCAGGTAGACGTTCATGCTGAGCCAAGGGGTGAAGTCACCGTCGCAGAACACGCCATCCTGGCCGAAGTAGGTCTCGGGCGCGGCGGCTCGCATCTTGCTGCGGATTCTGCCGGGAATATTGCGGCTGTCCCGTGACGACAAGAGACCCAACACCAATATGAGCCCACAGATTCCCAGAACGTAGAGCGCCCGGTACACAAATGAGCCCGGGCCAAAAATCAAAGTTCCTCCGGCGATGATGCCAAACGGCAAGATGAGTTTTCGCCAATCACGCCGAAAGACGAAAACCGGAAGAGGCGATGCCTGCGCGCGTTGCGCCTGTATTTCGATCCATTGGTTCCACTGCTCCTGCGGGTATTGCCAATGGATCCAATAATTCGAAATCATCGCGGTGAGTGAGCGGTCAAAATTCCTGGACGTTACGTACCAGATAGACAACATAAACGCGCCCATCACAAGCGTGAAACCACCGAAAGCAAACGCCACGAATCCGAAATTGCCGGGCAGGATCCATCCAAGTAGTCCGAAGCATGCTGCAACCATCGCCGTGATCTTCGCGGCTTTGTGGACCTTCCGCCGGTAAACGTTCACCAGCTTTGCGGAGGGAGGCAGGGCCGTATGCAACTGCGCCTCCTTCGGCGTCGCAAACGTCTGAATGACGAAGATCAACCCGAACGCACCGAAAAGGATGACCGCTCCCAAGGTGATTCCGGCTACCACCTCCGACTTGCCCTCAATGAAGTTGACTGCCGCAATGATGGCTGCAACCAGCCCGACGATCGCCAGCAGGACGATCGCGATGGAATGCAGCGCCGACCGAGTGGAAAAGAGAGGATTGCGGCGCCATGTCGTCCATGCACCGGCCACAGAAAGAAGCGCAATGATTGCGAGAATCAATTCGGTCAATACTCCGACGTCCAAGGTCTAAACTCGTATGATCCTAACTTGTATCATCAATGTTAGCTTGGTCGGCGGATGGGAGCCATTTGTTCCCCACTGCATGGTCAGAAGGATCAAGGGCACTCCTCTCCATCGATCTGCGCGGCGACCTGCTGCTGACTGAAGCATCAGGGGACGGGTGGCTGTGTTGTCACAAACTCAGGAAGCTGCCTGTGCCGCGACAGCTTGAGCATTTCCGACAGCTCCTGATGCGTACTGTACTGTCTGTCTGATTCCAAGTGGGCTAGAAGAACATAGTCGCGATACTTGGCTTCACCGGGCTTGTCCTCTTTTTCTTTTTCGTTCTCGTTCGCCTTTCAGCATGCGCTGTAGTGGAACTAGAGAAACCCCCGATTTCTAATCCGGTGGTTGCAGGTTCAAGTCCTGCCGCGCCTACCATCTTTTCAACAACTTACGTTTTTCAGATGCGCCAAAGAATCCATTTTGTAACTAAAGTGTAACCAATCTCGGTTTCGGCGGGGTTAGTTAAGCTTTTCCGGGGGTTTCTGTTCGTCTTTTTTGCGCAGTTGCTCTCCTATCCACTCCGCTTCCTGTTCAAGGGCCGCCGTCTTGTCGGCGTTGTCAACAATGCCATATCGCAGAAACATTTGCTCAGACCGCCAGCCGTGCAAATTCATAATCACCGAGGTCGGAACACCACTCGCTCTTTTATTTCTGGCTGAGCTGCGCCTCGCATCATGGGGAACAATCCCCCGTTCTTCCCGGCTGAAACTCCTGCAGCTTTGCATATACGACGCCAAGCGCGGCGAGCATCTTTGATTGGAAACAGAAGGTCGTCTGGTTTCTTACCCGCAACCGATGCCTCAAGCAGAATGCGAAGCGCGGGGGTGACTGGTGCCTCCCGGGAATCTTTGTTCTTAGTCGTGCCCAGGCAGATGATTCCGCGCTGGAAATCGATGCTCGCTGGCTTCAGCTTGAAAATCTCCTCGCCGCTAACACCCCGCCAGAACATTCGGATAGCCCAAGAGCAGTGCTAGGGCGGCTCACAGAAAATAACTGTGATCCAGAAGTTGCGCTGCGCCTCGCTTTCTTAGAGGCTAGTCACAAGCCTGCAACCCAGTCCGAACTTGCGAAAGATAATGAACGGCAACAACGTATCAGGCGCAAGCTGGATCAGTCCCGGAGACGGCTCTTGAAGACAGCCCTTGAGCTAGAGCAAGCGGCTGCGGACTTGGAACTCATCTTCATTAAACCCGAAGACATCGGATCGCTGAGAGCATTGGCAGAGATGTGCAGCCACGCGATTGAGACGCTGCTGTGGTCTCACGCGTTGGAACTGCCTCCCGGCCATGAACTGTTCACGTTGGCAGCTTATGTCAATGCGTGTAGTGGTAAACCCAACCGCTCGCTAGTAACAGACTTGCTCGCCGTGGTCTATTGCGCGTATGGTCGGAAGCCGCCAACCCAAGACGCCATCGAAAAACAGGTACAGCGATTCCGAAAGCCGGGTTCGATCATTCCGGAACTCATCAAGGACACTACATCTCAGTGGGAAAAGTCCGGCGAACTGAGGAAAGACCTGCTGACATACTACCCAGATCAGACTCTGTAATAAGCGGGAAGCTGTCCCCTTCCAACCCCGCTTATCCGTCCAACCTAGCCCTAACCCTGTATGCAGACTTGGGTGTCGCGTTTCCAAAATCGTGGACACTCTTTTACTGATTCTTGTTTTTTCCTGTCCGTGACGCAGTCTCGATGGAATGAGACGCTAGAAACAGGAGAAGGAAATGAAACACAAAAACAAAGAGGATGTGACCGCGCAGATCGGCGACAGTAACACGGCTAATGGAGATGACGCCGCTTGCCCAAAATCAACCAAACTCGCGAACCACGGTTCGCCAGTTTCAAAAAACAATGTCGCGCTCGTCCCGGCGATACAGAAGATCGAGAGCATAAAGTACAGCGCTCCCGACTTTAAGGACTGTTTGCACGTCATGTGCAACTCGACAGGCAGCCGCGATCCCAGCCGCTCGATCTGATCCAAGAGATCGATGAGCATCTTGCGATAGTCCAGCCCGTTGCTGGGTTGCTTCGACAGTTTGGTGGATGCATCCGCGACCGAAGGCTTCACCGGGCGCTCGGCATATTCGACGAGCTTTTCCGGAGTTGGGGCGTTCTTCTCGAAGTCAACTATCGACTCATTAACGTTGCCGCTCTGTTTCACAGCCTTCACGACCTCGTGGGCGCGGGAAGTTGCATCGAGGAGCTTGGCTTCAAGCTGAGTGAGGTGCGGAGGCGGCGGCTCCTTATATTTGGAGCACGACGTCACATGCCCATCAGTCTTATGGCATTCGGAACACTTGCGTTTTCGCTTCTTTCCCGCAAGCTCCCCGATCTTGTACTGAATGGCACGGAGCGTCAGATCGTAATTGAACTCCTTCTGGAACCATTTGTAGTACTCAGTCCAACTCTGGTTGACGCCTGCCTCGCGCCGCATCTCTTCCTTACCCCGCTGGGACAGAATTGCCTGCATTTTCGCCAACGCAAGGATCACGTCTGCCTGCCCGTCAATTGCAGCCGTTCCCTTGGTCTTGACTTCCTTGTCCGCTTCCTCGAACGCCGCCTTGAGTGCCTTTGCGTGCCGCTCGAAGATGGGTCTGCCCCCGAATGTAGGCGCAAAGTCGAACGGCAACACGAAGCAGGAACCTCGGGCTGAAACCACAATTCCTGCCACGTCCGTGGCAACCGCAGTCATCGCCACAACGCTGATGCCGACGCAGGAGTCTGGGCCGGAGCCTACTCCAAAACCGCAGGTACAGCAGGAGAGCAGGACGTAAGACCTGAGCCTAAGGCCGCCGACGCCGGGTGCTTATCCATCTACGCCACAGGCAGCCGAAAAGAAAAGTCAAAGAACAAGTACACGCCACGCAAGACTGCCCATGGGTACGGAGTTTTTGTGGTAGGTGGACCGATTTGCGTCGTGGATGGGCTGCCCACCATGGATGCCGCGTGGGAGCAGATTGAGAAGTTAAAAATCTCGGGTCACGAAGAGCACACGGAACAGGATCAAATCAACGCACAGGCGAAAGAGCCGCCAGTCCGGGCTCAGGTTGTCACGCAAGGCTACCACTGGGAAGAGCGCATCATTGACAAAGTGAAACAGTTGGTCATTTTGGATGGCAAAAACAAGTTCCACGAACGTTATCCGCTGGACGACATAAAAGAGGTAGAGGTGGAGATCGCGAAGCTCAACAACCCGAACGATGAAGAAGGGCCAACCTCAATGGCTGGGGATTAAAGAAACGAAGGCGAAACGCTCATTAAGGGCGTCGTGCGGGGATGACCTCCCACACCTGATGACGGACGCAAGTCCGCGCGGCTAGGTCCGATAGGAACATTACGGCAACAAATAATAGAACATTCACTGAACGCAGTGCGACCGCCCTAAAGGCAGCCGCTACCCGCAAACGCAATAAATATGAGGAAAACCGCGAAAAGGCAATTCGGTCCGCTCGCCGCGACCACCTTTACAATAAACTTTCCGATGAACAACGGGACGCCATCGACGAACAGCTTGACTCTTCGACCGCTGACTTCGATGGCGAGCTCGAAGAGTTCATACACAATAAAGCGTTCGAAGTGATGGAGGACATTCGGGTTCTCCTCCGCAAGGGCATCCACCCGGCTGTAATTCTCAACGCTCTCGAAGTCGGAATTGTGAAACGGAGATTTCCACCGGGCGCGGTGGCTTCACCATCGACAAGACAGGTCCGTTAAGGGAAGTGCTGCTCGATGACGAGTTCCATTTAGTCGGCACAAATATTCATTCGGACGAAGTCAAGGGCATCAATTACGGAGAGTACTACATCCCCGTGCCCTACAACGTGCCCAACAACTAGACACTTCATGCAACAACTAACAGAAGCCGAAACCTAGCCCAACGTGGGCGATGGTCGCACGGTGCATCCGTGCCTGAAGAGATCGAGGATCAAACAAAGGAGAATTATGGAAACTCGCAATAACAAAGTTGTAAATTCTAACGCTTCTGAAACGTCTACACCGTACACAGTGAAACTTGAAAAGCATCGGGTCGTCGCTTGGTATGTACAGCAAGACGGCGAAGACGGCGGCCTTTTCATGACGGCGGTGACGCTACCGCTCGATCCACGCGAAGTGGATCAAGATTCCTGTGATCGAATAGACATCACTGCCGATAAATATGACATTGATGAGCACGCAATCGAGCCACATACGGTAAAGTCCGTCATTCCGGCATCTGCCACCTTCCGAGTCAAAATCGTGCTCTGATGCTGAGGGTCGGCCTGAGAACTACTTTCCCGACGTTTTGTCCGACTTGCGGTACGAAGACAAAACACAAAACCAACAGACGAATGCCCTCGATCAAGAGTGACGGGGTTTGGACCCTAATTTCCACCGGAGCAGATAACTCTGAACGATTAACAAGAGAGTTTTTCGGAATTCAGTATCTATATTGTCGGGTCTTCGCAAGAAGATTGAGCCGGGGATTGGTGTTCACGCTTCCCATCCCCAAGAGGCTCCCGGCGCAGCCCTCGACAAGGCGAAAACAGCGTGGAGAAAAACAGCGTGAGTATGAGCAGCTATAATTCCAGCATCTTAAATTTAAACGCCAATCGCCGTAGATTGCTTTCATCTGTACGGGTACATTTCCGTATGTGCCGCTGTATTCAGCAGTGTAGATCATCACAGCGCCCGCGTTGCCAACCGGTTTAAGCTTGAAGTCCCTGAGTTGGTAATGCGAAAGACTAAAGCTGTCCATCTCTGCCAGTTCTATGTCCTTACCGATTACACCGTCGGCATCATTAGTCACCTCGGCGAAACCATCGGCTAGAATAGCGGCGAAGGCCTCCTTTTTCCTGTTCTTATAATCCTCCCAGGCCTTTCGGATTTTGGCTTCAAGAACCGTTGCGACAGACGCATTGTTTTCGGATGCCGGTTTTGCAGGAGCAGACTTCTTCTGCTCCTGTGCAGAAGCCGTTACGAGAATGAGCAGACACGCGATACTGGTCAGCGTCTGTTTCATCGTGGTTTCCTTTCTACGAGCGGCGAGCATTATATCTGATGCGGCGATCAAGGACCTACAGAGAGACTTCATGGGGCTCACATCGTTGTCAGTACGAGGGGCAAGCGCTTCACGTACCGATCTCTGGCACGCTGGCTGAAATTGACGCACTGACTGCGGACTGCGCACAATGTTCTTTGATCTTGGCTGACGACAGTTAGTCGCGTACTGCCGCTCGCGCGTACTACGACTT
>JBEKJF010000224.1:0-12218 GCA_050011375.1 Candidatus Sulfotelmatobacter sp.
AGAGTGGTGCCATAGAGTTCGCGGTAACGGACCACCATAACTTCGCGAATCGCTTGCATCACCGATTCTCCGGCGGCCAGTGAGAGCTTTTCGAGCTTGGGCGTGGGTTGGGCTAGCTCGTGCGCGAGAGAAACTTCGCCGCGCTGGATGAGTGGAGCATTGTGAAAGTAAAAGCGCCGCGGGCGCGCCCAGTTGCGCGTGCGGGAGAGCTTCAGGTTTTCCAGCTTCCAACGGAGTGGCAGATGAAGTGAGTCGTAAAGTTCGGCGCGTTGGCGATCGTCGGTTTGGCGGTCCGGGAGCGGAAGTTGCGCGAAGCGGTTGATGAGCCAAACCAGCGTGTTATCACGGCCTCGGGCATTGTCGAACCATCGCCGCCATGGAATGTTGGCTTCGACGTCGGCGTCTTCCTCGAGGAGCGGGATGAAACGCGGCCAGACGGTGCCGCGGGCGCGCTCCGCTTCATAGTCTTCCCAGTAATCGTCCCAGGCAATCTCGATGTTGCGCGGAATGCGGCGCGTTAACCACTGGGCTACGTCGAAGGAGAGAGTGTCCTGCATGACGGTGCCGGCGATGCCGGAAGTATCGAAATCTTCGAACACAGACATGTCGGCGTGGAGGGCGCGAAGTTTCTCGATGCGCCGGTGGAAGGTGTTGAGTAGATTCTCGACGCGCAGGATTACCGACGGTGCGACGGGGAAAGCTCGAAGAAAGAGCAGGCATTCGTGGAAACGGATGAGTTGATGAGGGTCGAGTTGGAGCTTCGAGAGTTGCGAGAGGAGTTTAGCGATGAGGCCGGCAGAGTTCGAGTCGAAGCGGCTCTTTACGGCTTCCAGCTCGATAAGGAGATGATCGGGATCGTGCTGCTTAGAATTTTTCTCCTTAGAATCGCTGGAAAGTGTGGGCATGCGCGGCGAGATAGTGTAACGCAGGCGAGGGTTGAAGCGATAAGTGATGAGCGCGTGCGCGGATTTTATTGTTCGCTGTCGACGGAGAGCACATTTCTGGCTTGGCGGGCGGAGGCGGAGATAGCAATCGGGTGGAATTCGTAGAGGAGGCTAAATTGGCAAGATGAATTACAGTTAAAGGTCACATTCGGGAGGGCGATCAAGAATGGGGTGGTTTTTCTGGTTTTTCTTTGTCTCGGGATTTTGCAGCGTTCTTTGCGAACTCATATGGCTGCGGCTGGCGATGGCGCAGTTTGGAGTGACCACGGCGCTGACCTCGATCGTTCTGTCAGTATTCATGGCGGGGCTTGGGTTGGGGTCGTGGCTGGCGGGCGCGCTGGTTCGCCGCTATGGCGATCGCATCAAGTTCCCTCCCCTGCGGCTGTATGGATTGCTGGAACTGATGATCGGCTTGTCGGCTTTGGTGGTTCCGGCAGAGCTGGTCTGGGGACATCGAGTGCTGGAGAGTCTGGCAGATCGCGCGGCAGTCTCATCGGTCGCGTACTACGTGATCGCGGGGCTATGGCTGGCGGCGACGATGATTCCATTTTGCGCCTGCATGGGCGGCACGATTCCCGTGGCGATGTTCGCAATCCGCAAACGGCAGCAGGGCGATCAGCGGTCCTTCAGTTTTCTTTATCTGGCCAATGTGCTGGGGGCGGTGTTGGGATCATTTCTTCCGTTGCTGCTTATCGAGCCTTACGGCTTTCACCACACGCTGCTGATAGGCGCGGCTTTGAATGCGCTGATCGCGGTTTCGGCTTTTGTGGTGTCGTTAGTTTCCCGTGCGACTCCGCCTCGTACTTCTAACTCATCTTCTTCAAGCGCGTCTCCGCCGACTGCGGGCGCCATCGAGAGCAATCGAGGTGTACTGATTCTTCTGTTCACCACTGGACTGGCCACCATGGGGATGGAGTTGATCTGGATTCGGCTGTTCACTCCTTACATCGGGCCGGTGGTTTATTCGTTCGGAATGATTCTGGTGGCATATTTGCTGGCCACGTATACGGGATCGCAAATTTATCGCTATTGGAGCCGCACGCGAAAGCACGAAAGCCGGCTGACATGGATATCTCTGTCTCTGCTAGCAATGCTGCCGCTGCTGACTGCCGACGTGCGCGTCCCAATCCATCTGGTGGCGCGAGTGTTTTTAGGTGTGATGCCGTTTTCCGGAATGATCGGGTTCCTGACGCCTATGCTGGTCGACCGATGGTCGGGAGGCGATCCGGATCGCGCGGGCCGAGCCTATGCGGTCAATGTAGTGGGCTGTATTGTGGGTCCGCTGATCTGCGGATTTCTGTTGCTGCCGCTGGTGGGCGAGCGCTGGTCGGTGCTGTTGCTGGCGCTGCCCTGGTTTGCCATGGCATTTATCGGACGCGGCGCAAGTGTGCAGAAATTCACTCGTGCAGCAGCCTACGCTATTCTGCTCGCGGCGCTCGGGGTGCTGCTGGCGAGTAAGGACTTTGAAACTCAGTTTCCGGTGCGAAGAGTTTTGCGCGACTCAACCGCAACCGTGATTGCGGAGGGCGAAGGCATGGACCGGCGGCTGCTGGTGAATGGCATGGGGATGACCAAGCTGAATCCCATCACTAAGATGATGGCGCATCTCACGCTCTCCTCGCTCGATCACACTCCCCAAAACGTGTTGATCATTTGTTTTGGCATGGGAACTACGTTCCGCTCGGCGCTGACGTGGGATGTTTCGACGACGGCCGTCGAACTGGTGCCCAGTGTGCCGAAACTTTTCAGCTTCTATCACGCGGATGCGGACGAAGTGACTAAATCTCCGCTGGCGCATGTGGTGATCGACGATGGCCGACGGTTTCTTGAACGAATGCCTGCCAAATACGATGCAATTCTCGTCGACCCTCCGCCGCCGGTGCAGACGGCTGGATCGAGCTTGCTCTATACGCAGGAATTTTATGCGGTTGCCAAGCAGCGGTTGGTGCCGGGCGGAATCCTGCAGCAATGGCTGCCTGAAGCGGATGCGCCGACGCAAGCGGCGGCGGCGAAAGCAATCAAGAATTCCTTCGCTTATGTGCGCGTGTTTCCTGGGATTCAAGGATGGGGCTGGCACTTCCTGGCGAGCGATCGGCCCATTCCAAAGCGAACCGCGGCCGAATTAGTGGCACGCATGTCGGCGCGATCAGCCTCCGATATGATCGAATGGGGACCGGCGGCCTCGGCCCAGGATCAACTTAATCTGATTCTTTCTCACGAGTCTTCTTCCGACGCTGTGATTGCGCTCTCACCAGCTACTACTACGCTCGTGGACGACCGTCCGATCAATGAATTCTTCCTGCTGCGAACGCCTTTCGATCAGTTGATGGCGATGGAATAACTTCAGTGGTCAGTGGCCAGTGGCTAGTGGCTAGTAAAAACCGGGTCGCTCGTGCTGACCACTAATCACCGACCACTGCCTTTCAGACGTAACCCTTTTTCTTCCAGACTTCCCAATCGAAACGAACCGCATCGAGCATGGCTTCAGAGGCGTGGTGCAGCCACCTGGGCTTCTGTTTTTCGAGATGGCGGAGGACGAGTTTGCGGGCGGCCGGCGTTCCGAGATGGATGTTCGCGGTTTCCCATCCCATGGCGTGGAGCAGGCGGAGTTCGGTGTCGGGGGCGCGCAGAGATGCTAGTTCGATACGGGAACAGTGCGGCGCGAGACGGCGAACGATCCAGCGTCCGCGCAACTGAACGAAAGGATCAGGGCAGCGAACCGCGCGGTTGACGATGGTCTGATACAGAATTTCGGTGGGACCATCGCTCTTCTTAGAATCGAGAGTCTGAGCCCAATGCGAGGAAGACGGAACCAGCGCCTTGGCTTCGCGGGCGATGCGGCCGCCGTGCCAGTCGGCAATGGCTACGTAGCGCGAGTGGCCAAGGCTGCCGAGTCCGGCTGTGCGGTGAGTGAGACGAAACGGAATGCCGGGCGCGGGCATGAGGTGCTGCAGAGCGTCGATGGCGCTGACGGGACATTCGGTTTTCAAAGTAGGGAGTGCGTCAATCTTCTGCCAAAAGCGCACTGGATCGCGGAGTTCGCCTTCGGCGATGCGGCGCAGCCACTGATGTTTTTCTCCCAGGACGTAGGGGCATCCTTTTACCTGCATACTTTCGCAATAACCTTCGAGCATGGTGCCGCAGATGTCTTCTCGCTTGAGAGGAAGGCGTCCGGCCTCGGCAGCTAAATGCGCGCTGACCGCCAAGCGCACCAAATCGATGGTGTAGGCCATGGGCCAAGCTTCGTCGAAGTCGTTGACGCCCCAGATCAGGCGGCCTTCGATGTCGCGCCAGGTTCCAAAATTTTCTACGTGAAGATCGCCCACGGCGAGCACATGCGGGGCGCGCGCCAGTTCAGGACAGACCTCAGGCCAGATTTGCGCCCAGCGATAATAAGTGGCGCGCAGGAACATGAAGACGTCTGCCTTCATATTGGCGTGTTTCAGGCGAAGGTCTTTCTGGTCGACCGGAGTACGTTTCGCCAGCCATGCTTCGAACTGACGGGTGGCTTTGACTACGTTCATGCGGGCAACGATAGCGGTGCAGGAATCGGAAGTCAATTGTGAAAGCGAAACCTCTTCCACGTAAGAACAAGTCATATCGAGAGCGGAATTATGATAATGATCACGCGGAACGGTGACGGCGGTCACGGAAATTAGGATTCTCTCATGGCAGAATGTCCCCATTGAACTAGAGCATTATTAGCTAAAGATCGCCCGGCTCCAACCCACAGAACCCCACAGAGCCGTTACCCCAGACGGCAGGGGCCGGGCGCCTCAAATCCGGGAAAAGATGGCCCTCCCCCACCTCCCTTTTCCTAACCTGCTGCGGCAGGTCCGTTCGCCCCGTCTCCTCTCGAAAGAACTTGAACTGGATCGCGCGCGCCTTTGTGTCGCGGCTGACACGGTGTGCTCTGCAGGGCCAGTCTGCCGTCCGAAAACCTCCGCTAACTCATTTGGATTCAATCGTGTCAGCTTTGGTGTTCGCCCTGCCCTATATGTATGCGCGGGAGGCGAGCGATGAAACCAGTAAGCAAAATAACGGCGAGCAGGCGGATGACGCGACGGCTTGCGGTGCTTGTGTTGGCGATGTCAGTTTCCTGCCTTGCACAGAATTCCTCGTCCCAAAACGCCTGGAAAGAATCTGCGAGGCAGCGCGCGCGCCGGATCGTGCTGGTCAGCATTCCTGACCGGAGGCTGGCGGTGATGGAGGGCGGCAATGTGTTGGCTTACTTTCCCGTTGCCGTGGGCGCGGATGTAAGTCCGAGCCCGACCGGGGAGTTTGAGATTGTGAATCGAGTTTCGAATCCAGCGTATTACCACGCAGGCACGGTGACGGAAGCGAGCGAGCACAGTCCCGTGGGCACGAGATGGATCGGCCTGAACCTGAAGGGATACGGGATTCATGGGACGAATGCGCCAGGCTCGATTGGGCGGGCTGCCTCGCATGGATGCATCCGGCTGAAAAATCGCGATGTGGAACGGCTGTTCGCGATGCTGCGCGTGGGCGATGCGGTATCGATTCACGGCGAACGCGATGATGAGATTGCGGGGGTCTTCGGCGGCGTGCAAGTGGCTACGGCGGACGTGGCAACTGAGACGAGTGGGCAGTAGGTGTAAGGAGAACACATTATCGCGGAGATCGCTGAGAACAGCCGCGGAGATCGCCGAGTAATTCTTGGGCTTGAATTTTCAAATTGAACTTCTTCAGGAGGGCTTTATGCAAATGCTAATCACGTTCATGGCGGTGGTAGCGGGCCTGATTTTTTCAGTAGCGGTGGCATTGCTGGCTGAGGAACTAATTTTCGGGCAGGTGTTCCGGCTGTTCTTTTCACAACAACCCGTCCGGATCAATGTACGGCAGACGGCACCGCTGAAAACCGGGCAAAAGAACTAAGGCGCAAAGGAGAACTACGATGCTGGCATTGAGGTATTTGCTGATTACCGGCGGCCTGGCGATGATGATCGCGGCCATATGCATTCTCACCTACGATCTGTATCGCGAAATGTTGTACCGGCGTGCGCTGGAAACACCGGGAGGCGCAGCCATGGCCGCGCCCGTCGCGATTCGTTGGCGAACTTCGCTGGCCCTGGCGATGCTGGCCTGGGGGCCGCTGCTGATAGCGTTCAGCATTGTGGTTGTGCCGAGCGGCACGGCCGGCGTGCGCGTGAGCCAGATGAGCGGAACGGAGCCTGGGACGCTGTATCCTGGAGCGCACTTGGTAATGCCGCTCGTAGAAGATGTAGCGTTGTTCGATACACGCGATCAGATCTTCACGACTGGCGGTTCTGAAGATCGAAAACCTACGGCGACCGGCCTTCCTAAGAAGCCGCAGCTTCTCGATGTGCAAGCCAAGGAAGGTCTGACGTTGGGACTCGCGATCACTGTGCGATACCGCCTCGATGCCAAGAAACTCGATTACATTCAGGGAAATCTGCCGCGTCCAGTGGAACAGGAAATCGTACCGCCCACGGTGGCAAGCGTGTGGCGTGAGATTGTTCCCAACTATACGGTGCGAGATGTGTTTTCTGCGAAGCGCGAGGAAGTACGGCAACGGGCCGCGGGCCTGATTACCCAGAAACTGGCCGCCGATGGGATTGTGGTGAAAGAGGTGATGCTGCGGGACATCCAACTGCCGCCGGAATACGCAAAAGGACTTGAGGCCCTGCTGTTGAAAGAGCAAGAGAACGATCGCATGGGCATCGAGACAGAGTTGAAAGGTAAGGAAGTGCGAATCGCCGAACTCGAGGCTGAGGCCGCAAAAGTGCAGCAAGTGAAGCAGGCCGAGGGCCAGGCGCAAGTGCGCGTGCTGCAGGCGAAAGGCGAAGCGGACGCGATGCAATACACCCTGCCGCTGAAGCAGAAGCAGATCGAGCAGAGCCGGCTCGAGGCGCAGGCGCGGAAAGAAGCGACCATCCAGAACGCTGAGGCGGAAGCACAGGCCAAAGAGATCGACAGCAAGGCTGAAGGCGAACGCAGGAAACTGCTGGCCGACGCGGAGGCGCAGGCCAAAGTGATGGACAGCAAAGCCGAAGGCGAACGGCGCAGGCTGCTGGCGGATGCGGAGGCGGATCGCATCCGCGTCACCGCCGTCGCCGATGCGGAACGGTTGCACAGCGAGGCGGCGATTTTGAAAGACAATCCGCTGCTGATTAATAAGATCGTGGCAGAACGGTTGTCCGACAAGCTGCAGATCATGATGGTGCCGGCGGATGGGAAGTTCTTTTTCACCAACGATGTTTTGCGCGGCATGGATTTGGCTAGCCAGGGCAAGCAGCCGGAGCAGCGCAGATAACGGTGCATGGCGGCCAGCGTTTCATTTATCCAGTAGTGGTGCGGCGCGGCTGAAAAGCCGCGCCTTTCATTTACCGGCGAAACTTCGGGTGAGATATCATGCAGACGATTCCCTGGCATAGAACGGGGCCTAGTCCGGTCGGGAAAACAAATGCGATGACGTTTCGCCGCAAACTGCTGGTCGTGTTCGCGCTGACTGTGTTTCTGTCAGTGGCGGCGGTGGCATTGCTGGTGTCGGAGGTGACACGACGGGCCTTCGATCGAAGTGAAGACGAGAGAACGGCGGCGCTGGTCACGCAGTTCCGGCGCGAGTTCAGCAGGCAGGGCGAAGATGTAGCGCGGCGGGTAGAGGCGATTGCAACATCGGAAGAAGCCAGCCGCATGGCATTGAAGTTGAACCGGCCGCAAGCGGATTCGGGCCCGTATTTCGAGCTGGCGAAAACGACCGCGGAGAATAATCATCTCGACTTTCTCGAGTTTGTGGAAAGCGAAGGGACAATCATTTCTTCGGCACAGTGGCCGGCCAAGTTTGGCTATTCCGACGACGCAGTTGGCAGCTTTCCTGCCGAGGTTGACCGCGGAGCATTTTTGAAACAGGAAGAATTGCAGGATGAAACGGCGCTGGGATTGTTTGCCGTGCGCGCCACGCGTGTGGGGGAACGTCCGGTCTATGTAATCGGCGGGCGCCGCCGGCGGGCATGCGGGCTTTGCTATACGAGAATCGCAGAGATCACTTTGCGGGGAGTTTGCTGACTGATCCTTCGACGACATCTTCTGACAAAGCACGGTCACCCGAAAAGCTGCAGCCCCTGATCGATGCAGTCAGAACGTCTAGCCAGGAGATGACAGCAATCGTGCACTGGTCGGGCGATCAGGTTGAGGATGAAATATTTCATGCGATCCCGCTGCTGGGGGCGGGCGCGGAGAAGCATCGTCCGCTGCTGGCCATTCTGCTGATCGGCAACTCGCGGCGAACTTATGTCGAGTTGAAGCGTCACATCCGCTCGGCGGCGTTGCTGGTGGGAGGCAGCGGAATTTTCCTGGCAATTCTCCTAAGCAGTTGGGCCGCGGCAAGGGTGACGCGCCCGGTCGAACAGTTAGCGCACGCCGCGCAGGAAGTTGCTGCCGGAAATTGGAGTGTCCGAGTGGATGTGTTGGGTGACGATGAACTCGGGCAATTGGCCGATTCGTTTAATCGAATGACCACAGAGTTGCTTGGGCAAAAGGAACGTTTGCTGCAGACCGAGCGAGTTGCCGCCTGGCGCGAATTGGCACGGCGGCTGGCGCACGAATTGAAGAATCCACTGTTTCCACTGCAGCTGACGGTCGAGAATCTCGTGCGGGCGCGGCAGCAGAATCCCGAGCAATTCGAGGAAGTATTCCGAGAGAGCTCTCGAACGCTGTTGGCGGAGATCGCGAATCTCAAGGGCATCATCGGGCGGTTCAGCGAGTTCTCCAAGATGCCGCAACCGCAGTTGCAGCGGGTGCAGGTAAATGAAGTGGTTCGGGGCGTGATGCAGCTTTTTCAGGCACAACTCGACGCGCCGGGACGTGCGAAGATCAGTTGTGATTTGCAATTGGAGCCGCATCTGGAACCAGTGGCGGCAGACGCGGAGTTGTTGCACCGAGCAGTTGCAAATCTTGTGTTAAACGCGATGGATGCGATGCCGCAAGGCGGTACGCTGACCTTGCGCACCCGCGAGGAAGACGGCAGGGTATTGATCGAGGTTGCGGATACGGGTTCAGGGTTGACGCCGGAAGAATGTGAGCGGATTTTTACTCCTTACTACACGAGCAAGCAGCACGGCACCGGACTCGGGCTGGCTATTGTTCAGTCCATCGTAAGCGATCACGGAGGCAGGATTCGCGTGCAGAGCGAACCGGGACGAGGTACAACTTTTGTGATCGAGTTACCGAAAGACTCCGGGCGGAACGCCAGATGAAGGGCGTCAAAGATTGGGAGGATGTTTGCCGACGAAAGCACATCTGTTGATAGTAGACGATGAAGCGAACACGCTGGCGTCGCTGGCGCGTGCGTTCCGCCTGGCCGGGCACGAGGCCACCGTGTGTGACAACGCGGCCAAGGCTCTCGAACTCGCGAAGGCGCAGAACTTCGACGTGATCCTCTCCGACATCGTGATGCCCGTCAAAGGCGGGCTAGCATTGCTCGAGGAATTGAAGGCGCAGGGAGTCACCGCACCGGTGGTCATGATGTCAGGCCAGGCCGATATTGAAACGGCGGTACGCGCAACACGGCTGGGCGCGCTGGATTTTCTGGAGAAACCGATCTCCACAGAAAAACTTTTGCTGACGGTGGAGAATGCGCTGAAGCTGCGGCGCCTCGAAAGCGAAAACCGGCAACTGAAACAGCGGCTGGGCAAACACGAAATCATATGGCAGGGCGCAGCCATGCAGCGTGTGATGGCGCAAGTGGACCGCGTGGCAGCCAGCGAGACGCGGGTTTGCATTCTGGGAGAAACGGGCACAGGGAAGGAACTGGTAGCGCGAACCATTCACGAGCGCAGCGCGCGCGCCGCGGGAGCGTTTGTGACCTTGAACTGCGCGGCCGTCCCGGCGGAACTGATCGAGTCCGAACTCTTCGGTCACGAGAAAGGATCGTTCACCGGCGCAGCCGGCAGGCACATTGGCAAGTTCGAGCAGGCCGACCATGGCACTATTTTTCTGGATGAGATTGGCGATATGCCGCTGGCCATGCAGGCCAAGCTGCTGCGCGTGCTCGAAGAGGGAGAAGTGGAGCGCATTGGCGGCGATAAACCTGTGAGCGTGAATGTGCGCGTGGTGGTGGCGACACATCGCGATCTGGAAGAGCGCGTGCGCGGAGATAAATTCCGCCAGGATTTGTTTCACCGTATCTACGTTTTTCCACTCGTGCTGCCGCCATTGCGCGAGCGTCGCGAAGACATTCCGGCGCTCGTCGTACATTTTTCCAACCAAGTCAGCGCGCAGAATGGATGGAAGCCAGTTCCGTTCACGCCAGACGCAATGGCAGCTCTGCAATCACAGGCGTGGCCGGGAAACGTGCGGGAGTTGCGCAACATGGTCGAACGGCTGATGCTGCTGGCAACCAGCGGTCAAGTCGATATCGAGACGGTAGAGACCGCGCTGCCGAAAGGCGGAAGCGCTGCCGTTGCGGTCTCTTCTGCGTTCTCGTCGGGAGCGCTGGCCGAGCGTGTGGACGCGTTTGAGCGTGAAGTCATTCTGGCGGAGTTGAAGCGCAGCCATTCGAACGTAAGCCTCGCCGCGAAATCCCTGGGCCTCGAGCGCAGCCATCTTTATAAAAAGGCCGAGCACCTGGGAATCGATCTTCGAGCGATGCGCCGCGAACACGACGCGCAAGAGTAAGTTTTTCTTTGCCTAATCGGCGGCCACCGACGACTGATCCAAGCCGCGCTTAAGATCGGCAGCCAGCAAGCGGTGAAATAACTGTTCGCCGGCCTCACGACGCACAGAAAGGCGTCCAGCGCGATACGCGCGTGATTTCAACCCGCGCTGCACATCTTCGCAGATGCCGAGATCCTCTTCCTGCACGCGATTGCCCACGTTCACCGACTCCTCGTTATATTTCCGGCTCGCTTCGCTGATGTCAGCGAAATAAAAATCGAAGATTACGGTGCAATGATCGACGTCGACGGGGATCACGAGGTTCGTGTCCATATATCCCGCGTAACAGTTGATCATCAGGTTGGGATGCTGCCAGAAATACCAGGCGCGGTCTCCCTTGCGCGCAGCTCCGGTCGCGGCGTCCTCGGCGGATGCAACCATGGGGCTCGATTGCAGGCAGTAACGATCTTCATTCTCGATCGTGTATTGCTTGTAATCGAGAACAGAATTCAGTCCCTTGTGCAGATGTGGAACATGGTAGCCGCCATCGAGATAGTTATCGACAAAGACTTTCCAGTTGCAATTGATGTTGTAGGTGCGGCGGTCGAAGTAATGTAGTTTGCTGACGGCGAGAGGCGCCACGCGCTTCACAAGGCCGCCGAGAAATTCAGCAAGCGGCTCCGCCTCGTCATCGAGATTGATGAAGACGAAACACTCCCAGGCTTCAACGCGAACCGGAACCAGGCCGTTCTGCGCGCGGTCAAAGTTCTCCACTCCCTCGAACTCAGGCATCCCTTTCAGGGAACCATCAAGTCCGTAGTTCCATCCGTGATAAGGACAATGCAACAGCGCAGCTTGGCCGCAAGGCTCGGTTACGACTGCAGCCGCGTGGTGGCGGCAAACATTGTAAAAGCCGCGCAGAACGCCGTCGTTGCCGCGCACTACAACGATAGGTTCCCCGGCCACGGTAGCCCGAACAAACTCCCCCGGCGATTGCACTTGATCGGTGCGCGCAACCAGTTGCCAGGTCTTGCTGAATACGCTGAGCCGCTCCAGTTCGGCGATGCGAGGATCGGTGTACCAAGCTGCCGGAATCGTTGCAGCCCGCGACAGTGGCGCGCGCTCGTCATAGCTGGAGAGAATTTGCTCGATCGAAGCTTGCATGATTGTGAGGTTCTTGCCGTGGAGTTCAATATTATCTATCTGTTTTGCCGGTGACAACGGCGTAATGCGGCAGCAGCACTGCACTAAAGCGATACTGCAAAAAAAACGAGCAGGCTCGGGCGAGCCTGCTCGTGTGCTTTGGCAATTTACCCAGCCGTACGCAACCGCGGCTGCTCCGCATGCACCAACGGCACATCCACCAGGTGCTCGCTGAGGAACCAGATTTGCAGTTCATTGGCTCGCAGCACATCGCTGACGACAAGATCGTTAGTGCCGGCGTCGCCCAGTTTGTCCGCACGTTCCGCTAATTCCCGGCAATGGCTGACAATAATCTGGTGCGCATCCAGCAGCCGCGAAAGCTGCACTGGAACTTCTTCCCTGCCCCTCGGCGGACGCTGAATGCGCGTAGTCTCGGCCACATCCGCAGCCATCGCAATCGAGACTCCGCCCAGAAGTTGTATCCGCTCGGCGATC
>JBEKJF010000225.1:0-7879 GCA_050011375.1 Candidatus Sulfotelmatobacter sp.
CATCCGTCGGCCTTAGGATTCAGAATGACCGGTGATATTGTGACATCCGACCTTGCGTGCCGCGTTCGGTTGGCCGATCATTCTGAGGCAGAGGCCTTGCGACGCAAGCCGCAACGAGTGCGCTTGAACCCAAAGCGCGACGGTAACCATCTTGTTTTCAAGATTTTGCCCGTAAGTTATTGATTCCAATATATTATTTCTCAATTTCCCGCTAACCTGCTGATTCCAATATACCGGGGGGGAGGGGGGTACCATCCCCAATCCGGTTTTTCCCGGAACGGGCTGAACTGCATCGCCCCGCGAGCCGTATCATCCAATAGCTGAGATTCAATTATGGGAAACACTTTCAAGACCGCGTTGCTGCTCACCTCGCTCACGCTGCTGCTCATGTTTATCGGCCAACACTTCGGCGGCGAGAGCGGGATGCTGCTGGCGCTGGCCTTCGCCATCGTGCTGAACTTCGGCGCGTACTTCTTCTCCGATAAGATCGCGCTGGCTACCTACCGCGCGCAGCCAGTGACGCGCGAACAACTGCCGCGCGCCTACGAGATTGTCGAGCGGCTCACGCAGAAGATCGGCCTGCCCATGCCGAAGATCTATGTCATCCCAACAGAGTCGCCGAACGCCTTTGCCACGGGACGCAATCCCAAGCACGCTTCGGTGGCCGTAACCCACGGGATTCTCGGCCTGCTCAACGACGAAGAACTGGAAGGCGTGCTGGCGCATGAGCTCGGGCACGTCGGCAACCGCGACATTCTGATCAGCTCGGTCGCAGCAACTATTGCGGGCGCAATCACCATGCTCGCCCGCTTTGGCATGTTCTTCGGAGGCAGCCGCGACCGCCGCGACGGCGGCATAGGCGGCTTGTTGATGCTGATTCTAGCCCCCATCGCGGCTGCCATGATTCAGATGGCCGTATCGCGCTCGCGCGAATATCAGGCAGACGCGACCGGCGCGCATTACACCGGCAATCCGTATGCGCTGGCCAGCGCGCTGCAAAAACTCGACGCCTACTCGCGTCGCGTGCCCATGCAGGCCAGTCCATCGACGGCGCATTTGTTTATCATCCAACCGCTGCTCGGGATGAACTTCGGCAACCTGTTCTCGACCCATCCGCCGACCGCCAAGCGCATCGAGCGGCTCACAGGACGCCCGGCAGAGTTTACGCAGTAGGATCAGCTGCTAGCTCCTAGCTTCTACCTCCTGGCTCAAGACATCGCAAGATTTGTTCGTGCTCCCGTTCTGATTTCGGGCCCGGCACGGAAACCGGATTCCTCGCTTCGCTCGGGACGACAGGCTCGAGAGTGCGTAAGCTTGGCTAGAAGCTAGGAGCTAGAAGCTAGAAGCTCTATGACATCCGTAACTCCGCCGCATCTCCACGAGAGAGTAAAATCCATCCAATGTCGCCTGAGACTGCCATCGCTGTATCTCATAAGGCCGCTGATTTAGAAAAAGCGCTGCGCCGCGTGATTCGCGGCAAAGACGATGTCGTGCGCCTCGCGCTGGTCAGCATCTTTGCCCGCGGACACTTGCTGATTGAGGGTGTTCCCGGAGTCGGCAAGACCACGCTCGGTCAGGCCCTCGCGCGCGCCGTCGATTGCACCTTTCAGCGCGTGCAGTTCACCAGCGACATGCTGCCCTCCGACGTGCTCGGGATCTCAGTGTATTCGGCACTGGAGCAAGAGTTTGAGTTCAAGCGCGGCCCAGTGTTTACCAACGTGCTGCTGGCCGACGAGATCAACCGGACGACGCCCAAGACGCAGTCGGCGCTGCTCGAAGCCATGAACGAAGGCCAGGTCACGGTCGACGCGCACTCTTACCAACTGCCGCAGCCGTTTCTGGTGATCGCCACGCAGAATCCTGTCGAGCATCATGGAACTTATCCTCTGCCCGAATCGCAACTTGATCGCTTCTTGATGCGGGTGCGCATGGGCTATCCCGAAGCCGCAGCCGAGCGCGAGATTCTGCGTTCGGAGGCGGGCGCGGCGCACTTGCATAATCTTCATCCGGTACTCACCGCGGCAGACGTGCTCGAAATGCAGGAGGCCGTCAAGCTGATTCGCGTGGATGAATCGCTGGTGACCTACGCGCTCGAAATTGTTAAGCGTACGCGCGAGTCGGAATATTTGTCGTTGGGAGTTTCGCCGCGTGGCGCGCAGGCGCTGTATCGCGCGGCGCAGGCAATGGCATTTCTCGATGCCCGCAGCTTCTGCACTCCGCAGGATTTCAAAACGCTGGCCGTGCCGGTTTTTGCGCATCGCGTGGTCGTCAACGGCGGCTACGCCTCGACTCTGAAAAAGTCCGAACAGGCCGATCAGGTGCTGCGCGAGATTGTGGAGAATGTGGCAGTTCCTGTATGAACCGGCTTCCGGCTCTCAGCTTCCGGCTTCCGGAAAACAACCGTCGGAACGAGAAATAGAAGCCAGAAGCCAGAAGCCGAATTACCACCCCAAGGTATTGGATAACTAGAAAGTTACTCGCAATCCACAGGGTAGGCGCGTATGCTTCTTGGCATGTGTGTCACCGTTTCGATGCTGGCGAGCGGGAGCCGGGGAAATTGTGCGCTTGTGGCGAGCACGCGCACGAAGATTCTGGTCGATGCCGGCATTTCGTGCCGCGAGACTTTCAAGCGCCTGAAGTCGCTTGGCGAGGATCCGCAGTCGCTTTCGGCGATTCTGATTACTCACGAACATTCCGATCACGTTTACGGCCTGGCAACGCTGGCCAAGAAGCTGCGCATCCCAATCTTTATGACCGTGGCAACGCATGCGGCCTGGGCGCGCGCTATGCGCACGGTGAACGGCGAGCGGCCGCAACTGGAGAAATTCGAGCGCTTCGAATCCGGGCATCGCTTTCAGGTTGGGGATATTGAGGTGAAACCCTTCACCATCCCGCATGACGCAGCCGATCCTGTGGGCTTCACTTTCCGTGTGGAAGGCGCGAAGGTGAGCGTGGCTACCGATCTTGGGTACTTGCCCGTCAATGTTCGCGACCACTTGCGCGGGTCTGACATTCTGATTATGGAATCGAATCACGATGTGGAGATGCTGCGCGGCGGGTCGTATCCGTGGTCAGTGAAGCAGCGGGTCGCGAGCAACGTGGGGCACCTTTCGAATGAGAAACTCGCGGATTTCTTCACCGGGGACTATGATAATGGTGCAGCCTTTGTAGTGCTGGCGCATCTGTCTGAAGAGAACAACCATCCGGAAATAGCCCGGAGAGGGGCAGAAAGAGCGTTGGCGGAGCGGGGCGGCTTGTTTCAAAACCGGGTGCTGGTGGCTACGCAGTCGGAGGTTTTGCCGCCGATCCAGCTGTAGGAAGGCCGGTGCTAGGTCTTGGGTGTTAGGTCTTGGGAAATACCTAAGACCTAAAACCTGACACCTAAGACCGGGTTGCTGAAAAGTGGGTGTTAGGTCTTAGGTGGTAGGTCTCTGGAAAATCCTAAGACCTAGAACCTAACACCTGAGACCCAGCTTTCATTATGAGTCAGCAGTGCATCGATCCGATTGTGGGCAAGATTCTGGCGGGCTGGAGATACGACATTTCCGGCCTGGCGCCGGAGATGCGTGAGGACTACGAGAGCCATTTTGCCGAGTGCGAACACTGCCGCAAACGCCAGAAAATACACCGGATCATTGACGTTGGACTGATTGCGCTGGCGTCGATTTCGGGCGGCGTGTTTCTGCTGGCCTTTGGAGTGATCAGGCACTTTGGTCCGCGGCACGCGCTCTGGCTGGAGATTGCGGCGCTGGCGGGCTTTGCGTTATCGGCGCTGATCTGGCTGGTGGTAGCCGTGGCCACGCCCGCGCCGGTCACGGTGCTCGATGCAGCCAAACAAGGCGCGCGCCGCGTACATGACCGGCTGCCGCAGGAGATTCGGGAACGCCTGCCGGAAGAACTGCGCGTGAAGATTACCGGGACTTAGCGCCCGGGAAGCTTCCCCAAAAAATCTTTACCACAGAGGGCACGGGGTTACACGGAGTAAAGCCTCTCGAGAATCCGATTACCGCCCCTCTTCTCGAAGAAGCGTCGCATGCTGCAACATCGGTTAGTCTTTTTTCAGTGAGACCTTTCAGGACCAGAGCCGCCTGGCATTCGATCAGCGCCTTTTTCATTGTGTTGACAACGCTGCCCTCCCAGTTAGCGGCGCAGTCCGCCTCCATGAGCGGAATGAATATGCCCATGGAAGCGCACGAGACTTCGCAGTTGCCTTCGCCGCACGCTGGCTCTGGCACGGGTTGGCAGCCGGCGTCTGTTCCGGAGCCGGAGTGGATGTGGATGCACCGCGGTTGGGAAGTGATGGCTCACGGCGTGATCTTTGCCGACTACAACCAGCAGGGCGGGCCGCGCGGCGAGGGCAAAGCTGAGTCGGTGAATTGGGGCATGCTGATGGAGCAGCATAAGCTTTGCCGAGGAACGATTCTTTTGCGGCAGATGTTTTCTGCGGAGTCACTGACCTCGCCGCATCCGGGATTTCCGGAGTTGTTTCAGACCGGAGAAACGTACCATGGAGAGCCGCTCGTCGACCACCAGCATCCGCATAATGTATTTGCGGAACTTTCAGCGCTTTACCTGCTGCCGCTTTCGAAAACAGTTTCGTGGGAATTGTATGGCGGGCCGGCAGCGGAGCCGGCGCTTGGACCGGTCACCTATATTCATCGCGCTTCTGCGTCGGAGCTGCCGCTGGCGCCGCTCAGCCACCATTTGCAGGATTCGACGCACACCAGCTTCGGCGTGGTCACGACGGGATTGGTGATCGACCGGTTCAAGCTGGAGGGCTCGGCCTTTAACGGGCACGAGCCGAATGAAGAGCGCTGGAGCATTCAGCCGGCGGCGATCGAGTCGTGGTCGGTGCGCGCGAGCGTTGCTCCCAATCGAAACTGGACCGCGCAATACAGCATCGGGCACCTTGACCATCCCGAGGCGCTGGAGCTCTGGAATCAATGGCGTGAGACAGCTTCTGTGGAATATAACCGTGGGCTGGCGGCGGGCAATTGGGCGACATCACTCGTGTGGGGACGCGTGCATGAGATCGGGACGGACATCCACCTCAATGGATATTTGCTCGAGTCCACGCTGAATTTTCGGCGGCGCGATTATTTATTTACGCGCATGGAACTGGTGGACAAGAATGAATTGTTTCCACCGGCTGAAGAACCTTCCTACCGCATCGGCGCCTACACTTTCGGCGGCACTCGCGATCTGGTGCAGAATCGAGCTTGGCAATTGGGATTGGGCGCCGATCTGACGGTGTATTCAAAGCCTGCGGCGCTGGATGCAGCTTATGGAAATTATCCCGTATCGTTCCAGATTTTTCTGCGGGTGCGGCCGGGATTGGGCGGCCAGAAACATCGTCACTAGCTGGAGAAGGCTATTGCCTAGCTGGATTCTATCCGAAAGATTTCGTGGCCACTTTCCGCCAACTGGGGCAGAATATCCGTAATGAGGGGGACTGTCAGAACACTGCGTTTGGTGCAGTGGGCGATGCTTGCCAGCATCGTGCTCTATGGCGTCGTGGGCGAAGTTACGGGCTCAAGCGCCGGAACTGCGAACGCTTCGCTGAGCTATATTTTCACTACTGCCGGCGTGGCGATGGTAGGCGTGATCTTCGTGGTCAGGCGTACGTTAGTCTTTCGATCGGCGGAGAGGCTGGCGGTTCGTCCCGACGATTCGCTCACCTTAAGTCATTGGAGGACTGGGTACATTGTCACCTACGCGTTGTGTGAGGGCCTTGCGCTTTTCGGACTGATCCTGCGTTTCGTGGGCTGCAGTTTTCAGCAGTGCCTGCCGTTCTACATTGGCGGGTTCGTGCTGCTTTTCTTCTTTGGTCCGCGAGAGCCGGGTTCGAATGGGTCTGGGCCGCAAGAGCCGGTCAGCTCTTGATGTACCCCGCCTTCGAAGTATCATGTCCCTGAGGCCTTCAGCCCATTTATGAGCACACCCTTGTGATTACGAAGGCCGCGCCCGTGCTGCTGACCGCTGCGTAGAAACGGCTCACCTCACTTTGAGCGGTCATGGGCGACGTTTAGCTCGCAACTTTGAAGATAGCCATTCCAGCCGGGGAAACATCTGGTACAAGATCAATGTGGATGCCACCGACAAGTTCTCAACCGCTTATGAAATAGGCGGTTGGCTTCCGATTTCGGTCTTGCCTTTGGCCGCAGTAGCTTGCCGCAATCTGCTGCCGCCCTGGGTATTCATGTGGATTCTTGCGTTCGCCATTTTTCTCGGCCTGAAGTGGCTGACGTGGTGGCATGCACGATTGCGAATTGCTCATCCGGCGTGGAGATCGGCAGCGTATCTTCTCGCTTGGCCGGGAATGGACGCAGATGCTTTCTTGAGCGCGTCGCAACCTGTACCGTCGCCCGCGCCTGCGATTTGGCTCTGGGCGATTTTCGAAACGTCCTCCGGTGCAATTCTGCTGTGGGTTGTAGCGCGATCCATTCCGGCAGGACAGCCCTTACTACGCGGCTGGATGGGAATGCTGGGTCTGATCCTGATCCTTCATTTCGGCAGTTTCCAAATAATAGCTCTGCTATGGCAGAGCATTGGCGTCAGGGCTGAACCCATCATGTCTGCGCCTCTCCGTTCCACCTCTCTCGCGGAGTTTTGGGGGAGGCGATGGAACCTCGGTTTTCGCCAGCTTGCCCACGGGTTGATCTTTCGCCCGCTGTCTAGAAGGTTCGGGCCGGGCGCTGCTGGTTTCTTTGTCTTCGTAGCATCTGGGCTGATCCACGATTTGGTGATCTCGCTGCCTGCCCGTGGAGGTTATGGTCTCCCCACGCTCTATTTCTTGCTGCAGGGCGCGGGAGTGGCAGCCGAGCGTTCGCGGTTCGGGGCGAGGCTCGGGCTCGGGCACGGCGTTAGCGGATGGTGTTTCATGATGGTGTTCCTCGTAGTGCCGGTCTTCTTCCTCTTTCACCCGTGGTTCGTGATGCGTGTAATACTTCCATTTATGCGGGCCATTCACGCACTATGACGAATGCACGGGTGCAGCAGTTGTTTGACATTGATCTGTGGTTTACCGGCGCGGCGCATTTTTTGATCCTCGTCGCCAGCTTCCAGGTGCCCTATCGACTGGAGTGGAAACGCGACCTTCAGCAATTGATGCCTTTCAACAGAAAACTGCTTTGGGTGCAGAGTGGATTCACGGTATTGACGATCGTCGCCTTTGGCCTGCTAACGTTAGCGCTCCATAGGGAACTGCTTATGGGTGACCGTGCCGCCCTGGGTCTCGCTGGATTCATCGGGACTTATTGGACCACGAGGGTTCTCGTCGATGCGATCTACTTTTCTCACGCCGACTGGCCCAAGGGAACAGTATTTGTCGTGGGACACGTTCTCCTGACCATGCTGTTTTCTTGGCTCGCGGTGAGCTACCTTGGCCTGTTTGTCTGGAACGTGTGTCTGAGGACGAATGGCTGATCACGGTTGCCTGTCGCAGCCATAGGTCGCTGGCGCGGTGACAAGATAGCCATTGAGGTAATTTAGCCATGGGAATCGCCGCAGCGGTTATCTCTTGTCTCGTAATCGTGGCGGCTCCGATCTTTCTAGTCCGATTTTGGAAGAGGCAGGTCGCAGCCTTCCATCGAGCTATTACGAACCGAATTGCGATCCGATTCGCCGCCCGGTTGCCGGGTTTCGCTATTGTTACAAATGTAGGTCGAAAGTCAGGCAGGCTCTACCACACACCCGTAAATGTTTTTCGGGAGCCGGATGGATTCCTGATCGCGCTCACTTATGGACGAGATAGTGGGTGGGTGAGGAATGTGCTGGTTGCCGGGGGCTGCCAGCTTGAGACTCGGTGCGTGACATATCAGCTTTCGACACCAATCATCGTGCATGACCCCTCGCGGCGACGATTCCCGTTTATCGTGCG
>JBEKJF010000226.1:0-7848 GCA_050011375.1 Candidatus Sulfotelmatobacter sp.
TGCCGACATCGGGCGCCTCCGGCAGCAACGGAGCCCCGTTCCAGTCGGCGCTTTCAAGGAACTGGCGCGCTTGCTGCGAAAGGGCAGGCGTTGCAGGCGCGTGCTGATACTCCCCACGGAGATATGCGGTAACCGGCCCCGCGGCAGCCGATCCCGAGAAACCATCGACTGAATTGAATCCTTCCGAGAACGGACGCCCATAGTCGTTCAAGATCGTCTGGCCAAAGTGATATCCATCGGTGAGCGGCGCTCCAGAAACTCCGGTGGCACGCGCGTAGAAAGAATCTACTTGCAGGTCTTGGTTCTTTTCGCCTTCGAGCAGGCTCGACTCGTGTGAAAATTCCTCCGCCAGCGAATCATAAATTTGAAACGCACCCCGATCCGCCAACTCCGCATCGGAGGAGTTCAGCAGATCGCCCGCCTCATCGAGCAGCCGGACACATTCCAGGCGCGTCCATGGACGCATGCCTTGAATGGCGGAGCGAACATATCCCAACGCGATCAGGCGATCGAAGCTGGGGTATACCCAGCTATCGAGCGGCACAAAGGGCGAGCCCATATTCGCCGGCTTTGACCGCCCTTCCGTTATCTCCGCAGCTGGTGCAGCATTTTCCCATCCCGCCCCTCCCAGATCTGTGTCGTGATGGGCGCGATAGACCTGGCGGGCGAAGTACCAACCGAGAGCGCTGCCCACGACAACGTCGGAGGGGAAGTGTTGCTTGCCCGTAACTCGCGTCAAGGTCACTACCGAGGCGAGGCCGTAGGCTCCGATCTTGGTCAACGTTCCCGGATATTCATGCGCGACCACGCTCGCAACCGACCACGCGACTGCGGAATGCTCGGAGGGGAACGACGCCCCTCCGTGAAAGAACGTTCCGTTGCCGTTATCCGCAAGGGGCCGGGGACGCTGCGTCATCGTTTTCAACAAGTACGCCACTGCCGTGCTGTCGAGAGCTGCTTCGCCGGCGAGAAATCCGGTTTCCCGCAGATGATCGTTCTGCGTAAAGTGTCCCCAGAAGTACGAAGCGCCGGCGGCGCCAATCATTGAATAGGTGGCGTAGTCGGAAATTTTCTTGCTCCGGTTAATCTCAGAAGCGCTGCCCGGAACCTGCCGCGAGATCCAGGAATCGCCCGCGATCAGCGCTCCCGTAAAAGCCACGAAAGGAAAAAAGACGCGGGCATCTTGCCGGTCGATGTGGAAGGGTGCGGTCCAGAATTGTTTCTGGTCGAGCGCCAGATGCTCCATGAAGGGCGTACCCAGCCGATTTTCCGGATCTTCTCCAGCGGGCAAGAGCGCGAATGGATTCTGGCGGGGCATTTCTGTGGTTGTGGCGGGCAAGGGCAAATCGGGACGCGTATCTGTCTGAGCACTGCCCCGTCCCATTGCGAAAACTGCCGTCAGAATCACGAAAGAAATCCTGAGCTTCACGCTCCAGCCTCAATTGGCTGTGCGGGCTCTACGGGGAACGCGATTTGTGAGCAGCGGTGCAGCATGTTCTTCAATCGAAGTTGTTCAGAAAGTTCCTGCGCTGAAGCAGGGTCCCCGGCTTAGCGTCATATCTCGAGGTACTTACGGAATTGCGACCGCTGCGACCAACGCGGCCGATGAGGCGATCTGGGCGACGGCCAGCACGTTCTTCAGCGTGCTGCTGCCAAGCACTGCCTTCTCCGGCACAACCACCATGTCGCCTGGTCCCATCGTCGCCGCGAGCACGCCGCCGGACCAGGGGCCGTCTGATTTGCTCGTGACCGAACCGTCGGCGCGGATAATGAAGATTCCACCTTTATTGGCAAGCTGGGTTGCGCCACCTGCGCGCGAGAGATACCAGTTGGCATTCTTGCCGGGCCGGTAGGTGAGAGCGTTTGCGTTGTAGACCTGTCCGATCACCAACACTGCTCCCGGCTGTTTGGGAATGTTGAGCGAATCCCCGGCACGCAGCTCGATATCCTCGGGCGATCCCGCAAAGTCTTTGCGGTCCGGCCGGAGATGGATGACCAGCCGCCCTGATACCGGAGCCTTTCGTAGCGCCTCCAAAACCCGCTCGCGTTGTTGCACAGCCGCTTGTTGCAAAGCTGCCTCCTCCGTCCCTGAAGTGGACGCCGAGGTTTTCACCACCGTCGACTCCTGCTCGAGCCGCTGGATCAACTCCTGCCGGCTCTGTTGCTGAAGCTCGCGAACTTCGACTCTTTCAAACACCGCGGCGCGCGGGCTGGCTGTCGGCAGCAGTCCGCCCGCGCGATGCAGCAGCGAACTCAGGCGTTCGCCGGGCTTGATGCCATAAGTACCCGGCTTGGCAACTTCGCCGCGCAATGTAACCGACGCGCCAACATCGTTCCAGCCAGACTGCTCAGGCACAGTCAACACATCGCCGTCGTGAAGTGGTAAATTCTGTCCGTCCTTACCCGAGAGAGCGGAGGCCAGGTTCAGGTCCTGATGGCCCGCGATGAGGCGCTCTCCAAATGAATTTGAGATCGCATAACTCGTTAGGTCTCCGCCGCCGGGGTTGGCGCTGCGCAACAATCCTCCGGCAGAACCCACCAGGTCAGACACCGTCATATTGGCGGCGAGAGGGTAGCGGCCGGGCCGGGCTACATCTCCGCGAATGTACACACTGGAAGCCGAAAGCTGCTCTGGTTGGCGGTGCACCAGGATCCGGTCGCGGGGTTGGACTGGAAGATTATTCAGTGGATCTCCCGTGAGCGCGCTGCCCAGGTTGATGCTGAACACGCGCGTGCTGCCGTCTTTCTGGCGGCGGAACAGCTGCGCTGAATCGAGCCAGGCATCGGGCGTGACGCCTCCGGCCTGATAAATTGCATCGCGCAAATGCTGCTGGCCTGACGTGCGATACATCCCCGGCTTGCGAACCTCTCCGGTGATAAACACTTCCGGATCGGGCTCGAAGTCATACCGTCCGAAAATGTGTACCGTGTCGAGAGGCTCTAATTTAGGCGACTCCGCAGGATGTTCGAGGGCAGCTGCCAGATCAAAAGTTTCTACGACTGGGCGGTAGTCCGGCGCATGCAACCGGATAATTTCCGCGTAACGGGTGGAAGGTTCTGGAAGCAAGTCGGCATAAGAAGTCACCAGGTCCGAGAGCTTCATCGCGGGTTGGTAGGAATACCGCCCCGGACGCAAGACATGGCCAATCAGATAAATCGATTCCGAGTTATAGGGTGCGATCGGGAAGATATGTATCTCGTCCCCATCCTGCACGGCGAACCGTTTCATTTGCTGGCGCACCGCTTCGGCATCGCTGGTGTCTGTGATTTGGACGCTCAACATCGTCCGCTTTTCATGCGCGACCAGACGCTGCACTTCGATATGGCGCAGGGCCGCCGCCGGGAGAATTCCTCCGGCAAGGTTGAGTACGTCGAGCAGTGTTTTCTCATTCCGCAACTCGTAAATGGCGGGGCGGCGAACCATGCCGTCCACAGTCACCACCGGGCCAAGCGATGGCACCATCAGTGAGTCACCGTTCTCGATTCGCTGCAGCTCTCCGCGAATACCGTGGAGCAGCAGGTCATAGCCATCCACCTCTTCGATCAACTGCCTTCCCCGGTAGTGCTGAAGCCGCCGGAGAGATCCGCGCGCGGTCACACCTCCAGCCGCAAACAGAGCGTTCAACGGAGTGGAAAGCGCGCTCACGTCGTATGCGCCCGGTGAAGTGACATCCCCAACCACATACATCCGCACTGAGCGCAGCCGAAGCAGCGCCACGTCGGCGGAGACATCGCGAAACTGTGTTCTCAAGGTGCGCTGCACCATCTGCTGAACATCGCCCAGTGTTTGCCCGGACACCAGGACCGGCCCTGTTTCCGGAAGAGTCAAGCGTCCCTCGCGGTCGACGGTGCGGAGCAGCCGTTGCGAAACGCCTCCCCAGAGTTCGATCGAAAGATTGTCGCCAGGGCCAACGACATAGCTTGGTCCAACCGGAAGATCCATGGGGATATACTCCGGCGCTGTCAATCCTTTGCGGAAAACATCGAGCCCGAATCTCGCGAGCGGCCGATTGACCGGTCCCGTCTGCACGTAGAGGTCATATAAGGAAGGAACATCCGCATAAGGACTTGAACGATGCACCATTCCTGACGGTTCGGCTTCGGGTGCGCTCGCAGCAGCGGACGCGAGTCCGGTCGGATGTTGCTCGGAGCTTCGCGACGTACGTTGTTTCCCGGTGCCGCTGGATGGTTGATTCGACTGATTCGACGGAGACGCGGGCAGAGACTGAACATCCTGGCGCGGGAAGGGAAGCGAAGGATTGTCCGCACTCTCATATTCGGCGGCACGTTGTGTCCTGTTCACCTCCGGCGTCTCGGCCTGCGAGACGCTGAGCAAGGTTGGCGGTAACAAGGTTGTCTCATCGGGGCGCGTCGTTTGGTTGGGTAACGTATCGTTAGTCCGAGGCAACGACTCTGGCGCAGGAGAACTCGGCGTGGCTTCTTCTGCCGAAGGCTGACTTTCCGGAACGTTGCGCGGCTCGTACACGGCGTTACGGCTGTCGTTTGCGCCTTCCGCCTGCACGTCGCGGCGCTCGGCGGCGCGCGCCAGCATCTGCGCCCGTTCCTGCCGCACCAGTTTTTGCTCCGCACCTTGCTCCGAATCGGGATTCAATCGAGGCGTGAGAAAGCCATACCGCTGCAGCAGGTGCGTAGCGAGTACACGGACGCGTAAGTCTGAGCGCAGCCGTTCGGCGATTGCGATATCCGTAAGATCGGCTTCTTCCACGATCTGCCCGCTCGTACCCGCGTCTCGGGCAAGCAGGCGCTTGAACTCGACCGTCAGACCGACCTCTTTGCTCAGGACTTCGAGAATCTGGTCGGCTGTCGCTGCTGCTTTTTCAAGATTGTCGGAGACGATATCGGAAGGACGGCTAGGCACGCGCGCGGCAGCTTCTGCTCCGGTCCGTTGCGGCTCACGCTGCCGAGGTTCCTGCTGGGCATAGGCGATCGCGCAAGATAATGACAATAACGCCCAGGCAAGGCAGCAGATACTCTTCGGCCGTAATCCGCGCTTGAACATATTCTGTTTTTGTTTAACGCCAGAGCCGGACATGAAATCTGATTTCCATTCGTTGCCACTCGCTTCGAAGAACTTAAGATCCGCGAACATGGAGGTTGGGCGATTGAGTGCGGGTGATCGAAACGTTGACCGAAAGATCGACCGAAAGATCGATCGAAGGATTGACAGCAACAATATTTTCAGATGGCTTCGACGTCGCCTTCATCGACTTCTACCATTACCGATCGCATGATCAGATCGACCGACAGCACGAGTCGAAACCGTTGTTTGCGGTGGATCATGATGCCTTCCGCGCCCAGCAGGGGGCCACGCTTAACACGCACTCGCGCGCCCTCGCGCAGATACGGATGAGGTTGCAACTCCCGGCCGGCGGCCAAACTTGATTCCAGCGCGCGAATCTCGGAATCCGGGATCTGTGCGGGCTGGCCTTGAAAAAGCACGAACCGCACGACCCCCGGAGCCTGAAGTACTCCCAAACGATCCCGAAGATTGAGATTAACGAAGACATAGCCCGGGAACAGGGACATTTCCAATTCCTTGCGCCGATCTTTCCAGCAGCGCACACTGCGATATACCGGAAGGAAGTAATTCAATCCCCGGCCTTCCAGATGGCGCGCCACGAACTTTTCATGTCTTGGACGAACCGAAACCGCGTACCAGCGCTCGGCCGCCCCTTCGCTCATCAATGAAGCATCGAGCAGAACGCAGCTTGGTGATTCGTAATTTGAGAGTGTGTTTTCTATCACGGCCTTAGCTTTCAGCTACAGCTCTGCCAACTCAGCTACATTCCCAAGAGAACGTAAGCCTCTTCGTATGAGTGGTTTATGTGTCCGTCTGACCTTCAGGCGGTTAATTCGTTGTGGTTCCAACTCGCGAGGGAAAATCGCGCAAAGCGCTCAAAATCCCAGCCTCGGAACTCTCGAGTGGCTTGGTGCGAATATCCACGGCCGCCCAATAAAACAATCCGCCATTCTGTTCCGGCGCCAGCACAAGAATCTTCATGCCAGGATGCCTTCCCAGCAGAAACCCACACTGCGCAGCACGCCTGTCCGTATCGTCGAGAGTGAGGATCAGAATGTCCGGCCGCGCTTCCTCAATCGCATCCGCCAGTTGATTCTCGTCCTGCAACTCTCCAATCACCTCAATGTCTGGCTGGTCAGCGATCACAGCGAGGACAAGATCCCGCATCAGTCGTGGACGGTTTGCCACCAACACTCGCAAGCGTTTCACGGGCATTTATCCTCGTGAATCACTTCTATCTTGCTGCGCCAGCTGGCACAAGGTTCAATTCCGTACTACAACCCGGCCTTCATAGGAGGTACGAGTTCAGTACTTTTGGTGGTACTCACAAAGTGGAACGCTGTACCGAAATGGAAAAAATGAAGCGCTGCGCGCGACCGATTTTTTCGAAGGGATCAAAAAGAAGAGATTCTCGGAAGGCTATTCGCCGAGCGATAAGCGTCGACCAACGACCAACGACCAACGACTAACGACCAACGACTAACGACCAACGACTAACGACCAACGACTAACGAACAACGACAAATCCGCACCGAACAATTACAAACAAACCTGAGCCACTTAACCCCCCGCTCACTTCATAGCCCGCCCACTGTGCACTTCATATTCCAGCCGGAACGGTCTCTGCGCCTCACGGTTTTGCCAACCCTCTTGCGCAATGATCCGCCGCGCCTGCGCGAGCCGCTCAGAAGGCTGCGGATGCGAACGGAAATATCCTTCCAAACTTTGAATCGCCAATTGTGAAAGTTCTTCTTCCGGACTCTGCGCATGAATAATGTATTCGCTCTGCAGCTTGGCGAGCTTCTCGAACAGCGTCACGGCTCCGTACGGGGAATAACCTGCCACCACCGCGAGCCGCATTCCTTCGCGGTCCGCTTCGAGTTCCTCATCTTTGTTGTACCCGGCTTCCCACACGCTGAGCGGAATCTGCACCACCGCGCCGATCACCCCGAGATTTAAATTGCGCAGCCTCGCTTCGACCTGCACACGTTCGGCGCAATGGTAGTGGTCGATATGTTCGATTTCATGACCGAGAACGGCTGCCATCTGGTCTTCGCTGGTCATCTGATCCAGCAGACCTTCTCCCACATAGACCGGGCCGCCGGGAAGCGAAAATGCGTTGATCATCGAACGGTTGGGCAGCAAATGGAACGAATAAGGAAGCCGCCGGTGAGCGTGCAAAGCCAGCGCACTCCCCACGCGCCGGATATAACCTTCCAGCGCAACTTGCTCGTCGCTCAAATTCGCGGCGCCAACAGAATATTGTTCCGCCAGTTCCTTCCCGATGGCGATCTCATCGTGATCCGAGAGCCGCGTCAATCGCATCGGCAAACGGGTTAAATCCCGTTGCGCATCGGCAGCGATCTCAACCATTGGGTTTGCCGAGACAGGCGCCGATTCACTCCGGCGTTCGCTGAAGTAAAGCGCGCACACGGCGGCCAGCAGCACGAGAAGGAATGCGCCGATGCGCTTCATAAAAATTGCCGGATGGCCTCGCGGTACTTGCTGTACAGAAACGATACGAGCAAGAGCGCCGCTCCAAGAATGATGAACGTAATGTACCGGTCGCGCGGAGCCAGTCCCCATGCGTCCCGCACCATGATTTTCCCAACACAAATTAACAGCAGAACCAGGCCGGTGAGCCGGTAAGTCCGCTCGTTCACGGCAAGGGCCAGAAGAATAATCATCACTCCTTCCACGCCCCACGCCACGGTGACCATGCCTGCTCGCATTTTGAGCGCGAGCATAAGAGTCAGCAGAAGCACCGGTGCAAAGAACATGAATTGTTCGGGATGCCGCACCAGGAT
>JBEKJF010000227.1:0-7761 GCA_050011375.1 Candidatus Sulfotelmatobacter sp.
AGGCCGCGCCGTGAACCTGGGCGAAGTTCTTCCGGGGGACAATGGCAAAGACAAAATCGATGTCACTACGGATCTGCAGGCATTCGGGTTGATCGTGACTGTCGAGCCTTATTATTCGGTCACGCATCCCAGCAACAAGGTCGTAGCCGAAAATATTATCCGCCAGGAGACCAAGGGTTTCGAAGAACCGATCGACGCCAAGTTCGATGTGCTCGAAGGTGCGCAGTACACCATCGACGTTCCTGCCGACCAACTTCCCTCGACTCGGGCTGACGCTCGCGTTCCTCTTGATCTGCTCGAAGCCCGTAACGCCGTAGTCATTGCGAAATCAGCCGGGGCGCGGCAGTACGATCCCGACGGTCTGGCGAAAGCCGAGGACATGTTGCAACGCGCCGAGGATTACTACCAGCGCAAGCAGGGCCGCACGCCGATCGGCACCGCTGCTCGCGGCGCTACGCAAATGGCAGAAGACACGCGCGTGCTCACGCTGCGCCGCAAAGAGCAAGAACGCATTGATGCCGAAAGACGCGCCCACGAAGAGGCACAAGCGAAAGCGGAGGCTGACGCCAGAGCCGCGCAGGATCAAGCCGCGCAAGCGCAGGCTCAATCGGACGAAGATGCGCGCCGCCGCGCCGAAGCCGAGCGCGCACAAGCTGAGGCGCAACGCCAGCAAGCGGCCGCGTTGGCGCAACAGCAGCAGGCCGAAGCCGCGACTCTCGCCGCCCAACAAGCAGCTGCGGAGGCCGATCGCCAACGGCAGGAAGCGGACCGCCAGCGCCAGGACGCCATTCGCCAAAAAGAAGAAATGCGCGCTCGTCTGTTGGCTCAGCTGAATCAGGTTTTGCAAACCCGCGACACGGCCCGTGGGCTGATCGTCAGCATGCCTGACGTGCTCTTCGACTTCAACAAATACACGTTGAAACCGGAAGCTCGCGAACGATTGGCTCGGATCTCAGGAATTGTGCTCGCCTATCCTGACCTGAAACTTCAGATTGAGGGCTACACTGACTCGATCGGCAGCGACGAATATAACCAGACTCTTTCGGAGAAGCGCGCCCAGGCAGTGCGCGATTACATTGTGAGTTCGAGCGTTCCGATAAGTAACGTGAGTGCGCAAGGAATGGGCAAAGCGGATCCGGTCGCTGACAATAGCACTGCAGCCGGACGCAAACTGAATCGCCGCGTAGAGATGATTGTTTCCGGGGATGTGATCGGCACTCAGCTAACCCCGGGTGCTGTTGACAATACTCCCGCAAATCCGCGGTAGTTAGGAAACTTCAGATCGGTGAACGATTCCCACTGCAGGGGAATCGTTATTCAGCCGCCGTGCTCTGGGGCGCTGCGGCTTGCTGTTGCGCCTGCGCGCGCAAGGCGTTCACTTCCTTTGCCATGGCGTATTTCAGTTCCTCGATGCCCTTGCCGGTGACGGCCGAAATTTCGTAGAGCTTGAGCTTATGTCTCTTGCAGTAACGCTTCAGCGCTGCAACTTTATCTTTGTTGGCCACATCGATCTTCGACGCGACCATAATCATCGGCTTTTCTTCCAGGTGAGCGCCAAAGCTGGCAAGTTCCCCAAGAATCACTTCTACATCTTTCACAATATCGTCGCGGCCGCTCGCATCTGACACGTCGACAAGATGAACCAGCAAGCGCGTGCGCTCGATGTGCCGCAAGAACTGCGTGCCCAGGCCCGACCCGGAGTGCGCTCCCTCGATCAATCCAGGAATATCGGCGACCACAAAACTGATTTCATCATTGGGATCGCCGACCGCAACCACGCCGAGATTGGGCTCCAGCGTTGTAAAAGGATAGTCCGCAATTTTTGGCCGCGCCGCCGAGATGCGCGAAATCAGCGTGGATTTTCCTACGTTCGGATACCCGACCAAGCCAACGTCAGCGAGCAACTTCAATTCCAGCCGGTAGTTGTGCTCTTCGCCAGGACGCCCATCTTCATGTTCGCGGGGAGCCTGATGCACGGAGGTGGCAAAGCGAGCATTGCCGCGGCCACCGCGTCCTCCACGAGCAATGATCATCCGTTGATCAGGAGCCGAAAAGTCGAACACCTTCTCGCCAGTTTCTTCGTCGTACACGATCGTCCCGACCGGAACCTTCAGGAGTACGTCTTCCCCTGCACGGCCGCTCTTGTTCGAGCCTTCGCCGTGGCGTCCGCGCTCCGCTTTATATTCGGGATTAAAACGGAAATGAACCAGCGTGTTGTGGCGCTCGCTGGATTCCATGACCACATCTCCGCCGTTGCCGCCGTCGCCACCCGAAGGGCCGCCGCGCGGAACATATTTTTCCCGGCGAAAGGCCATGCAGCCATTGCCGCCGTCGCCCGCCTTGACCCGAATTTTTGCCTCATCAATAAACATTTTAAAATCCTAAGAATGCTGCCTCATCCTCGCGCCGCAATCTGCCGATGGACTTTACTGGGACCGCTCTCTTAATCAGCGATGATTGCAATACCAAAAGCGCAACCTGCGCGCGCCGTTTCTCCGCGAAACGAGTGGCCGACCATTCTTCGCGATACCATCGTCGAGGTTTTCTTTATGATGGTGGAAACCATGGTCCTCACGCCAGAAACCGGAGACCACCTGGTTCTCTCTGAGGTAACGGGCATGGTTGGAATCGCCGGTCCTCTCAGCGCCACTCTCAGCCTCCGCTGCAGCATGGATTCGGCTACCCTGATCGCTGCTAAGATGCTCGGAATTCCACCAGACCAGGCGGTAGGCCAGCGATGCGATGCCATCGGCGAAATTTGCAATATGGTCGCAGGCTCATTCAAAGAAAAAATTGGCTTGGGCGACCAATGCATGCTCTCTGTTCCCACGGTTCTTACCGGCAAGGACTATCAGATCCGCTCCCGGAGCGTGTATGTTCGAGTTGAGTTGCCCGTACTGTACGAGCACGAGCCCATCTGGATTGCACTTGATATCCGCCAGTAGGTGGGCGCGCGGACGCTAACTGCAATCAGGCTTACCAGGCCGGGCGCGGATTACTCCGCAACTTCCATGGGCTCGACCATCACAAACTTGCCCATCGAGCCCTTATTCAGGAACTTGATGCGCCCGGTAACCTTGGCAAATAGAGTATCGTCTTTGCCGCGACCCACGTTCAGCCCCGGCTTCACCGGTGTGCCTCGTTGCCGCACGATGATAGTCCCGCCGGGTACGATCTGCCCGCCGAATGCCTTGAATCCCAGTCGTTGCGCGTTCGAGTCGCGCCCGTTTCGTGAAGTACCCTGTCCTTTTTTATGTGCCATAAAACTCAGCTTCCGGTGGCCAGTTGCCAGTCAAATCGTGTAGCGACGGGCGACTTCGCCCGTCCTGATATCTTATTTCTTCTTCTTCGCCGTAGTTTTCTTAGCAGCATGCTTCTTAGGCGCAGCCTTCTTCTTGGCATGATGCTTCTTAGCCGTGCTGCCTTCCGACTCGTGCTCGTCGACCGCCGTAGCCTTCTTCACCTTGGGCTGCTTCTTCGCCAACTCCGGAGCCTTGAAGCTCTGCCCGTCAAATGCAATCTCGGTGATGCGCACCGCAGCGTAAGACTGCCGGTGCCCGCGCAACTTCTTGTACTGCTTCTTGCGCTTGTAATGGAAAACGAGAATCTTCGCGCCGCGGCCTTCTTCGACTAGTTCACCGACCACCCGCGCTCCCGCCTCCGGTTTTCCGATCTGGCCTTCCCCGCCCGACACAGCCAGAATCTCGGAGAACTCCACCTGGCCATCGGTGCCCGTAGCCAGCTTCTCCACTCGAATCACATCTCCGGGCGCCACTCGGTACTGCTTTCCACCGGCGCGGATAACCGCGTACATACGTCTGCCTCCGTCAAAATATCGTGAAAGCTTGCTGTGTTTTCCGCCACGGCGTTTTTAGCAGCCAAGGCAGGCGTCCCCAGAACGGGTCGGCGAGTACAGGCAAACTCAACTATTCTAGCGTGTGCTGTGGAAGTCGGTCAATGCGTGCTTTGCGGATTCCATTCAGTTGTGCGAGAATTCGCCGATTCGTAAGTCAAACCTTCAAGGAGGAATTCAAGCATGAAACGCCTTCTCACCGTTTCGTTCTGCCTGCTGACCCTGATCCTATCCAGCCTAACGCAACCGCCGAGAGCGGCTGCCAAAAAGTCCGTCCCGCCCGCTCCCGACAAGGCCTACCTGCAGAAAATTTGGGACGGCTGGGCCACTCTCAATCCCGATAATGTAGCCCAATACTATGCCACCGGGCCAAATGCATTCTTCGACATCGCTCCCCTGAAGTACAGCAGTTGGGACGAATATCGAAGTGGAGCGAAAGCCGTCCTCTCCGGTTACAAAGGCGCGCACTTCACTTTGAACGATGATCTCGCCATCCATCCTCACGGAGATTTAATCTGGGTGACGGCGACGGTAAAAGAAGAGATGACGACGAAGGCCGGCAAGGTCGAGATGGGGAACTTCCGGTGGACTGCAGTCTTCGAAGATCAGAACGGGAAGTGGATGATCGTTCACGAACACGTTTCTGCGCCGTTGCAGTAGGACGCGGCCGTTTCGAAAAACGACTTTACGCCGCGGATTACCTCTGTAATCTCCAGTAACCACCGGCCTCTTGCGGAAACAACTTCTCTGCGTCAGTGTTTGATAACAATAGAATGTCCGGAGATTTGCCATGCGCAACCGAATCATCATCCTGATCTCTCTTCTCTTCCTAGCCAGTGTGAACTGGGGCCAGCAAGCGCCCGCCAGCAACAACCAGCAGAGCATGCCCGGCATGAGCATGCCGGGCCACGACATGTCGAATATGCAGATGCAGATGAAAGACATGCCCATGGCTACGGATAAAGATAGAGACAGCGAAGCCGGCGCCCACGCGATGCATTCCATGGAAGGCCACATGGATATGGGCCCGCACATGAAGATGACGGCGCTACGGCCGGCGAAGCCGGGCGATGCCGCGCGAGCCGACCAGGTGGTGGAAGGCGCGCGCAAAGCCTCCGAGCATTACCTCGATTACCACACAGCGTTGGCCGAGGGTTTCAAGATTTTCCTCCCCAACGTTCCACAGAAGATGTACCACTTCACCAACTATGAATACGCGAAGGAAGCGTTTCTTCATTTCAATCCCGAGCACCCGACTTCGCTGCTGTATGAAAAGCACGGAGACGATTACAAGCTGATTGGCGTGATGTACACCGCGCCCAAGCGTCTTACAGAAGATCAGCTCGACGAGCGCATCCCGCTGAGCGTTGCGCAATGGCATGAGCACGTGAACTTCTGCCTCGCGCCTCCCGATCGTCGCGGAGAAGGGCTGTTGCCGCATCCGCAGTTCGGTTTAAAGGGATCGATCACCACGCAAGAAGCCTGTGATGCTGCTGGCGGAACTTTTCATCCGGTGGTTTTCAACTGGATGGTTCACCTCTATCCGTTCGAAAAAGATCAGGCCGACATCTGGTCGGTGAGCCGGCAGCACGGCGATGCGGATTAAGTTCAGGCTGCAGCAAGTGTTTGCATTTGTAAGAACTCACTGATTCCTGCTGACGCGCGGCGTTACGAAGACGAATCTCACGTAGTCCCTTAGTACCCTTTCAGACAAACATCCTGCAGTTCCATTTCTGGAACATGAATTTGCCGGCATCCTGCTACCAGAAATGCGGGATGTCCGTCCATAGAACGTGTGGGAAAGACGTGTAGGAAATTACCAGAACAATCGAATAACGTCTGCGGAACTTTCGGTGAAGAGACTTCGTAATAGTCAGGGAAGTAAACTGCCGGCCGAGAGGTGAGGCCGGATTTTCACAGCAGATTCTTGCGGGGTTCAGGGGATTCTCTCACTTTCGGTTTGGCGGCCCAGGTGAGAAAACCCCCGTGCACAGCGATAGGCGGCGGCTTGTCCGCTGAGCTTATCTGCTGAACCCCAGCGGTTGCATTGTAGGCGATTCGCGGCAAAACACAAAGGTTTTCTCGCGGAAGTCATGCACCGGGCCGCCCCTAACCGTTTCCCGACGTGATCTCGGGAAGAAAAAAGGAGCAGTCATGAAATTCGCGACAGCATCGAAAACCTTGGTGTTGGGTTTGGCCTTAGTGCTGAGCTCGAGCGCCTTCGCCGCAACCAAAGCCAGTTTACAACTCAGCCATCCCGTTACCGTGAACGGAACCACGCTGCGAGCAGGAGATTACAAACTCCAATGGGAAGGCAACGGTCCGAACGTAGAACTTAGCTTCCTGCAAGGAAAAAATGTTGTGGCGAAAACGTCGGCACACGTGATCGACCTGCAGACGCCCGCCGCCAACACTGCCGCGCTGACCCGCAAAAGCGGCAGCGGTCCTAATTCGCTGACCGGCATCCGCTTCGAAGGTAAGAAGCTTGCTCTGGAGCTGGGCGAAGCCAGCGAGGGAATGCAGGCCGGGTCGAGCAAGTAGCAACGCCAAATAAATTATCGGATCAACAGGGAGCACACACAGTGCTCCCTGTTTCTCCGAGACATTAGTTGGGCAAACCAGCACGTCGTGTAATCTAGTTCTTCACCGTCATTGCGTCGGAGTCCACAGCCTTCTTCCCAGTAATGCCTTCGAGGCCCGCCAAAACTGCCCTGTAATCGTTCTTGTCACATTGCATGGCAAAGCCGCCTTTTTTATCTCCATCGGCCCAGGTCAAACCGACGTAGTGCTTCTTGGACTTTGTAAGAGCCATGAGAGCGCCGATCCCGAAAGAGACAATGGCAAGACCGATCGCCGCGCCAACCCTCCGATGAACGTCTTGCCCATAGCTGATCTCCGTAACCGCCGACGCAGGAATTGTTATGACCTCAGTTTTGTCTTTCACGAGTCGAATTTGGTTCGACTCGATAAACAATTTCATATCTGTTCCAGCTTTTCTATCGGGCAGCGATCCTCCGTCGTAAGTGACTTTGTAGGAGTTTTCGCCCGCAAGAACCATTACTGGAACTGCAAAGCATAGGACGACCACGAGCAGTTTCTTCATGCGCCTCCCTAAAATGGGTCTCCCGCGAGAACCCACTCAATGTTTTGGATTGTGCTAAAGGGCCCGAGTACAGCCATCCTCGGCAGGGGGAAGAACAACTGGAGAAGAGGCTACGGCAAGGAGTGTGGGGCTGAACCGCCGCATTGTCAAGTAATTGTATGTAACCTTAGGCGACCGACGGTCAATAGAAAGCGGCAATCTGAAAGCATCCAGCCGGTCCCACAAAAAACAAAGGGGAGCGCAAAAGCGCTCCCCTGAAAACTGAGCCGCTAGCCACTGCGATCAATACTTCGGCACCTTGGGGTCCACTCTCTCGGCCCAGGCATTAATTCCGCCGGCGAGATTGTGAACTTTGCTGAAGCCCGATTGCTGCAGGAACGCTACTGCCTTGGCGCTTCGCCCGCCCATCTTGCAATGCACCACGATCTCGCGGCTCGAATCCAGTTCGCTTACGCGATTCGGAAGATCGTTCAGCGGAATCAGATGTCCGCCAATGTTGCAGATCTGATATTCATGCGGCTCGCGCACATCGAGGACGAACACATCCTCCTTCGCGTCCAGCCGCCGCTTCAATTCTTCCACTTGAATTTCCGGAACTCCACTGCCCACAGGTTTCTCCTCCCCGCGAATGCCGCAAAACTCGTTGTAGTCTATCAGCTTCGTGAGAGTAGGATGCGTGCCGCAAACCGGGCAATCAGGATTTTTCCTTAGCTTCAATTCGCGAAACTTCATGCCCAGCGCGTCAATCAGCAGCAACCGCCCAATCAGCGGCTCGCCCGCTCCGAGAATTAATTTGATCACTTCA
>JBEKJF010000228.1:0-7751 GCA_050011375.1 Candidatus Sulfotelmatobacter sp.
CATCTCAGCGGCATTCACGGCATCCACGTACAAGCGAACCTCTGGCATGCGCTTCAACAGAGCGGCGGCACCGAGAAATGCCCCGTCGGCGGCCAACGCCGCCACGTTCTCCAGCCAGTTTGCGTGGCAGACGCCGTGATACGCATCGATACCGAAGCCGACGCAGGAAACGACTCTCGTCGGCACATCGATCGCCGCAACTGCGGCTAGGCTCGCCATATCCTCAGACGGTGTACCCAAACCAACTTCGTCGCCCCGAAGGAGGATGTCTGTGCCGCCATCGACGAGAACAATCGCGTCCAGGCCAAGCGCTTGCACAAGGTAGGCATAGCCTTCTCGGATAGGTGCAACGCCCATTTTTTCGAAGGCATAGACGCTGACACGCTCTCCTCGCCGCGAAAGATATTGAGCCAATGTACGCTCAGGAAAATAGGAGTCTGGCCCGGCCGTGTCCGGCTCGACCACAGAAAGAGCCCGCGTCAGCGACTGCGCGTTCGTGGTCCCGAGTGGGACGAACGACAGATTCGCGAGATACGCCTTTTTCCCAAGTCGCCGCAGGCGCTCGTAGATCGGGAGCCCGGCGTAAACATCGAAGCCGCCGCCAGCGCCCGCCACGAGGACGCGTTGACTGTTCTCGATCGCTGACGGCAGACGTAGTTCATCCATGGAAAGGAGTCTAGAAGTAAAACTGAATTATAGATGCGGAGCGCGGTTCGCCGACTGTTGCCGTAAATATCGTGGTAGCGCAGGCGGACAGCAGGTTCCTCGGCTGCGCTCTCGCTATCGCTCGGGCTGCGCTCGGAATGACAGAATTGTTGGAGGCTGAAACCACAGCAGGTTGCTCGACTTCGCTCTCGCTGCCGCTCGGGCTGCGCTCGGAATGACAGAATTGTTGGCGCCTGGCTCTCGAGCTAAAACAGTAGCCCAAAATACGAGCGCCTCGAATCTCTTTCGAGATCGAGGCGCCCGGGCAGCCCTCCCCCAGAACTGCTCACTTGCGAAAATAAAGGTCGAGGCAGATTTTGCAAATGGCACTCTCGTGCCATGCCACCGCCCCCAAAGTGCTATGCGCTCTGAGCAATTGGAAAGCAAGACTTTAGAAGGCTCTAACTGACGTTTCCAATCCTGCCGCCTCCCGCTGCCTCTGGAGTTAGCGAAATTTCTGCCGATGGATAGACGAACAGCGCTGTTGCGCGTCCGCCATGCCAGCTTTTCAAGATCCTGAGATTTATCGCGACATTCTCGATGGACTGCCGATCGGCGTGAGCGTGCTCGATCTCGCGAAAAAAATCGTCTTCTGGAGTGACGGCGCGCAACAGATCACGGGCTATGCACGCATTGATGTGCTGGGGCATTCCTGCCGGGAGAATGTTTTTCTGCATTGCAACGAACTCAGTTGCGAAACCTGCGCCGAAAAGTGTTCGATCGCGACAGCGCTGCACGACGCCAAGACCGTAGAAACTCTGGGGCTGATTCACCACAAGGCAGGACATCGAACTCCGGTGCGCATCTGCGCCATTCCGCTGCGCGACCGGCACGGCTCGATCATCGGCATTATTCAAACCTTTGAAGAACACTTCGCCCTGGCTGGTCCGGATGCGAACAATCAAAGCATGAAAGAGCACGGCTGGCTCGACGAGGTCACGGGATTGCCGAATCAGGCGGTAATGCAGTCTCATCTGCGCGAGACGCTGGGCACATTCACCGAGGTTCACATTCCTTTCGGCATCGCATATTTGCAGGTGAATGACCTTGGCCGATTTCGATCCAGCTACGGACAGGGCGCGGCGAGATCCATCCTGCAGGTGCTGGCGAAGACCTTGAGAAATACGGTTTGGCCCACCGACTTTGTGGGCTCATGGAGCGATGGCCGATTCCTGGTGATCCTGATGGGGTGCAGCGAGGAAGCGGTTCATGCCATTGGCGGACGCATACTCAAGATGATGTCCAGCGCCAGCATTCATTGGTGGGGTGAAGATTTATCGGTGACGGTGTCGATTGGGAGCACGGGGGCTCGTGCTGGCGACAGTGTGGAATCGCTTCTTCAGCGAGCACAACGAGCGATCAGCGATCAGGAGGTTGCGCAGTCCGTTCGCGCGGCCGGAGCCGGCGACAGTCGATCTTAATGAGATGACCCAGGTGGGATGGCCCAGGTGGAGATGATGCAGGCGAGCCGGGTGTAACGAGATCAATTTATGTTTGCGATCATCGGCATTGTCGTGGTTTTCGGCTGCGTAGTGGCCGGGTATCTGATGGAGCATGGGAACCTCCGCGTGCTCATTCAGCCGGCGGAACTGGTCACGATCCTGGGCGCAGCCATCGGCACCGTTCTCATCGCCAATCCGCTTCACATCCTCAAGCAGATTGCCGGGGGGATTACGGGAGTTTTTGGCGGATCCAAATACAGCAAGAAGGCCTATACCGATTCTTTGAAAATGATGTATGACCTGTTGAACAAGGCCCGCAAAGACGGGCTTATGGCGCTTGAGGGCGACGTGGAAGAACCGGACAAGAGTCCGCTGTTTGCCAAGGGGCCCGCGGTCTTCAAGAACCATCACGTGCGGGATTTTGTTTGCGATTCGTTGCGCATGGCCATTACCGGCGTGGATGCGTTCGATCTTGACCAAATGCTCGATCTGGATCTGGAAGTTCATCATCATCAAGCCTCACTGCCTACGTCTGCACTCAACAGCATGGCGGATTCGTTGCCCGGCCTCGGGATTGTCGCTGCCGTTCTGGGCATCGTGATCACCATGGGCGCGCTGGGCGGCCCTCCGGAGGAAATCGGCAAAAAGGTGGCGGCCGCGCTGGTGGGCACGTTTCTGGGAATTCTGCTCTGCTACGGGTTGGTTGGTCCCATTGCGGCCAACATGGTCAAGATTTCCGATGACGAGCACGCCTTTCTATATGTTCTGAGAGTTCTGATGGTGTCGTTCTTAAAGGGTGCGGCTCCCATCATGGCGGTGGAGGTGGCGCGGCGCGCGATTCCGGGCCATGTGCGCCCATCTTTCAAAGAAGTTGAAACAGCGTGCCGCAATAAAGGCGCAGAAGAGGGCGCAGCCGCGGCAGCCGCCAGCTAACCTCGGCGAACAACATGGACAAAACCCGTCCCATCATCATTATTAAGAAAAAAGGGGGGCACGGCGGCCATCACGGCGGCGCATGGAAGGTGGCGTATGCCGATTTCGTCACTGCGATGATGTCTCTTTTTATTGTCCTGTGGTTGCTCAGCAGCAGTAAGCCCGTTCAGGAGGCGGTGGGCGGCTATTTTCGCGATCCCAGTGGGACGGCCGAGAAGAAGGGGTCGATCAAGCAGGGCTCCGGTGAGAACTTTACTCTCTCCAAGGACAACATGCCCAAGCTGAAAGATCAGCTGGAACAAAAAATCCAGGAACTCAACGACTTCGAGAAACTCAAGAACCACATTGAGATGACGGTTACCAGCGAAGGCCTGCGCATCGAGCTGATGGAATCTGTTTCTGGAACGCTATTCGATAGTGGCAGTCCCAAGCTTAATGCTGACGGCCGCGAGTTGCTGATTGCGCTGGCGCAGGAAATGGGCAAGCTACCCAATAAGATTTCGATTGAAGGTCATACTGACTCGAAGCCCTATTCTACGTCGGGAAACTACAGCAACTGGGAGCTCTCTACTGACCGCGCCAACGCTGCCCGCCGCCTAATGCAGGCTAACGGACTGGGAGCGAGCCAGGTGACACAGGTGCGCGGATTTGCCGATCAGCGGTTGCGCAAACTTGACGACCCGCTGGATGCTTCGAACCGGCGCATTTCACTGATTGTGCAATACACCGAAAAAAAGGAAGAGGAGAAAGACGCGAAGCCTTCTGCGGCTGGCGAAGAGAAAAAAACTGGGGAGGAGAAGAAACCAGGCGAAAGCGGCGCGGCAGCACCCGCGGAAACTCCTGCCAAGAAAGAATGATTTTTTCCCGCTGAAGCAAAATTCTCAATTCGCTCCTGTCCAATCTTGCTTTCCTTTTGGTGATATCCTTCCGCCCATGCTGTTCCGGGCTGCGAGAAACTTGCCATCCGCATCTTCTGACTCGGAGCAGCGTGGAGGCGGTCCAGAGATGCGCACGTTCTGCTTGAAAAGTTTGCTGTTAGTGCTGGCTGCATCCAGCGCGCTCGCGCAGACGCCGGCCCTGCAAATGAACGTTGTCTATGTGTGCACGGACGGCCAGAGCTTCAAGGTATTTTCGTGCAGCGACGCCACAGGCGCTTGCGATTACCAGAACTACAAAAAGGGCCAGGCATTCCAGCGTGGAGAAGCGCTTCGCGTACAACTGACGGCTTTGCTTCCGGCGAAATGCCACGCGCAAACTCCGGCCGAAGCGCAGGCTGACCCTCATCGCGGCGAAATTCCTCCAGCGCCTTCGCCCTTTAAGGCGCACGCGGCCGCCGGGGGGAATGCTTCCGCAGCTGCAGTCAGTTCGCAGGCGGGGCCAGGGTCGGGCGGATTCAAAGTCGGCGATACGGTGCGCGTTCTGGTCGACGGTTGGCAGGAAGCCACGATCACGGAAGTGCATGGGCGCTCGTATGTGGTCCATCTGTCGAATGGGGTCAGCGTTTCAAAAATGTGGCCGTACGAAATACACCGGGTCGGAAAGCTTACGGCAGAGGATCATGCCGCGGGGCAATACGATCTGCACGATCGCGTGCAAGTTCTGGTGAACGGCAAGTGGATGGATGGCGAGATCCGCGGGCAGAATAATGTGAACATGTACGACATCAAGGTGCCGGGCGTAGATACCGGGTTAGGGTCTGACATGGTGAACACGACCGCCGAGAATATTCGCATGTCGACCAAGCCGGCGCCTGCTGCTGCCGCGCAACGGGCCGCTGGACAGCCTCCCAAAGCCGGACTCGTCAGCTGCGCTGGAAAGTATGAAGGCCGGTGGGAACATGTCTCGGGCATGGCCGGCATGAAAGTGGTTTTCCGCTCCGGCAAGGCAACGATCACCGAAGGATTGGGCGGCGAGATGCCGTTCGATTGCTTTACCGGCGACGGCAAAGTTGTTTTTTACAAAGCTGGATCGTTCACGCCGTTCTCTTACGACTTCGACATCAACCTCGACGGAACGCTACAGACGCCGCTTGGAGCTATCAAGAAGATGGGCAATTGACGGGCTGCGAGGCGCAAGATTGCTCGGTTGGCAATTAACAATCAGCGAATCGCATCTGGCTTTGCGGAGCTCCATTTGCTCGACGCTCGGCGCTAGAAACCGCAAACCCTTACATCGCGGAGTGCGCTGAGAACGGCCGCGGAGCGCGCTGAGAAAACCTGGCACCTTCGGTTCGGCTTGAAACAACTTTACAATTTTCTCGGTCTCGTCGTTCTCCATCAACGAAATTCAGCCTGTATAATCCTCCGTTCGATCCTCACTCAGGAGCTTTTCTCATGAAGAATGTCGTCCGTCTGGCCTGCCTTGTGGTTGCGATCTGCGCGGTCGTACCGGTGTGGTCACAGGAAAAACAGGAGAAGGTTGATCTGGAAATGATGAGCCGCATCCGCTATGAAGGCTTTCGTGATTCGAAGGTGATGGAGTTCGCGACAGGACTGATGGACTCGATCGGCGAACGGCTGACGGGTTCGCCCAACATGAAACGCGCCAACGAGTGGACGCGTGATCAACTCGCCGTGATGGGACTCTCGAACGCGCACCTTGAAGCATGGGGGCCGTTCGGCCGCGGATGGGCGAATCAATACATCAACGTCCGCATGACCTCGCCCGATATTGTGCCTCTGATCGTCTACGCGAAAGCGTGGACTCCGGGCACGAATGGCGTGGTGCAGGGCAAATGTATTCGCGTGACCATCACGGACAAGAAGGATTTCGAGAAATACAAAGGCACGCTTGCCGGCATGATCGTTATTTTCGGCCCTGACGCCGACGTGAAGCCAATTACCGAAGCTCCGTATAAGCGCCTGAGCGATGACGATCTCGCCAAGACCTCTGAATATCAGATTCCGGGCGAGCGTCCAGCGTTTCGGATGGGGGATTTCGTGAAGCGCCAGCAGTTCGTTAAAGACTTGAACCAGTTTTTCGCCGACGAAAAAGTTCTGGCCGTGATCGACCATAGCCGCCAGACATCGGGCGGCGGCACCGTGTTTGTGCAGTCCGGAGGATCTTATAAGGCGGGCGAGACCACGACCATTCCGCAACTCACCATGGCGATCGAGCATTGGAGCCGCATCGCGCGCTTGTTGCAGCAGAAAAAAGATGTATCGCTCGAACTGAATGTTACGAACACTTTCTACGACGACGATCCCATGCAGTACGACACGATCGCGGAAATTCCGGGCACCGATAAAGACAAGAAAGATGAAGTGGTGATGCTGGGGGCGCATCTCGATTCCTGGCACGCGGGCACGGGGGCGACCGACAACGGCGCCGGCACCATCGTTATGATGGAAGCGATGCGCATCCTGAAAACGCTCGACATCAAGCCGCGCCGTACCATCCGCATCGGCTTGTGGAGCGGCGAAGAGGAAGGCTTGCTCGGCTCGCAGGGCTATGTGGAAAAACATTTCGGCTCTCGTCCGCGCATAGACGAACCCGGGATGAAAGATATGCCAACCCTTTTGCGCCGTGAAGCGGGAGAGGTTACGGTGCTCCCCGAACAAGCAAAAGTCTCTGCGTACTTCAACGTCGATAACGGCTCGGGAAAGATTCGCGGCATTTATCTGCAAGAGAATGCGGCCGTGTGGCCCATTTTCGAAGCCTGGATGAAGCCATTCAAAGACCTCGGCATGAATACGATCACGATGCGCAATACTGGCGGCACTGACCATCAGTCCTTCGACGCCGTGGGCATTCCGGGATTTCAGTTCATACAAGATCCGCTGGAGTATGAGTCTCGCACACACCACTCGAACATGGATGTGTATGATCGCCTGCAACCTGAAGATCTCAAGCAGATCAGCGTGATCGTCGCGGGCTTTGTTTATGACGCGGCCATGCGCGACCAGATGCTGCCGCGCAAGCCGATTGAAAAGTCGCTGCCCAAGGAACCGGAGAAGAAGCCTGAGTAGCGGCACTAACAGGGAGTTTCAGCCCACTTCCCAACTCTTCGGCACATTCACATAAGAACGATCCAAAGCCTCGACTGACGGGCAGCCGAGCAGCCGCAGAGTGCGATCAAGGTCGACGCGCAGAATGTCGATCGCGCGGTCGACGCCCGCTTCACCCGCGGCGGCCAGGCCGTAAGCGTAGGCGCGTCCGCAGAGCACGGCACGCGCTCCCATTGCGATGGCTTTGGCGATGTCGGTGCCGCGGCGAATGCCTCCATCCATCAATATCTCGATGCGGCCTTTCACCGCGTCCACCACTTCGGGCAGGGCGCGCAACGAAGCGGGAACTCCATCAAGCTGACGGCCGCCATGATTCGAAACTGAAATCCCCGCCGCGCCTTCGTCGATCGAGCGCAGCGCATCGTCCGCGGTCAACACGCCTTTGATGACGATTGGACCTTTCCAAATTTCCCTGATCCAGCGCAGGTCAGCCCAGGTCACGGTGGATTCCGCCAGCGCAGTAGCGACGTCAGTGAGCGGCATCGGTCCCTTGCCCGGCACAACCACGTTCGGCAGCGGAGGCACACCTCCATCTCTCAGAAAACTGAAGAGCCAACCTGGACGCGAGAGAATTTGCGGGAGATACGGAATTTTTTCGAGCGGCCCGCCGCTGACCAGTTCCTTCATGCCATTGCGGAAATCGCGCTCGCGGATCCCAGACACC
>JBEKJF010000229.1:0-8607 GCA_050011375.1 Candidatus Sulfotelmatobacter sp.
CACGGGTCCGGGCGGCATTGGAAAGACGAGACTCGCGCTGCATGTGGCGGGCGAATTGGCTGGACAGTTTCCGGGAGGTGTTTGCTTTGTGCCGCTATCAGCGGTTGGTGAAGCTGGGCTGGTTGCGTCCGCGATTGCGCAAGCGGCGGGCGTGGGCGAGACCGGCAACCAGTCGCTGCAGGAAAGTTTGAAGGAGTACGTTGGCGGGCTGAGCCAGCCGATGCTTCTTTTGCTCGACAACTTCGAGCACCTGGTTGCGGCAGCGCCGTTTGTGGCGCAGTTGCTGACTGCTGGCGTAAAACTCAAGGCCGTGGTGACAAGCCAGGCTCCGCTTCATGTTTATGGCGAACACGAGTTTCCCGTGCCGCCGCTTGCGCTGGCTGATCCCAAGTCGATCCCTTCTCTTGAAGTGCTCTCGAGACTTCCGGCGACCGCGTTGTTTGTGGCGCGGGCGCAGGCGGTGAAGCACGATTTCGTGCTGACCAAAGAAAACGCGCCCGCAGTGGCGGCGATCTGTGCCCGCCTTGACGGGCTGCCTCTTGCGATTGAATTGGCCGCGGCGCGCATTAAGTTGCTTTCTCCCGCGGCGATGCTGGCGCGGCTGGAAAGTTCTCTCAGTCTGCTGACTGGCGGGGCGCGCGATCTGCCGAGCCGGCAACAAACCCTGCGCAGCACCGTGGACTGGAGTCATGGGCTGCTCAATGGCGCCGAGCAAACTCTTTTCCGCAGGCTTTCTGTTTTTGCCGGCGGGTGCACGCTGGAAGCGGTAGAAGCAGTGTGTGACGCTAAGGGCGACCTGGGCCTTGACATACTCGACGCGATGGCTTCGATGGTGGATAAGAGTCTGGTGCAGCAGAGCATGGTGCAGCAAAGTATGGCGCAGCAGGTGGAGCAGGCCGATGAAGAGGCGCGATTCTTTATGCTTTCCACTATCCGGGAGTATGCTCGCGAACGCCTCGCCGGAAACGAAGACGAATCTGTTACTCGCCGGGCGCATTCCGCTTATTACCTTGTGCTTGCCGAAGAGGGATCTCAGGAGACGGCGGCGCATCCGGAATGGTTCGACCGTTTTGAGGTAGAGCATGACAACTTCCGAATCGCTCTGGATTATCTGATCAAGACTGGGAATGCCGAGTGGGGCCTGCGCCTGGGCGCCGCTTTATTTGGATTTTGGGAAGCGCGCGAGTATCTCTCGGAGGGACGGGATGCCATTGCGCGGCTGCTCAGGATGGAAGAGGCGGCAACGCGTCCGAAACTGCGGGCGCGGCTGGTGTTCGCAGGGGGGGTACTGGCCAGCGTGCAGGGCGATTACGACACGGCGCCGCGGATGTTTGAAGAAAGTCTGCAGTACTCACTTGATCTGAACGATAACCGCGGGGTTGCGGTAGCGCTCAATGCTTTGGGGGTTAACGCTCGCGATCACGGCGAACTCGCCGATGCATCCTCGCTCTTCGAGCGATGTGTGGCGATATGGAAGGGTCTCGGGGATTCCGCCGGCACCGCCCGCGCTCTGAGCAATCTGGCCAGCACGATGAAGCTGCAGGGAGAATATGCGCGCGCCTTCTCGCTGTATGACGAGTGCGTGACGATGTTCAGGCAGGCCGGAGATTCGGCCGGCGTTGCCTGGACGTTGAACTGCCTGGGAGATGTGGCTCGCGAGAAAACGGACTTTCCGGCCGCGCGCTCGTTTTGCGAGCAGAGTCTGGCCGCGTTCCGGCAACTGCGGGATGGTTGGGGGATAGCCTCCGTTGTTGCCGATTTGGCGGGTCTGAGCTCGGATCAGGGGAATATAGTCGAAGCGCGCCGTCTCTATGGCCAAAGCATCGAGATGTTTCAGCAGTTAGGGCACAAGCGCGGCATTGCGAGGGCGCTGGAATGCCTTGCAGTGAGTGCGGCGGCGCAATCGAATGCGGAACAATCGCTGCATCTGGCAGGGGCCGCTGCCGCATTGCGCCAACGGTTGGGTACGCCGCTTACGCCGACCGAGCAACCCAGGCTGGAGAAGGCTTTGGACTTTGCCCGGCGAAGCCTCGGGCATGCTGCGGGGCTCACTGCTTGGATGGAAGGATGGGCGATGCCGGTCGAACAGGCTGTTCGGGAGGCGCTGGCTGGCGGCGCAGAAACAGCGGTCCAGACTCGAGACTCCGCTTGAATCAGTTTGCGGTGTTCGGGTCCATCAGGCTTCGCACGGCCGAGATGCGATTTGCCGGAAAGCCTCCGCGGCGGGCGTGTTCGCGAACTGTTTCTTCGTCTGGCGCCAGGTACACACAATAGACTTTATCGCCGGTGACGTAGGAGTGGAGCCACTTGATTTCCGGTCCCATGTCTTTCAATACGCTTACCGACTTTCTGGCAACTGCCTGCAATTCCGCATCGGATAATTTACCCGCTCCCGGAATTTCGCGCTCGATTACATATTGCGGCATGGGGCACCTCGCTTCGCGTTTATGGTAGCAGAAGTTTATTGGGAAAGTGAATGCTGGTGCGCGGGCGGTTTGGCTTACGCGCTGGGCCGGTGGAGATGGAGATCCATCGCTCCGCCTGAAGAACGGCTGCGCTCAGGATGACAATGCGGTGAAGAGGCCAAGGTGCACCGCTCTGGTCGACAAATGTCATGACAAGGCCAAAATGCGCCGCTGCCCAAGCTTCGTTTGACTGCACTTCGCATCCCTCCTAAGATGAGTTTCCGCGTTTAAAGTTCTTATGATTGGGCAGACCATCTCGCATTACCGCATTACCGGCCAGCTTGGCAGTGGCGGGATGGGGATCGTCTACGAGGCGCAGGATCTTGATCTGGGGCGTAAGGTTGCGCTGAAGTTTCTGCCGCCGCAGCTTTCGAGCGATCAGAATGCTCTCGACCGTTTTCTGCTGGAGGCGCGCACGGCCTCGGCGCTGAACCATCCGAATATCTGCACTATTTATGCGGTCGAGAAGGTGCAGCTTGAGAACGGGAATCAGCAGTCGTTCATCGCGATGGAGTTGCTCGAGGGCGAGACGCTTGACCGCCGCCTCGGTGCCGGCGCGACGCCGCTGGACCGCTTGCTGGATTGGGTTATCCAGTTGGCGGATGCGCTCGATGCCGCGCATGCCAAGGGAATTATTCATCGCGACATCAAGCCCGCGAATATTTTCATTACGCAGCGCGGGCAGGTGAAGGTGCTGGACTTCGGTCTGGCCAAGCTGGCGCGTCCTGAGATGGAGATGACAACCATCGGAGCTACGCAGGATTCGCCGGCGCCGCTGCAGCTTACGAGCCCGGGATCGACTGTGGGGACGATTGCGTATATGTCGCCGGAGCAGGCGCGCGGGGAAGAACTCGACACGCGCACGGATTTGTTTTCTCTGGGCGTGGTGATCTATCAGATGGCGACCGGACGCTTTCCGTTTACCGGAGCCACTTCTGCCGTTGTTTTTCACGCCATTCTTCAGCTCGATCCGATTCCGGCGGTGCAGTTGAATTCCTCGCTGCCGCCGAAGCTCGACGAGATTATCGGGAAGGCTCTGGAAAAAGACCGCGATCTGCGCTACCAATCGGCTGCCGATCTGCGCGGCGACCTGAAGCGGTTGAAGCGTGATATGGAGTCGGGGCGCAAAGTTAGCCCTCCGGCGGCGGGAATTTCGGAAAGCGGCGCGAGCGCGGCGACTTCCGCTCCGGCCACGATGTCAGTTGCGTCCGGCACTTCGCACAGTTCCAGTCAAACCTCCGCGGTCGTTGCCGCCGCAGGCCGCCACAAGCTGGGGACTGGCTTGTTCGCGCTGGTTGGCCTGGTCGTACTGCTGGCCGCCGGCTACGGCGTTTACTCGCTGATTTCGGGCAAGCACGCGCGCCCCTTCGAGAATTTCTCGGTCACCAAGGTGACCGAAACCGGCGATGCGGTATACGCGGTGATCTCGCCCGACGGCAAGTACGTCCTGAGCCTGGTGAGAGCCAGGAGCGACAACGGTCTGGCCAGCCTGTGGCTGCGCAATGTTCCTACCAACAGCATGACGCAAGTGCAGCCTCCGGCTGATGTCTGGTACGCGCAAAGCGCTCTGAGCTTCTCGCCGGACGGCAATTATCTGTATTTTGTGCGCAGCGATCCGGGAACGCCCGCCCTGAAGTTCCTGTATCGCGTGCCCCTGTTGGGCGGTACGCCCGAGAAGTTGGCCGAGGACGTGGATTCGAGCGTCGCGTTTTCCCCGGACGGCCGGAAGTTGGCCTTCCTGCGCGAGGGCAATCCCGAGCCTGGCAAGTTCCGGCTGATCGTGCGCTCCGTCGATAATGGCCAAGAGACCGTGCTGGCCAGCGGTCCGAACAGCCAGGGACTTTCTGATCCCGCATGGTCACCCGACGGCGAGACGATTCTGTGTGTCGTATCTCAGCCCATCGATGCCGTGGGTGGATTGACGGCGGTGGATGTAAAAACCGGGCAGCAACATTTGTTCCTGAGTTCCGCCGACTACGTCTTCTCGCCTGCCTGGATGCCGGATGGCCACGGCCTGCTGCTTCTGGATGTTGGCTCTGCTTCGAATTTCACACGACCGCAAATCGTCTTCGTCTCCTACCCGGAAGGAAAGCTGAGTGCGGTTACGCGCGATACCAACAGCTATTCCTCCCTGAGCGTGGGCTCAAACGGCCAGGTGCTGGCCACCGTGCTTCAAGAAGACCATTGGAACCTCTCGGTCATGTCAGCAACGCTGGACGGGAGCGAGGCCCGGCCCATCGGTCCGGCCAACGCCACGACCAACTTCACCTGGACACGCGATGGCCGGCTGGTCTACGACAAAGACGGCACTTTGAGTTGGATCAATCCGGATTCGGGGGCCAAGGGCGTGTTCCCGACTGAGCCAGACTCGACGAGCGGCGATCCCTCGGCATGCTCGGACGGCCGCTATCTTGTCTTCGATCACCACACGCGTGCGGCCAACGGCAGCCGGAACATCTGGCGCGCCGATGCCAGCGGTGGAAACCTCAAGCAACTTTCGAATGCGAAGCTCGCCGCGTATCCGGTGTGTTCTCCAAATGGGCGATGGGTTTATTACCTCGATCTCACGACTGGACATGTGATGCGGGTTCCCATTGATGGAGGGGCGTCGAAAGAGGTCTCCGACTTGCCCGCCCGTCAATTCGGCATTTCTCCCGACGGCAGCACGCTTGCGTTTGTGATGATCGATCACGCGAATGGTCATGCGGAAAAATTGGCAGTGGTGGAAGCCGACACGGGTAAAGTCCGCACGTTGCTCAAGTGCGACAAGACTACGTTCGAGTTGATTCGGTACACGCCCGACGGCAAGGCGCTGGTTTACGTCTTCCGGGAGAAAGGCGTCGAGAACCTGTGGCAACAACCTCTGGATGGTTCGCCGGGAAAGCAGCTTACCTCATTCAAGTCGGAACACATCTACGACTTCCACTGGTCCTTTGATGGCAGCAGGCTGGCGCTGGTGCAGGGACATACCGATTCGGACGTGGTGCTGATGAGAAGCAGTGGTCAGTGATCAGTGGTCAGTGATCAGCAAAACCGCGTTGGATTTTACTGACCACTGACCACTGCAGTTAGAAACATAAAAAAGGCGGCCATTGCTGGCCGCCCTTAATTCGAATTGTTAGCTGCGAAGTGGTTTATGCACCCTTCACGTTCTCGGCCTGCCAGCCCTTGGGGCCTTTGACCACGTCAAACTGCACTTGCTGACCTTCCTGGAGGCTGCGAAATCCGCTGGCCTGAATGGCGGAGAAATGCACGAATACATCCTCACCGTTCTGGCGGCTGATGAAACCGTAGCCCTTGGCGTCGTTAAACCACTTCACTGTTCCTGTTTCCATGGTGTTGCTTTGTTCCTTTTTGTTGATGTAGCGCTGAAACTTTGGAAGGCTTCTTCAGCAGGCAGGTCACGCGCTGGTTAAGCGGAGAAACTGGGTACTGCGAAAGAATTCTAAAGTCAAACGCAGGTAAATTTTAAGAGAATTGCCCTAAAAAAGCTACAACATTTCTTTGCGTACCGATATAAGTGCGTTATAGATCAATAATTTAGGGGGCGTTGACCATGTGCAGAGCGGGCCGTGGATTTGCCAGTTAGACGGGAAAAGATACATCATCTAGACATGGATTTCCGAAAGCTTCTGATCTTGGTGGCGCTTGCGATTCCGGCTTGGGCGGGGATTGTGGAAGACGTGCGTACCACGCTGGCGCAGAATAATTTCTCTGCCGCTGAGGCGCAACTGAGTTCTTATCGCGGCAAGAATGGCGTTACGCCTGAGTATGTCGAGGCTTACTCGTGGATGGGGCGCGCAGCCCTCGGCGCTCGCGACTACGATCAGGCTGCGGCGTACGCGAAACAAACCAAGGCGCTGGCGGTCGAATTGCTGAAGCAGCGTCCGCTGGATTCGGAGCCGCATTTGCCGCTTGCGCTGGGTGCGGCGATTGAAGTTGAGTCGCAGGTGTTGGCGGCTCGCGGCGAACGTACGCAGGCGGTTGCCGTTCTGCAGGCGGCAATAAAGACTTATGGCACGACTTCGATTCGCGCTCGACTGCAGAAGAATCTGAACCTGCTTTCATTCGAAGGGAAACTCGCACCCGCGCTCAAGGGCGAGCAGTTTTTGGGCGCGAAGCCTCCCGTGCTTGCCGAACTTAAGGGATCGCCTGTGCTGCTCTTTTTCTGGGCGCACTGGTGTGGAGATTGCAAGGCGGAAGCGCCCATCATCACGCAGTTGCGGACAGAGTATGCATCCAAGGGACTGACCGTCGTCGGTCCTACCCGGCTCTATGGCTATACGGCGCAAGTTGAGAATGCCGCGCCTAGCGATGAACTTGCCTATATTGACGCCGTGCGCCATCGTTTTTATGGCGGACTGCTCGACATGCCAGTCCCGATAAGCAAGTACGACTTCGATGTTTATGGGGCTTCGACCACGCCTACGCTGGTGCTGCTCGATCGCACCGGTAAGGTAGCCATGTACCATCCCGGGGCGCTGCCTTATGACCAGTTGAAGGCAGAGATTGAGAAGGTGGTTGCTAGGTGATGTTGTGGCGCGGGCACTCCGGCACAATCTTTTCCTATCCACACCATCACTTCACTTCGCGTAATTCGCCGGTCTTCACGTCGTAGATAAATCCTCGCACCGGAATGTGGTTGGGAATCCAGGGGTGTGATTTTACTTTTCTTACCTGCTCGCGCAGGTTGGCCTCTAAATCGTCGAAGGCGTAGAAGTGCGCGGGCTCGCTGGCGATTGCGTTCATCTTGCTGGTCAGGTGCGCCCGCAGTTCGTATTCCTTCACGCGCAGCAGGCCGCAGTCGGTGTGGTTGATGATGATGAACTCCTGCGTGTCGAGCAGGTGATGGGAAATAATCAGCGAGCGGATCGCGTCGTCGGTCGCAATGCCGCCGGCGTTGCGGATCATGTGCGCATCTCCTGGTTTTAATCCCAGGCAGCGTTCGAATAGGATTCTGGAATCCATGCAGGCCAGGACCGCAAGCCGCCGCTTCGGCTGAACGGCCAGGTCACCCAGGTTGAAGTTTTTTACGAATAGTTCGTTGGCGAGCAGAAGTTCGTCGGCGACTGACAATTGTTTATTCCTCTTGTTCGATATGTTCGGGCCTCGTGCGTACTTCAGCCTTCGGCCGCTGGTTGTTCTTCCAGTTTAACCGCTACAATCGCCCGGTGAACCTTGACGATACGATTGTTGCTGTCGCGACGCCACCCGGGCGCGGAGGCATTGGAGTGGTGCGGATTGCCGGGGCGCAGGCGCGGGACATTGCGACATGAAATGGAGGCTGGACGAGTTCTGTTTGCCGAGCTTGTCGACCGCAGTGGTGAGGCTGCCGAGCTGCGCTCGAGCGGACAGCCGGGGGCGGCTGTCCCCACATGTGATGTGAGCCAGCGCATTGATGAAGTTGTCGTCACTTACTTTGCCAAGCCACATTCCTATACCACTGACGACATCGTGGAAATCTCTGCGCACGGGTCTCCCGTGGTGCTGCGGCATATTGTCGAAATGTGCGTGGCCGCGGGGGCTCGACTGGCTGAGCCCGGAGAGTTCACTATGCGCGCATTTCTCAACGGCCGCATCGATCTTACGCAGGCGGAAGCGGTTCGCGACTTGATCGACTCGCAAACGCTTTACCAGGCGAAGATCGCGGCGCAGCAGCTCGAAGGAGCTCTGTCGCGGCGCTTGCAGCCGGTGAAACAGAAGCTGGTGGAGCTGATCGCCGTGCTTGAGGCAGGCATTGACTTTGCAGAAGACGATGTTTCCGTGCTGCCCGATGCGGCCATTGTTGAACGCATCGCAGCGGTGCGCGAGCCGCTCGAACAGCTTGCCGCTTCGTTCGCTTACGGCAAGATCGTGCAGGAGGGACTGACTCTGGCCATCGTCGGTCGTCCGAATGTTGGCAAGTCGAGCTTGTTTAATCGCCTGGTCGAACGCGAGCGCGCGATCGTTACGGCCACTCCCGGCACGACCCGCGATCTCGTCAGCGAAACCGTCGCCATTGGCGGCATTCCGATCCGGCTCGTCGACACGGCGGGAATCCGGCAGGCGCTGGACGAAGCGGAAGCGATCGGCATTCGGAAATCCATGGAAGCGTTGGCGGATGCCGATTTAGTGCTGATCGTGCTGGATGCGTCGCAGCCAG
>JBEKJF010000230.1:0-7716 GCA_050011375.1 Candidatus Sulfotelmatobacter sp.
GAACGACTGGGAAATCCTGCGCACCATTTACAGTCAGTATCCGGGATTGACCTTCGAGGTCGAGCGCCTGCAAAAGCGGCGTGAGCAGCAGGGCCGGATCGAATCCAAGGCGCGTCTGGTCGAACAGATCGATACCTGCCTGCATTCGAGCGACTACGCCCATGCCTTGGACTTATTGCAAACCGCGGCCACTGAATTTCCTAACGATGCCGAGTTTATAGAACTCGAGAAGCTTGCGCAGGATGGCGTCAAGCGGAAGACAGAAGCCCACCGCCTGATGACCGAGGGCCAGGAACTCTGCGCGCAGCACAAACCCGTCGAAGGAATTAAGTTGCTCCGCGAAGCCTATGAGCTGGATGAAAACAATTCGCTGGCCCGCGCAGTCCTCGCCAACAGCCTGGTGGAACAGGCTCACGCGATCGTAGAAAGCGATTGGCGGGAAGCCGAGAAGCTGGCTCGCGAAGCTCTGGATTTGAATCCAGCGCACCCCATGGCCAAGACCATTCGAACTCTGATTCTCGACCAGAAAAAGGAAACGTTCATCGAAGAATGCGTTTCGCAGGCGCGCAAGCTGCAAACTGCCACCGATCTTGCCGGGGCGCTGGCGCGCATCGAAGAAGGATTGTCAGTTCATCCGCGCGATCCACGGTTAATTCAAATTCAGGAAACGGTGCAGCGCGATCTACAGACGCAGCGCCGCCAGGTCCGCCGCCGCGATCTGGAAGAATTGCGGCGCATTGAAAGTGAGATTGACGCCGCCACGGATGCCGAGTCGAAACAGGCCTTGGGCGAACGCGTGCGAGTGGTGGCCGACAAATATTCGACCGATGGAGAAGTGCTCTCCGTAGCGAACGGTCTTCTGCACAGTCTCGGCTTGCTCGAGGTAGAGCGAAACGTTTCGACCGGATCGCCTGTAAGCGAAAGCGCGACCCTCACCTACAACACTCCGCCAGCCATCACACCTCAGTCTTCCCTGGAGGCAACCAGCAATATTCCCGCGCCTCCGTTGTCTTCGGTCAGAGCAGTTTCCGCTCCGCCTGCGCCACCGGTTTTGGCAGAAACCATTTCGCCGGAGCCAGTTCCGCCGGAGCCCATTCCGCCGTCAGCGCCAGTCGCAGCTTCTGCAGCCAAGCCTTCTGCAAGCGCGCCCGAAGCTAAAACTCCCTCTTCTATCAAGCCACCGGCAGCAAAGCCGCAGCGTTACACCATGTTTATTCTCGCTTCAGCGGCAGCAATAATCCTGGTGGTCGTCATCTTTCTATTCTCCCGAAAACATCAAGCACCACCAGTCGTCCAGGTTCCTGAAGCGCCAGCGCCTGCAGTCGCGGCTCCAGTCGCGCCGCAACCTGCACCCGCTTTGCCAGTGGTGAAACTGTCGTCCGACACCGGTGCGGGTAGAGTCACACTCGATGATCAGCCGCCCGTCGAATTTCAAGATGGACAATGGTCAGCAGATCAGATTCCCAACGGAGAGCATAAGCTGACCTTCGAGGGTCCAAAGGGACAAGCATCGTTTGCTTTCTCAACGGATGCGGCAGCCGCGCCAATCGTCAAAGGCCCTATCGTTTCAAAAGGCGTGTTGGCCGTAGTTGTCAGCGGCATGGCCGATCATCTGCATGTATATTCCAGTGACCCCGCTGCCAAAGTCGCCATCGACGGCCAGCCTCCGCTCGACGTTCCTGCGGACGGTCTTGACTTGCCTTCCATTTCCGCCGGAGCTCACCAACTCGCCGTGACTCGCGGCAGCGACGAATACAAACTCGACATCGACGCAGCGGCAGCGCCCACGCTGAACACATTCCTCGAGTCCGGCCAGAACGTGGGCACTATGATCGTGATCACCGGTCAAGACAAGGCGAAAGTTTTTCTCAATGGCAAACTTCAACCGCAAGCCACTCAAGGCGGGCAGTTGCGCATTCCGAATCTCGAACTCAAGGACTATGTGGTTCGCGTTTCGAAGAACGGATTCCAGGATCTTCCTGAGCAGAAGATCCACATCCGCAAAGGCGAACAGGCCAAAGTTATTTTCAATCTGCAACCCACACTCGTTGCATCTTCCCTCACCATTCAGGGTGGAATTCCGGGCTCCACAGTTCTCGTGGATCAAACTCCCGTCGGAACGGTGCGATCCGATGGCACGCTCACTGTTACGACGATCAATCCCGGAGATCGCACCATCGAACTCCGCAAAGACCGGTTCAAGCCCCGGCAACTTAAGAAGCATTTCGTGGCAGGACAAGCAGTTTCTCTCGCCGCCGCAGAAGCCGCGCTGGAAGCGGCTCCCGGAGAATTGAAAATCACTTTCACTCCCGCCGATGCTCAAGTAACACTGAACAAAACAGGCGAGACTCCGACGAAGGTAATAAGTGGCAGCGCGCTCACTCTCCCCGCGGGCTCTTACACACTCACGGCAAAATCAGCGGACAACTTCATTCGCTCCTCCACGGTCGAGGTCACCGCAGGTCAATCTCGCACCCTGGATTTATCACTCGCGCCCGGCGGCATGTCCAAATGGGATGACTCTGCAGGTTGGAAGCAGGACAAAGGCTCGTTCGTTCGTAAAGGCGGGGACTTCGTGACGTATGGCGTCTCTCCGACGACGGGTACATTTGTTTTCTCCGCCATGCTCACCAAGGGACATCGTTTGCAATGGGTGCTGAACTTTACCGACGCCAACAACTACGTTCTCTTCCAGATGGACGACAACAACTTCTACCGCACGGTAGTGAAAAACGGGCAGAAGGGCGACGAGACCAAGATTGCAAACAAAGGCGGCAAGAAAAGCTTCCACACGCTGCAAGTCCGCGTGACATCGAACGAGATCCTCCACCAGATCAGGCAGGGAGATAACTGGGTTGTGCTGGACCGCTGGGCTCAGCCCTCGAGCAATCTAACCCTCGGCAAGTTCGGCTTCTACATTCCCGGCAACGATCAGGTCGCGCTTTCCAGCTTCGGCCACTATCTCGATTTGAACGTCCATTAGCCAGCCCTAAACAACCCCTATTACAACGTTCCGGTGTCAATTGGAATCTAGGTGGAGAAGCGCGCCTGATTCCGGGCTCCTGCGCAAGAATCGGAAAACGGCTCGTTCTTCCCCTGAGTACAAAACTGATTGCAGGAAAACTGTAGCGGCCCTGCTGAAAGATTTCACGGAGACGCCATGGAAGATTCCGCTGGACACACAGCCCCGTCAAAGCTCTGGTTGGTTTCCGTCGTCGCGCTGCTATTCTTCACCGGCCTCGTGGCAGTTCAGAAGTTTCAAGCTGCGGGCGGCGAATCGACCGCGACTGCAACCTACGCGCACGGCGTGCTTGATCTCACCCTCCCCTACGACGCCGCTCGCGCGGGCGCGGGCCAACTCACCGTCGAAGTTCTGGATCCGGAGGATCAGGTCCTTGGGCGCGCCACGCAGTCTCTCGACGTTGCCGAAGGCAAGGGACAATGGACGGAAAAGATCAAACTTGCGAAGCCACTGCCCGTGGACGAACTGGTTTGGCAGCGCGTGCGTTATCGCTTCGAATACAGCGACAGCAAGAGCGCAAAAATCGAGGGAACCGAGTCGGTCTCGCAAATCCTGCGCCGGCCGGTCCTTCACATTCTTGGCCAGCAGTCGTATCTGGCGGGCGGTGAAGCGGCGGTGCGGGTAATTGTCACCGACTCGCAGGATGAGGTCATCGCAGGCCGCGGATCGGTGCAGATCGAATTGCTGGTTCCTGATCAGAAACCCAGCTTACTCTTCACAGGGCGTCTCAATCGCCGCGGCACCACCGAAGCGCAGTTCCACTTCCCCGGCGGCATGGTTGGCAGTTATCAACTGCGTTATGTAGTCAACACACCGATCGGCTCGACGGAATTTACTCAACCCGTGCGCCTCGAAGACAAGGCTTCGATTCTTTTAACCACTGAAAAGCCGCTCTACCAGCCGGGTCAGACTATTCACGCGCGCGCATTGGCACTCGATCGCGCCAACCACGAAGCCACTGCGGATCGCAAGCTCACCTTTGAAGTGGAAGATTCACGCGGCAACAAAGTTTTCAAGAAGGTAACGCAGACCGATAAGTTCGGCATTGCCTCGGCCGAATTTGGGCTAGCCGACGAAGTAAATCTTGGCACGTATCATCTCCGGGCTCTCATGGGCGAAGGCGACACTCCTGCAAACACTGCGGAGATCGCGTTGAACGTCGAGCGTTACGTTCTGCCGAAGTTCAAAGTCGCAATCGACTTCGCGGGCAAAGACAAGAAAATCAAGCGCGGCTATCGCCCCGGCGATCATGTAACCGGAACGGTCCAGGCCAACTACTTTTTCGGCAAGCCGGTCGACGACGGGGAAATCACCGTCAAAGCTTCTACGATGGATGTGTCGGTGGTCGTTGTCGGCTCCACGCAAGGCAGGACTGATCGTGATGGAACTTTTCATTTCGATCTGCAACTCCCCGCGTACTTCGCTGGGCGGCCTCTGAGCCAGGGCGCGGCTCGCGTCCTGATCGAAGCCACGGTGAAGGATTCTGCCGATCACGCCGAAACTCGCGGCGAACCCATCATGGTCAGCGATTCGCCGCTGCTCATCACAGCTGTGCCCGAGGGAGGCACGCTTATCCCCAATCTTGAGAATCTTGTTTTCGTCCTCACCTCTTATCCGGACGGAACGCCGGCCAGCGCCAGCTTAAAAGTGAATGCGGAAAGAACGCGAGAGCAGCAGGTGACTTCCGATGACGGCGGAGTCGCCGTGGTCCGAATAAATCCAGGCGACGGAATCGAATCGCTGAAGATCGAAGCGGACGACAAGGAAGGAAACCACGCGTCGAGCACGGTTTCGCTGAAAAGTCGTGAAGGGGAGGATCAGATTCTTCTGCGCACGGAGCGCGCCGTTTACCACGACGGAGACCGCATCGCGCTGAAAGTCTTTTCGACAAAAACCCGCGGGACCGCGTACGTGGACATCGTAAAGGATGGGCAGACGATCCTAACGCGCGATCTCGATATCGAAAACGGACAAGCCGAATTGTCACTGACTGCCACGCCCGATCTTGCGGGAACCGTAGACTTCAACGCCTATCTTTTCGGCCGCAACGCGCGGCCCGTCGGCGACCATCGCCTCGTTTTTGTGCAGCCGGCAGATGAACTCAAGATCGAGACCGTTGCCGATGCGCCGGTTTACAAGCCAGGCGGCGAAGCCCGCATACGTTTCCGTGTGACAAACTCGCGCGGCGAAGGCGTAAGCGCCGCGCTGGGGCTGCAGGTGGTTGATGAAGCCGTCTTTGCGCTTGCCGAGAAGCAGCCCGGCTTTGCCAAGGTCTTTTTCTATCTTGAACAAGAAGTGATGAAGCCACGGTATGAGATTCACTCGATCGGCATGACTGAGATCGTCGAATCCGTAGAGCATTCGAAAGTCGAGCAAAAAGATCGCGCGGCTCGCGCCCTGTTCTCAGCCACCGAAATGGTGAATACGAACAAGTTTGAAACCGAATTCGGCCGCACTGTTCCGATGGAGAAATATCAGGAGTATGCGAGCCGCTATCATAAGCGATTTCTGGAGCAGGTGAACCGCCTGGCGGCAGATCTCAGCCGTGCCTACGTGCAAGACCCCGAGAAAGGCGATCTGACCAAGGTTTTCAGCGATGTTAAAAAAGCCGGTGAGCCTGACCTGGTTGATGCCTGGGGCAGCGAACTTCGCGTAGAACATGTCAGGTGGTATCGCGATGACAAGCATTACATCGTGCGCAGCGCAGGCGCTGATCACCAATTCGACACCGGCGACGACATGGTCGCATATCTCGAGGTCAGCGCGAAGAGCATTATCGGCGGGCCGAACTCTCCCCCTTATTCTGGCGCGATCAATCTCGATATCGAGCACGATCGCGGACCCTTCAACGGTATGGCGGAGATCACGGGGACCGTCACCGATCCCACGGGTGCAGTAGTGTCGAATGCCAGCGTCGGGGTGCACGAAGTCCCCACCGGAAAGCTGCGCTCCGCGAGAACGAATGCCACGGGGCAATTCAGTTTGCCCGGTCTGCCTTCCGGTGATTACAAAGTTCAAGTGACTGCGCCAGGATTCAAGAGCATCGCCCGAGAGTTCAAGGTTCACGCGCGCGATCGCGCTGTGGTCACCGTAGTCCTCACGGTCGGCGCGACCTCGACGACTGTCGAGGTCACAGGGCAAGCTGTAGTAGTTGAAGCCCAAACAGCGGGAATCGTTGGAGGCGTCCCGGGCGGGGTTGCCGGCGGTGCCATCAACGGTCGCCAATTCGATCGCCTGGAGCAGTTTGCAGCGCTTCAAGCGCCAGCGAAGATGGCGATGGCGCGAGCCCAGAACAGCGTGATGCTCGCCACGAACGGCAGCGCCGACTTCGCCGCGCCCGCCGCCCACGTGCGCTCCTACTTCCCCGAAGCCCTCTACATCAATCCCGAAATCATCACCGACAAGAACGGCGAGGCCAGTATCACCATCCCCATGGCTGACTCGATCACGACGTGGCGCATGGCAATGCTCGCATCCACCACGCATGGAGCGCTGGGCAGCGCCACATCAAGTTTGAAAGTTTTTCAGGATTTCTTCGTCGACCTCGACCTGCCGGTCACGCTCACACAAGGCGACCGCGTCTCGATCCCCGTTGCGGTCTACAACTACTCGGGAGCGAACGGCGATGTTCGCCTTCAACTGCAGTCAGACGACTGGTTCTCCCTGGTCGAAGATACCGCAGACAAATCCGTCCAGGTCGATTCCTCTCGCGTGGGCGGATCGCAGTTTACGCTCGAGGCCCGGCGCATCGGCAAATTCAAACTGACGCTCTCCGCGCGCATGAACGGCCGCATCAACGGAGAAGCCAGCCGCGCTGATATTGTCGTGCGCGAGATCGAAGTCATCCCCAACGGCCGCGAGCAGAATATGGTCTTCAACGGACGGCTGGAAAACACCGTTCGCCATGAACTGAACCTCCCTGCGAATTCCGTTCCTGATGCCAGCAAGATTTTCGTCAGGCTTTATCCCGGCCCGCTGAGCCAGGTCATCGAAGGCATGGACAGCATTCTGCGCATGCCGGGTGGATGCTTTGAGCAGACATCTTCCAGCACTTACCCGAATGTGTTGGCGCTCGATTACATGAAGCGCACGAAAAAACTGACTCCTGAAGTACATGCCAAGGCTGAGGGATACATCGCCAACGGCTATCAACGCCTGCTCACTTTTGAAGTTCCCGGCGGCGGCTTCTCCTGGTTCGGACAAGCACCGGCGAACAAGATCCTGACAGCTTATGGGTTGATGGAGTTCAGCGACATGTCGAAAGTCTACGACGTGGACCCCAAGCTGATTCAGCGCACGCAGCAATGGCTAGCCGGGCAACAGCAGGCCGATGGAAGCTGGAAGCCTGACGCTCAGTTCATCAACGAAGGCGCGACCAACCGATTCAACTCCGACGTGCTCCGCATCACTGCTTACCTGGCGTGGTCCTTAGAAAACACGGGCTATCAAGGGCCAGCGCTCGAGAAGGCCAAGCAGTTCATCGAGAAAAACATGAGCGCCAAGATGGACGCCTACACCTTGGCCGTAGTCGCCAACTTCGCCACTGACTACGGTAGCGGAGCCAGCAAAGACCGCAGCTTCACTCGGCAGGCCATGCAACTTCTGCTCGACGCCCGTACCGAAAAAGACGAGCAAGTGTGGTGGACTGCGGAAGAAACCGGAGTGTACGCGAGAGGCGAAAGCGCCAGCATCGA
>JBEKJF010000231.1:0-7699 GCA_050011375.1 Candidatus Sulfotelmatobacter sp.
ATGGTGACGTACTCTGCGAGCACGCCGAGGATTTTGCGATCGAGGAAGGGATGCTGAAAGTTCAAATGCTCGAGCTTGCGGCCGGGGAAGTGTGCCAGTTCGCGCGGATCGGCCAGGTTACACTTTTCCGCAACATCTTTCGCCAGCTTCGATGCCACGATGTAAACCTCGCCGCCGGATTCGAGCGCGACATATTCTTCATCCGGATGAAAGGCCACGGCCATCGACGCGGGCAAGGTCCAGGGCGTAGTGGTCCAGATAATGGTTGAAACTTTTTTCCCTGCTAGCGCGGGATCGATTTTCGATGGATCGTCGAGCAGCGCGTATTTCACCCATACGGTGGGGCTGGTATGGTTCTCGTACTCAACTTCCGCTTCGGCTAGCGCGGTCTCGTCGTGCATGCACCAGTAGACGGCGCGCAGGCCTTTGTAGACGAATCCATTTTCGTAGAACGAAAAGAAAGTTGAGAGTACGACCGACTCGTACTGCGGATTCATGGTGGCATAGGGCCGGTCGAATCGACCGAAGACTCCGATGCGCTTAAATTGGGTGCGCTGCAAGTCGAGAAACTTCTGCGCGTACTTGCGGCATTCCGCGCGAACGTCGGTGGGACGCATTTGCAACTTCTTTCCGCCGAGTTCCTTGTCGACTTTGATCTCGATGGGCAGGCCGTGGCAATCCCAGCCGGGGACGTAGGGCGCGTCGTATCCCGCCATGGTTTTCGACTTGACGATGAAATCTTTGAGGCACTTGTTGAGCGCCGTGCCCATGTGGATGGGACCGCTGGTGTAAGGCGGGCCATCGTGCAGAATGTAGGCGCCTCTGTCGGAACCCTTGCGGGCCTCGCGAATGCGCTCGTAGATTCGCATCTCTTCCCAGCGAGCCAGCATTTTTGGCTCATTCTGGGGCAGATTGGCCTTCATGGGGAAGGCGGTCTTGGGCAGATTGATGGTCTTCTTCAGATCGTCGAACGGCACCCGGTGTGGTTCTCCAAATGATTGAATCTTTTTATTATACCGGGATCGCAAGGCATGCTCGGCAACTTCTGGACTCTAATACCGCCCTCAACGAATCCAGTAGATATACGTAGGGGCTACGTGTAAAATGCCGAAATGACGACTGATGAACGGCTTGACCGGTTGACTGAGCGGCACGAGGCCCTGACGCAGACCGTGGAACTGCTGACAGGCGACGTCAGGGAACTCACCGGCGCGGTGAAGATGCTCGCGAAGGAGCATGGGAATCTGGATACCTTGGTGAACGACATCGCCGAGGGCACTGTACGTCTCTTACGGGCGATCGAATCCCACGAAAGGCGCATCACCAATTTGGAAGGCGATCGAACTTCGCATTAGAGATTCGACCGATGGCGATGAGGCAGGAAATCCGGGATTACTTCGCCAAGTTTGGCAAAGAGGGCGGAAAAGCTCGCGCCAAAAACATGACTGCACAGCAACGTGCTGACGCTGCCCGTAAAGCTGTGGAAGCACGCTGGGCCAAACGGCGCAAATTGGTCGATGAGATCACGGAAAAATCGAAACAACTGCTCGACATCACCGTGAGGCGGGAAGCAGCGATGCTGGGTAAAACAACAGCCAAAACCCGTCGTACCGGCCGGAAGAAGCAGAAGTCTCCGTAGTAAGACAGCACCTGTAGGAAAAGCCCTCGAAACGTCTATGCGAGCGGAACCGGGAACTCGGAAATACACTTCGTAAACGGGCACAAGAAGGGGTACAATTTCAGTAGAGACGTGGAGTTCCAGGCTTGGGTCGCCCACTGGGGAGGCTGGCTGATTCTGGATCTTTATTCCGGAGTCTGAAGAAGAATATCCGACGGGCAACTTGTTGGTATGCCTGCTCATCTGTGTAAACAGGGCTTTATCAGAAAGATGGCCTGTTCACTACTCTTACGAGGAAACTGAACCGGGGAATGATGGCATCCTCAGAAGTAAATCCGAACGTAAATCCTAATCCGGGCAGTGAGCCGGAACTTCATCTTCTATTGGCTCCCGACACTTTTGAGCCACTATGGAAGTCGCTCTTCCAGGGGCTGGACGAATTCTTCTTTCCCAAGAAACTTCCGCCTCTGAAGCTGGAATCGAAGCCGATTCCGGTGAAGGATATTTGGGGCTTCTACAATTACAAGAAGAATGGGGCGATGGGTTCGACGGCGGCCCACGTGATCGTGATTGCGCTGATTATCGGCGGCACGATTCTTGTACGGCGCGCTTTACCGAAAGCCGAGGCTAAACCGCAGACCGCGATTTCGTTGATTGATCCCGGGGATTACACTTTGAAGCCCGCACCCACTCAGGCTGGTGGTGGCGGAGGCGGTGGGGATCGCGATGTGCTCAAAGCGTCTCAGGGACGGTTGCCGAAATTTTCGATGCAGCAAATCACGCCTCCAGCGGCTGTGATTCGAAACGAGAATCCTAAGCTGGCGGTTGAACCGACGGTGGTTGTGCCTCCTGATATTCAGGTCGCGCAGCTTAAGATGCCGAACCTTGGCGATCCAAAATCCACTGCGGTCATTCCGTCGAACGGCACTGGGTCGGGCAGCGGGATTGGATCCGGCTCTGGTGGCGGCGTTGGCTCGGGCACAGGGCCCGGCGTAGGTCCGGGAACTGGCGGAGGCATGGGCGGAGGAGTTTTCCGCATCGGCAAGGGAGTGACTCCGCCGCGCGTGATTTATCAGACCGATCCTGAGTTTTCCGAAGAGGCGCGCAAGGCGAAGTATCAGGGGACTTGCGTTCTGGGCCTGGTGGTAGACGCGAACGGCCGTCCCACGGCGATTCGGGTGATTAACGCGCTTGGTATGGGTCTTGATGAGAAGGCGATTGAGTCCGTCAAGAACTGGAAGTTTGAACCAGGCAAGAAAGATGGACACGATGTAGCGGTGGAGATTGCCGTGGAAGTTGACTTTCACTTGTACTGAGTTTCGCAGTTCTTAGTTCTCGATCTTTATTGCGTTAAACCTTCCGGAGCACCGCCAGGTGCGATTGCACTCGCTGTTTAAATCCCAGCCTGTTGTACAACTCGATCGCGCGCACATTGTCTTCGCGCACGTGCAGGAACGGCGTTTCACCTCGCTCGCATATGCGACGCATCGCTTCCGTCATCAGGATGCGGGCATAGCCATGGCCGGTGTGGTCTGGATGCGTGCAGACAGCGCTCACCTCAGTGTAGCCGGGAACTTTCAATCGCTCGCCGGCCATGGCTACAAGCTTTCCGTCGCGCCGAATTCCCAGGTATGTTCCAAGTTCATGAGTGCGCCGGTTGAAGGGGCCGGGCTTGGTGAGCGCGGTGAGTTCCAGCATTTCAGGCACGTCCGCTGCGCCGAGATCGATGACTTCTGGATTAGACGAGGATGTCGGGGGGGCGCCCGCCTCGTACACCATCTGCGGCATTTTGGTGGCGGCGACGAGGTTCCATCCGGGGCGCGGTTCGTGAGGCGTGGCGAGGGAAAGCGCAATCGTCCCTTGCGTATTTATCAGTCCTGCCAGCGATTCGTAGCCTCGGTCTGTCGGCTCGAGAAACGCGGACAGGGAAGTGATCTCCGGCATGAAGCGGCGAGCCTGATCGAAGGACTCAGCGAACTGAGCGTGCCGCGTCGTCAGAGAATGCCAGATGACGTTGTCGAGAGGATGCATGCTTAAGCTAGGGAATCCATTATTAGTATTCGAGTGATGGGATGATAACCTTGCTTCGCTCGGCCGAGAGCCTGCGCAGGGCGAAATCGAAGGGCGGCCGTCCCCACATGGATCTCTCTTTGCTTCAAATCGTTATTCCTTCAAGTCCACGTGCTGCACATCTTCGATAGTATGGCCGAGGAAGCGCTCGCCCAATCGCTTAAATTTATCGACGGAATCGGTAGCGAAGAACTTGAGCCGGGGCAGAGCGCGGCGTTCCTCGTCGGCGGCTGGTGACGCGGGCAAGAGCGTCTGCAGGTGCGCGGCGACGGCATGAGCCGTGGATTCCGCCGAATCGACGATGCTCACATGCAGCGGCGCCACGCGGCGCAGCAGCGGCTTGAGCAGCGGATAGTGCGTACAGCCAAGCACGAGAGCATCGGCGTCGTGGAAGCCGTGGGCAAAGGCCTCGCGCAAATAAATGCCAGCAACCTGCTCCGTGACAGTGTGCTCCACCCATCCTTCTTCGACGAGCGGCACCAGTAGCGGGCAAGCTTTCTCCTGCGCATCGAGGCCGCGTGCCTCAAGAGCTTTCCGGTAGGCGTGGCTGCTGACTGTGGCCTCGGTCCCGATGACAACGACTCTCTTATTCTTGCTGACGGAAGCGGCTGCCTCGGCACCCGGCTCTATTACGCCGACGACAGGCACATGCGCCGCAGCCTTAATACGGTCGAGGGCGAGCGCAGTTGCGGTGTTGCAGGCAATGACTAGCAGTTCGGCTCCGTTGGCCTCAAGGTAATGAGCAGCCTCGACTGCGTAACGCGCTACAGTTTCCGCTGATTTCGATCCATAGGGAAGGCGCGCCGTATCGCCAAAATAGAGGTAGTCTGCGTCGGGGATGAGTTCAAGTAAAGCTTTAAGAACGGTTAGGCCGCCGAAGCCGGAATCGAATACGCCGATAGTGGGACGCCGGAGGGGCACTCTAGGCCGGTCTCAGCCGCTTAAGGTCTCGAGGTTGCAATTGTACATCGCGAATCGAGGCTCTTTTTCTCAGAGACAGGCCTTCGACAACCGATTCCATGATCTCCTGCTTCACGTGAAGGAGCTTCGACAGTAGCTCTCTCAGGTGATCGAGACCTGTAACGGCCCACGTCTTGCCGTAAACGTACGCCTCCTCAACGAATCGGTCCCCAACAGCTTCGTTGAAAGTCCTAAGAGTTTCGTCAGAGTAGGGAACATAAGTTACGTAGTACGCACTCGGAGCTCCTCTGGGGATGTTTTCAGACTCCATGATGTCAATCGATCCGCGTAGGCCCCTTTGTTTTTCCAGGTTCTTCAAAACCGGATCTTTCGGGCTGCGTAGAAAAAGTTTGCGCCAGGGAAGATATGGATCCATCTTCGCGTCGTGCAGAATATCCAAGACCTCCTCGTAGGCCGCCTTCGGACCTTTAGAATCCACCAACGGTGTGGCAATGAAAAGCTGCCATTCGCTGCTTTGAGGTACGAACGCCCAGAAAGCGACACTGACTGGGAAACCCTTCTTGGCGAGCGCTCGAAGAATCTCCCGCCCGATGTCAAGATCCTTGTCTACCAGTGCTGCCGTAGCCATGCGAGAACTCCATTCCGACCGGTCGCAGCGCGATACATGACTTCTCCATCCAATCCGGTTGTCACGTACCGACTCTCAACCGTCCAATCCTTCACTAATACCCAGTTTTGTTTGAGCGCCGCGTTGCCCACGGCCGTCGCCTCCAAAGCCTTCTCCAGGCCCGCCGCTTTTAGTAGTGTATTTCAAATCATGGTCATATATTCCACGAACAACGGTCGGCTTTGGAGGAAATTCGTGTCGCTGCGTTCGTCTTGCGATTGCAGCCTTGAGCGCACATTCCACTGCCAAGCCCGTTAGATAATAAGCCCCCTCTTTATTGCCATTCCTAAGAAGCGTTCGAGCATCGCTCAAGCGCAACCGAGTAAGTCGTTGAAAATCCTTTCGCGTCATCGCAGTTAAGGCCCCTCAGCGGTTAATTGAGGAGGATAGATGCTCGGCACTCTTTGCCAACCTAGAGCCGCAGCAAATCCCCGCCGGAATCGGCGCGCCGTGCGGGCACGTGCGCGGGTGCCCGAGAAATGTGCAGATCTTGTCGGTCGCTTCCGGCGAGAGGATGTGCTCGAACTTGCAGGCCTGCTGCTCGATTTCGGATTCGCTATCCATCGCCAGGCTGTCGGTGAAGAGACGCTCGGCCAAACGGTGACGGCGAATGATGCTGCCCGCGCGCTCGCGGCCTCGCGGCGTGAGTTCTACGATCAGCGTGCCATCGCCAATGGAGGCGGCAACCGGCTTGAGAGCGTCGTGGCACGGATTCACAAACGGCTTGTGATCGTGGGGCTCAGGAGGATGCGGCGCAGAAACCACCAGCCCCATCTGAATCATTTTTTCAATCGCGAGACTTACCGGCAGCGCACCGTGGACCTCCATGCGCTCAACTTCGGCGATTTCTCCATGCTCGGCCAGCACCCAGAGTTCTTCGAGCACTTCGTCGAACTGCTCTTCGTCGGCCATGGCAAAAACTTCCTGCGATTCGATCTTGCCGTGGTGGAACTCAATGCGCCGGTCGGCCAGGCGCGCGACCACCGGATCGTGTGTGACCATCACGATGGTGCGCCCCTGCTGGTGAAACTCGCGCAGCAAGCGTAAGACAATCTCTTCGTTGAGTCCGTCAAGATTTCCGGTGGGTTCATCCGCGAGAATAATCTTCGGATCATTGATCAACGCCCTCGCGATGCACACGCGTTGCTGCTCGCCTCCGGAAAGCTGTGAAGGCAGATGGTGCGCGCGATCGCCGAGGCCTACGCGAGTGAGGGCGTCAATCGCCTCTTTCTCGTCGGTCATGCTGTGAAAGTACTGCGCCAGCATGACGTTCTCGACTGCAGTCAAGAATGGAATCAGATGAAATTGCTGGAAGATGAATCCAATTTTTTCGGCGCGCACGCGGTTCAATTCGGCCGCGGAGATGCCGGCAACGTTCTGTCCGTCGAGCCAGATTTCTCCGGATGTAGGGCGGTCGAGGCAGCCAATCAGATTGACCAGCGTCGATTTACCTGATCCCGAAGGGCCCATGATGGAAAGCCATTCGCCCTGCGCAACGTGCAAGGAAATATGATCGAGCGCATGAATCGCGCCGTTCTGACTTTCTTTGCCGCTCGCATTCTCGTTTCCCGCGGCCTTCGCGGGGTAGAGCTTACTCACGTTCTTGATCTGGATCATTTCACTCTCCCCTCAAGATCACCGCTGGTTGCACCCTGCGCAACAGCGAGATCGGAAGGATAGCTGAAAGCAACGTTACCACTATGCTGCCAGCAAAAACAAAGGGCAGAACACTGATCCGTGGAACGACGGGCGCGTGGAAGTTGACCCGACCGATCCAGGCTGCTATGCCGATGCCGAGAACGAATCCGATGACTGCGCCCGTCGCGCCCAAAGCTGCCGCTTCGGCGGCAAAAAACCCGTTCAGTAAACGATCCGAGGCACCCAGCGCTTTCATGATGGCGAAGTCGCGGCGGCGGTCGAAGACCCATCCCATCAGCGTGGAGAGCACGCACAACGCGGCCGTAAGGATGATGAGCGCAGCGGCGGCTAGTAATGTAGCGCGAGTCTTGCCTAGAACGCGAGCCTCACCTTCCATAATTTGACGGACCGGTCGAACCTCGACGGATGGGATCGACTGCTCGAGTTGTTGCATGATTGCCGCGATCTCTTCTGGAGATCCGGTGGCCGCGAGCTCGATGGTCGAAGGTTGAACTCCGCTCCAAGCGACAAAATCTGCCAGCGAAAGATACACGCGGCTGTCTTCTGCCGCGCCAGTCTGCACCGTTCCGGCTGGCGTTAGATGAATCGTGTGTCCCTGAAAAGTGAGATCGAAGGGCCCGTTTTTTGGCGAGACCACTGAGGCTGCGCGCACACCGATCAGTGCCTGCTGCGGCGCCGACGGCCAACTGCTCACCGACCACCAGCGGTCGAGCAGCTTGACGCGGTCGAAATCTGCGCCCGCCACGACTACCGCTTGACCGTCG
>JBEKJF010000232.1:0-7648 GCA_050011375.1 Candidatus Sulfotelmatobacter sp.
AATCAAAGAACTTTTGGCGCTGGTGATGTCATTCTCTTCAAGTCCGGCTCGAAGTGGACTGGTCAACTCTGCCCCAAAGGCTCCGGAACGGAAGAAAGGCCAATTGTCGTCGATAAGTATGGCGGAGAAACCAAACCGATCATTGATGGTGCTGGGGGCGCGGAGGCAACCGTTCTCCTGAGAAATCAGGAATTCTGGGAAATCAATAATCTTGAGATCACAAACGCCGGCCGCGGACGACACCTGCGCCGCGGGGTTCACCTGGATGCCGATAACTACGGCGACGTGCATCACGTCTATCTCCGCTTCCTCACCATCCATGATGTGAATGGCACCGATAAAGTAAAAGTGAACGGTGGAATTAACTACACCAGCGAGGGCTCATCCAAGCCCAGTCGTTTCGTCGACCTGCGCATTGAATACAACCGGATATACCACGTTGACCGCAGTGGGATTTTCGGCGAATCTTATCACTGGGTTCGGTCCCGTTGGTATCCCAGTCTGGGAGTGGTTATCCGCGGCAATTCTTTGGACGACATTGGCGGAGATGGAATTGTCGTCGTCGCCACCGATGGCGCCCTGGTTGAGAACAACGTCGTGAGCCGCGCGAACCAGCGGTCCCTGGGCTACAACGTGGGTATCTGGCCGTGGAGCGCGGATAATACCGTTGTCCAGTACAACGAAGTTTATGGCACGCGCGGCCAGCGCGATGGCGAGGGTTTTGACTCCGACTGGAACAGCCGCAATACTCTCATTCAATACAATTTCAGCCACGACAATGAGGGTGGATTTCTGCTGATCTGCAACGAAGGAAACATGGATGCCGGCTTGAGCGCTGGCAACCATGGGACGATCGTTCGCTACAACATAAGCCAGAACGATCACCATCGGGGAATCAATATCGCTGGCCCCGTCAGCGACTCGATGATCTACAACAACACAATCTTTGTGGGAAAGAACGAGAAAGTCGATCTCGTGCTGCATTCCAACTGGAGGGGTTGGGCCACGAGCACGTACTTATACAACAATATTTTCTATGTCGAGGGTAAGGGGCAGTTTTCCTACGCTCGCACCAGGAAGAATGATGGTGCTCATGTGAGCACACCCGGTCTCGGCAAAAGCGAGGGCAACATTTTCGATTCCAACGTGTACTACGGTGTGGTCGCACCTGCGGATGATCAACATGGGCTGAGCAACGACCCTGCCCTCGCAAGTCCGGGTGCCGCGACGACGGGAAGGCAAACGGTAACCGGCTACGGTTTGCTATCTGGTTCTCTGGCAATCGGTTCCGGCAGAGTGATCGCCGACGATGGCGGCAGAGATTTCCTTGGAGCCAAGGTACCATCCTGCCGTGGTGTGGACCGGGGCGCACTGCAAAACGAGGACTGTTCCGATACCCATCCTTAAGCCTGGCGTATCAGGAAACGTTTGCTGGTATAGAATGGGCCGCGCTTATGGACATAAGGGAAATTGCCAGGCGGGCGCGGGTCTCGACTGCCACCGTGTCCCGGACCATCAACCGTGTAAGCACGGTCGATCCACGTCTCGCCAAGCGAGTCTGGAAGGTGGTTGACGAACTTGGATATTTTCCCAACACACAGGCCCGCGCGCTGGTCTCTGGACGAAGCCGGATCTTCGGGCTCATCGTTTCCGAAATCACAAATCCATTCTTTCCGGAGATAGTGCAGGTCTTTGAGAACATCGCGGTGCAACACAACTATGAGATCTTGATCACTTCGACTGCGCACGATCCCAAGCGCATGGAGTCGTCAGTGCGACGAATGCTGGAACGCCGGGTTGAAGGCGTCGCGGTAATGACATTCGGCATGGAAGAGTCTCTACTGGATGATCTGAAACTGCGGCAGGTGCCGCTGGTTTTCGTGGACGTAGGACCGGCGCGTCCCCGCGTCAGCAATATCCGCATCGATTATCTTCACGGGATCCGTCAAGCGGTTCAGCATCTGGCGGCATTACGCCACCGGCGCATTGGTTTTATCAGTGGGCCGCTGCATTTGAAGTCCGCGGCGACCCGCCAGGAAGCGTTCGTAACCTCACTCGAGGAAATCGGAATCCGTGCCGATGCGGATCTGATGGTCGAGGGTGATCACACGATAGAGGGCGGGATCAACGCCTTCGAGGAACTGCTAAGTTTGGGCCCCCGGCCAACGGCCGTCCTCTGTTCGAATGACATGACGGCGATCGGAGTCATGCGCAAGAGTTATGAGGAGGGTGTCGCAATTCCGGACGACCTCTCGCTGATCGGATTCGACGATATACGACTGGCCCAGTTCGTATTGCCACCGCTGACCACCGTGCAGATGTCGCAAACAGAGCTGGCTCGGTTGGCCTTTCGCGCGCTGCTCAAAGAAGTAGAGCGTGAGGCGCCCTTAGCGCACGGCACCGAGTACAATCTGCAAACCAGTTTAGTATTACGGCGTTCGACCGCTCTGGCCCGGGAGTCCAAGTTTCGCGTCAGAAAGGTCAGAGCCAGACGCTGAGTTCTAGATCGAGGTCCGTAGTTTCGAGGTACGTAATTTCGTTGACAAGGCAGGGCCTGGTTGGATAATGTTCTGGAGTAAACGTTTACCCGAGCTGTTCCGCGAGGGTGATGGAGCACGATGCTGCTGAGGAGTTTACGCGAGGAGGTATGGGAGGCCAATCTTGAGTTGGTTCGCCGCGGGTTGGTGCTCTATACTTTCGGCAACGTCAGCGGCATCTCCCGCAAGGACGGGCTGATCGCCATCAAACCCAGCGGCATCCCGTACGAAGAATTGACCCCCGAACAAATTGTCATAACCGACATCGCGGGAAAGACAGTGGAAGGTACCCTTCGTCCATCCTCCGATCTGGCAACCCACATCGAACTGTACCGCCAATTCCCGATGGTCGGGGGCGTCGCCCATACCCACTCCGAGTTTGCGACCGCATGGGCGCAGGCGAAGCGGCCAATCCCGTCTTTCGGCACGACGCACGCTGACTATTTTCATGGTCCCGTCCCCGTGACGGATGCTCTCACAGCCGACGAAATTTCTACCGACTACGAGAAGCATACGGGGATTGCGATAAGTCGCATTTTCAAGAATGCCGATGCCGTGGCGACACCGGCCGTGCTCGTGGCCGGTCATGCTCCATTCTGCTGGGGTGCGAACGCCGCGGAAGCGGTGCACAACTCCGTGATTCTCGAATACGTGGCAAAGATGGCTTACTACACGCTGGGTGTGCAACCGGACGTCCAACCGATTGAACGCGCCCTGCAGGATAAGCACCACCGGCGCAAACACGGACCCAGTGCTTACTACGGTCAGGGGCCCGCACGATGAATCCCGCCCTGGTACTGATTCGAGGAAATCAACTGGTCCATCTCTCCCCGGTTGATCTGGTGATCATCGTCTTCTATTTCACACTCGTGCTGGCGATCGGTCTTTATTTGAAACAGCAGGCCAACACAAGCGAGGATTTTTTCCTGGCGGGAAGAGAGATGACTGCCTGGGTCGCGGGTCTGAGTTTTTTATCGGCAAATTTGGGCTCGCTGGAACTCATGGGATGGGCAGCCGCCGCTTACCAGTACGGAATTCTGGCGGCCCACTGGTACTGGATCGGCGCAATTCCCGCGATGCTGTTCCTTAGCCTCGTGATGATGCCTTTCTACTATATTTCCAAGACCCATTCGGTTCCCGGCTACCTCAAACTGCGTTTTGGCGAGCCCAGCCGAACCCTCTCTTCCATTTCGTTCGCCCTGATGACAGTGCTCATGAGCGGAATCAACATGTATTCCATGGCGTTGGTCATGAAAGTAGTCCTGGGCTGGGACATTCACGTCAGTATCTGGATCTCGTCCATCACGGTCGCCGTTTACGTTGCGCTGGGGGGCCTGCGCTCCGCAATTTTCAATGAAGTCTTGCAGTTCGTTCTTATCTGGGCTGGAGCCCTACTCATACCGATTCTGGGCTTGGTGGAAACCGGTGGGTTCAGCGGGTTGAAGGCGCGCATCACACAAAACGCTTCCGCGGAATATACGCACCTGTGGGGTACTTTGGGGTCGTTCAACAACAACCCGATGGGCATTCATTGGACCGGGATCGTATTCGGCCTGGGAGCCATCATCTCATTCGGGTATTGGACCACTGACTTCCTTGTGGTGCAGCGGGTACTCGCTGCCAAGGACCTGCGGTCGGCCAAGATGGCGCCAATCATCGGGGCCGCCTTCAAAATGTTCGTTCCGTTCATTGTGATCTTGCCGGGACTGCTCGGAATCGCGTTGCTGCCCGTGAAGTTGACGGGCGAGGGGGCCGCGGTTGCGAGCGGTGGTCACAGCTACAACGAAGTGCTGCCGCTGATGCTGGCGCGGTATTGCGGTCCCGGTCTTTTAGGTTTGGGCATCACCGCACTGATCGCCGGTTTCATGTCTGGAATGGCGGGGAACGTCAGCGCGTTTGCGACCGTATGGACCTATGACATCTACGGGGCTCTGATTAACAGGAAAGCGAACGACCAGCAGTATGTTCGCATGGGCCGGTGGTGCACGATCCTGGGCGTACTTATCAGCATTGGGACGGCATATCTTGTGATGCAGTTCCTCAGCATCATGGACTACGTGCAGGCGCTCTTCAGTTTTTTCATCGCGCCTTTGTTCGGTACCGTCCTGCTGGGCATGTTGTGGCGGCGTGCCACACCCGCCGGCGGCTTCTGGGGACTGCTCGCAGGTACGTGCTCATCGATCGCCATGTGGGCGTGGGTGAAACTCGATCCCGCGGCTTTGCGCTATGTGGCGCTTTCTCCGCATGCGCGTGATATGGCGGAGAACATGTATCGAGCGCTGTGGTCGTGGATTGTTTGCGTTTTGGTGACAGTTCTCGTGAGTGTGGTCACGCGACCGAAGCCGGTCGAAGAGCTTGAGGGCTTGGTTTACGGCGTGACCGAGATTCCTTCTGAGGGACAAGTTGCCATCTACCAGCGGCCGCTGTTCTGGGCGGCGATCGTGGCAACGGTCTTCTTCGTAATCAACATCGTTTTCTGGTAAAGCGAAATCTGACGCGGAAAGCTTATGAAAGCTGGCGGTTCGATCTCCATCTGGTTCTTCATCGGGTTGTCGCTGCTGATGAACGGTGCGCTCATCTTCGGGGCCGGCTTGTATCAGTTGGTGCACCCGCCCGAGCACCCGGTGGTGCTGTATCAGTTGCACGCCAACATCTGGTGGGGCGCAACGTTGTTTCTGTTCGGGGCGATCTATTGCTATCACTTCGCGCCGGGACGCCGGCAGATTCGATGACTGGCAGCGAGCGCATCGCGGAGCTGGAAGACGAGGAAAATCATGTCCACTAAGAAAATGACGATGGGTTTGATCATCGGCAATCGTGGCTTCTTCCCCGATCATCTCGCAAAAAGCGGCAGAGACGATATGATGTGTGCCGTCGAGCGTGCGGGCATGGATTATGTGGTCTTAGGTCCGGAGCAAAGCAAACATGGAGCAGTCGAAACGCATGACGAAGCCCAGCGGTGCGCCGCGTTGTTTCGGGAAAATCAGAATCGGATCGATGGAGTAATCGTTTCGCTGCCAAACTTCGGGGATGAGCGAGCGATCGCCGACACTCTTCGATCAGCGCGGCTGGACGTGCCAGTACTCATTCAGGCGACACCGGATTCCACGGCGAAGATGACCATCGCTTTCCGTCGTGACAGTTTCTGCGGCAAGATGTCTGCCTGTAACAACCTCATGCAGTATGGCATTCCGTACTCCCTGACGAAACTTCACACGGTCGGCCCAGACTCGGCTGATTTCGAGAAGGACCTCGAATGGTTTGCCGCCGTATGCCGCGTGAGGAACGGCTTGAGGAATTTGCGCATTGGAAGTATTGGCGCTCGGCCGGCTGCGTTCAACACGGTCCGCTACAGCGAGAAGATTTTCGAGTCGCAGGGAATTTCGGTCGAAACTGTCGACTTGTCCGAAATCCTTGGCCGCATCGCCAAGTTAAACGACGACGACAGCGCCGTCCAAGCCAAGCTGGATCAGATCAAGCGATACGTTTCCACCAGTGGAATTCCCGAGGCCGCGCTGATCAAGATGGCGAAGCTGGGGGCTGTCATCGAGCAATGGATGAAACAGACTGCCGTAACCGTGAGCGCCGTGCAGTGCTGGACCGCGATGGAGGAATATTTCGGGGTTGTGCCGTGCACCCTCATGAGCATGATGAGCAACGATCTGATTCCGAGCGCCTGCGAAGTGGACATCTGCGGGACTGTCAGCATGCAGGCGCTGGCGCTCGCATCCGGAACCCCGAGTGCATTGCTCGACTGGAACAACAATTACGGAGACGACCCTAACAAAGCGGTTTGCTTCCATTGCAGCAATTTGCCGAAACACTTCTTCCAGGATGTGCGCATGGATTTTCAAGCCATCATTGCGGGCACAGTCGGAAAAGAGAACACATTCGGCACCTGCGTGGGCCGGGTCAAGGCGGGGCCGATGAGTTTTGCGCGCTTTTCCACCGATGATCGTGCAGGCGTTGTACGCGGGTATGTGGGGCACGGAAACTTTACCAGCGATCCACTCGAAACATTTGGCGGTGCGGGCGTGGTCGAGATCCCGCATCTGCAGTCGTTGCTTCACTACATCTGCGAGAGGGGTTTCGAACACCACGTAGCTGCAAATCTCTCCAGCGTTGCCGGAGCCGTGTACGAGGCAACGACTCGCTATCTCGGCTGGAATATGTACCAGCACCAGAACTGACGCAAGGCAGGACGGGAAATGGCGATTGTCGCGGGAGTCGACTTCGGTACCCTCAGCGTTCGCGTCTCGATCGTAGACAGCTCCCGTGGGATGCTGGCTTCGGCCGTGTCGGAGTATCCAATTCACCGGCAGAAAGACAATCCGGAATACGCCACCCAATCGCACGATGACCACATGCGTGCGCTGGCGCTCGCTACGCGTCAGGCCGTGAAGGAGGCTGGAATCGCGGGCGATCAAGTACAGGCAATCGCACTGGATACGACTGGTTCGACAGTGATACCAGTCGGGGAAGGGCTGGTTCCGCTTGGCGAATACTATCTCTGGTGCGATCACCGCGCCAAGAACGAAGCTGCCGAAATCACCGCACTGGCCCTTCGCGAGGGGCTCCAGGCTATCCAGTGGTGCGGCGGGGTTTATTCCTCCGAGTGGGGATTCTCGAAGCTTCTGCACTGGCTGCGGCACAACCCCGACAAACGCGACAAGCTGGTCACGGCTTTGGAGCACTGCGACATGGTTGCCGCGACTCTCTGCGGAATCACCGATACAAAACAGTTGAAGCGAAGCGTCTGCGCGATGGGCCACAAATGGATGTGGAATCCTGACTTGGGCGGCCTTCCCCCCGAAAGTTTTCTGGCCCTAGTCGATCCATTGCTTGCCGGCATCCGCGCCAAGTTGGATGGCGAATTCGCAACCTCGGACAAGATTGCGGGAAAGCTGACGCAGCAGTGGGCGGAAAGGCTGGGTTTGCGGGCAGGTATCCCGGTTCCAGTCGGAGCCTTTGATGCTCACTGGGATGCGATTGGAGCCGGCGCGCAGGAAGGCGATGTCGTGAATGTGGTCGGTACCGCCACCTGCATCATGGCGTATGCGGCCAAGGCTGCGTTGATCCCGGGGGTTTGTGGAGTGGTTCGTGGAAGTATT
>JBEKJF010000233.1:0-7645 GCA_050011375.1 Candidatus Sulfotelmatobacter sp.
TCAGGCGGAGGCGGCGGTCCTTTTGTGCGAGAAGCATTCGCGGCAGAAGATGGGCCGGTTCTGTGTAGGGCGAAAGGGGACAGTTGTCTCCTTGCCGCACTGAGAGCAAATGGCGCGAGTCTCGACACGCGTATAGTGGCGCCCATCGCGCGGAGGAGGAGCGGCAGTGAGTACTGCCACGCGTTTGGACTTGCAGGCTTTACAGCGCTTGGGTTCGTTCTTGAACCGTTTGTCGTGGAAAAACAGTTGTTCCCCAGCGGTGAAGACGAATTCGACACCGCAGTCGATGCAGGTCAGTACCTTGTCCTGAAATTCCATTGAGGATGGCTCCCTTGTGCCCGTGGTCCGCTCCCCACACGCGGGGAGGCGGTGGCGCAAAGCAAACACAGGTTATGTACATCCCCCCTCAAACTGCCCCTGGACTCGGCCCGCCACGCACCTGGAACGGCGCGTGGATACAGCTACTCCCACAGAATGCCGACTAAATGAATGATGAGTATTTGAAATCGTCCCTGCTGCAACTCTCTCTGGTGGGGGCCAGATGGAGCAGGGTCACCCCGGGAAGGGGCGACCCTTTAATGCCTAGTCTTGCTCCTTGCGAACTTTCTTGCGCGCACGCTTGCGAGCGAGTGCGGCCTTAACGCGTTTCTTTTCACCCGGTTTCAGGTAAAAGGAGTGGCGTTTCACTTCTTTGATAATGTCTTCCTGCTGCACTTTCCGTTTGAAGCGCCGCAGGGCATTCTCAAGGGATTCTCCCTCTTGAAGCCGAATTTCCGCCAAACAGACACACCCCCAAACCCGTCCGGTGGGACCCAGTAGTTATGACAAGGATTGGGCCGGAAGTCAAGTAGAACAATGATGTCCCAATCAGGACGTCGCTAGAAGAAAGGCCGGATGATGCAGCAAACGCCTGATGAAAAGCGTGATCTAGTTGAGCTTGAGACGAAGGGTTTGGGCTAGCTTCCTTTGGTGGAGGTCGAAAGTGTAGAGGCTGTCCGCGCCCAATTCCAGGGCGGCTGCCACGTGTAAGAGATCGGCTGTGCGAGTTCCTAGTTTAGCGGTGGTTGGGCGGGACAACTGGTGAGCCCGTCCGAGAATAGCGTCTGTTAATTCGCGAATCTGAAAGATCCCATCGCGCAAATCTTTTTCGAACTCGCTCAAGGAAGAGTGGGCTTGCGAAGGCGAAACTTCTTTGCGAAAAACTCTCAATCCCATTGCATTGACGACTTCTAGTTCTCCGAAAGTAGTCACAAAGCGGTCCGCGGGAAGAGCTTGCATGATGTGGGAGGCGGCGGCCGAGTTGGCATCCGGGCTGTAGAGTGACACGATAAAGCTGGGGTCGGCGTAAACCTTCAATAGCGGCTCCGATCGGCGGCGATCAGTTCAGCGCCGCTGACGGGCAGCATTTTATTGCCGTAAATCGTGCGTAAGCGCGCGAGGAAGTCGGGGACTGGTCTGGCGGCCTCCGCGCCGTCTGGGACCAAGCGGGCGATTACGCGCCTGCGCTTGGTAATTTGGATCTCTTGTCCCTGATGCAGCAGGCGCTCAATCTTCTTGAATGCATAGCGCAGGTCGCGGACTGAGGCCTTCTTCATGTGATACATTTTAGCATCACAAATGAGAACTGTAAAATAATGCGGTCAGCGTGAGATGAAGAGTTCCCTGCTAGACTGACTTCAGTATCAAATTCTCCAATTCGTGCATCCAACATAACTGTGTATCCACAATTAGTGCATTTCGGGCGGTTTTTCCTGCCGACTTATGGCTTCCTGGTCGCTTTGGGAGTTCTGGTCGGCCTTTGGATTAGTGTGCGCAATTCCGAGCGTCTGGGAATTGACGGCGAGAAGGCATGGAACCTCGGGATTCTGGTGGTGCTGTGCGGGATCGTGGGCGCGAAGGTGCTCTATGTGATTAACGAGTGGAGCAGTTATGCCGCGCACCCTTCGGAAATTTTCAGCATCGCCACTCTGCAGGCCGGGGGAGTTTTTTCCGGCGGATTGATTGCCGCTTTCCTCGCCGCGTGGTGGTACGTGCGCAGGCATCATCTGCCGGCGCTTCGAACCTGTGATGCGTTTGCGCCGGGGCTGGCGCTGGGTCACGCGATTGGACGGGTCGGCTGCTTTATGGCGGGCTGCTGCTACGGCAAAGAAACACATCATTTCTGGGGCGTGGTGTTTCATAATCCGCTGGCGAATCAGATTACCGGGACTCCGTTGAACGTGCCGCTGGAGCCGACGCAGTTGTTCGAGTCGGCTGTCGAGCTGGCGAATTTCTTTTTCCTGATGTGGCTTTTGAAGCACCGGAAATTCGATGGGCAGGTGTTTGGCGCGTTCCTGTTCATCTATGGCGTGGCGCGATTTTTTCTGGAATATTTGCGGGACGATCCGGGGCGTGGATCGGTGTTTGGCGGGGCGATGACCGGCACGCAGTTAATCGCCATTGGGCTCGTCATTGGCGGCGGGCTGATCTGGTGGTTGCGGCCCGGGGCAAAGAATGTGACGGCGCAACCGCTTGAGGCTACGCGATAGGCGCGCTTACCTTTACGGATTAGCTGCTATCTTGATTTCGAATAGTTTTGGCCATAGCTTCCCGGTGATGAAGAGCCGGTCACCGATGGAGTCGTAGGCGATGCCGTTCAGAACGGCGTCTGGGTTCGCTAGTGTGCGCTTGTCGATGATTCCGCTCAAGTCGATCCGTCCGAGAATTTTCCCGGTGCGCGGAGAGATGCGGACAATTTCATCCGTCTCCCAGATGTTGGCGTAAATCTCCCCGTGCAGGTATTCGAGTTCGTTCAGTTTTTCGACGGGATGGCCGGCCTCGTCATAGACGCGAAGGCGCCTGGTCTCGTTGAATGATTTGGGATCGAGAAAGCGCAGGTAGGAAGTTCCATCGCTCAGGATCAGTTGGGTTTCATCGTGAGTTAGACCCCAGCCTTCGCCTTCGTAGTGAAAGGTTCGAAGCACAGAAAAGCTGAAGCGGTCATAAACTAAGCCGGTGTGCTCTTTCCACGTGAGCTGAATCAGAGTGCTGCCCCAATCGGTGAGTCCTTCGCCAAAGTAGTTGGCAGGCAAGTCATATTTCTGCAGGACCTTTCCGGTGGGCAAATCCAACATGCGCAGCGATGACTTGCCTTTAAGGCCAGTGCTTTCGTAGAGGTGACCGTCAACGAAAATCAACCCTTGAGTGAAGGCTTGAGAGTCGTGCGCATAGGTGTGGACTACCTCGTAGCCATCGGCGTGGCGCGAGGTGAGCGGATTTGCTGGCGTTGAAGCCGCAACCGCAAGGAGAAACAGAACGAGAAATCGCGTGCGCCGAAACATGACCGGCCAGCTTAAGCTATTTGGATTGTTGGGTAAACTCGACGACTGCCGACTATTTTGTGCAAGATCACCTGGGAACGTTAACGACACAGCTTGTAGTATTCTCCAGCGAATGGCGGAATCGTTTCCTATCCTTATTTCCGTTGCGGCTGAACACGCCGGCAAGCGACTGGACCAGTTCCTTGCGGTGCGACTCGAGTCTGTGAGCCGAGCGCGAGTACAGGAGTTGATTGCGGAGGGCCTTGTGCTCGTAAACGATGCGGCCGCTAAGGCTTCGTTGAAGTTGCGCGGCGGGGAGCGCATCTGCGTGGTGGGCGAGGCGCAGCGCGCGCCTCTGAAGGCGATGGCCGAGGAGATCCCGCTCGATATTGTTTATGAGGATGATGACCTCGCGGTGATCAACAAACCGGCGGGAATGATGGTTCATGCGGGAGCGGGCGCAACGGACGATGCTCGCAATCGGGGAACGCTGGTGAATGCATTGCTGCATCATCTGCGGAGTTTGTCTGGAGTGGGCGGGGAGTTGCGGCCGGGGATTGTACATCGTCTGGATAAAGAGACCAGCGGGTTGATTGTGGTGGCGAAAAGCGATGACGCGCATCGCAAGCTGGGCGCGCAGTTTGCCGCGCGGGAAGTGAAGAAGAAATATGTGGCGTTGGTGCACGGCTGGGTTAAGAAAGATTCGGGAACGCTGGCGCAGAGCATCAGCCGCGACCGCGTGCGGCGCACGCGTATGACTACGCGGCACGAGGGCGGAAGGACTGCGGTGACGCACTATCGCGTAGTGCGGCGGTTGGACACCAAGTATGGCAAGTTTACGTTGCTGGACGTGAAGATCGATACCGGGCGGACGCACCAGATTCGGGTGCATGTGGCGGCGATGGGACATCCGGTGGTGGGAGATACGATGTACGGGGCGCCGCGGCAGGCGCGCGGGAAAAATGCGGTGATCGGATTGGCGCGGAATTTTCTGCATGCGGCGGAGTTGGAGTTTCGGCATCCGCGAACCGGTCAGGCTGTTGCGCTGAAGAGCGCGTTGCCGAAGGAGTTGCTGGAGTTTCTGAGTAAGGTGGAGGAGGGAGACCAAAACCTTTAGCGCGGAGTCAGCGAAGAACAGGCAGCGGAGATTACGGAGACCGCCGACCGTAGCGGATGCGGATATAATAGAAAACAAATGAGGGGCATTCTGACGAGAAACATCTTCAAACTCTCAGGTTCGCGGTGGGCAGCGGTTTTGCTGCTGGTAGCAGGTTTGTGTCCGGCCGGGGTTTCGCAATCCGGAACTCCGGCTAGTCCAGCGGGGGCGCAGAATCCCCCCGATCAGAATTCTGCCGGCCAGAAATCCGGAGGAAATTCCGGAGAGTCAAACTCGGCGGGGCAAGGCACTGACAGCAGCGATATCCCTCGCATCCGAGTCGGCATCAACGAAGTGAACGTGGTGTTCACCGTTACCGACAAGCACGGAAAGCGCGTGACCGATTTAAAGCAGGCGGACTTCCGCTTTGTAGATGACAACAAGCCGGCGACGGAGATCCGAAGCTTCCACGCAGAAACGAATTTGCCGCTGCAGGTGGGTTTGCTTATCGACGCCAGCAATTCGGTGCGGGACCGGTTCAAGTTTGAGCAGGAATCGGCGATTGAATTCTTAAATCAGACGATACGCAAGGGCTATGACCAGGCGATGGTCGTTGGATTTGACGCGACACCGGAAGTGACGCAGGATTTCACGGACGACACGGAGAAGTTGGGGAAAGGCGTGCGCATGCTGCGGCCGGGTGGTGGAACGGCGCTGTACGATGCGCTTTACGGCTCCTGCCGCGACAAACTGCTCAAGCAACCGCAGTCGGGACCAACGCGGCGGGCAATCATCCTGCTCAGCGACGGGGAAGATAATTTGAGCCATGTGACGCGCGAGGAAGCGATTGAGATGGCGCAGCGGGCGAATGCCATCGTGTACACGATCAGTACCAACGTTAGCGGGACTAAAGGGTCTGGCGACAAGATTCTCGAGCGCATCGCGGACGCGACCGGTGGGCGGGCGTTTTTTCCATTCCAGATTCGCGATGTGTCGAACGCCTTTACCGAGATTCAGGACGAACTGCGCAGCCAGTATGACGTGTCGTATAAGCCGGCGGATTTGAAGGCCGACGGGCACTTCCGCACGATTGAGATCGTGGCGCTTGACCGGAAAAACTTCCGGGTCAGATCGCGGCGGGGTTATTACGCACCGGCGCAGTAGACGGCTTCCGGCTTCGGCTAGATACGGGACTCGGCCACAAGTTCGTTTCTTCACGGGCAATACAAATGCCGGGATATTCTGGAACTCCACTTCCGAAAAAATTGGGGATTAAGGCGGGTTTTCGCGCGCGGTTGGCGAATACTCCAAAAGACGTGCTGGCGGAATTGCGCGACGCCTTGGCGGAGTGCGATCTCGCGAAGAAGTACGATGCGCTGGATTTTGTGATGATTTTTACCAAGTCTCGCGGGGAGTTAACCAACGATTTCTCGAGGATGGCGCAGTCGCTGACGCCGGCCGGGATGCTGTGGGTGAGTTGGCCGAAGAAGAGTTCAGGGGTCGCGACGGATCTGAACGAGAATGTTGTGCGCGACATTGGGCTCGACGCGGGACTGGTGGATGTGAAGGTGTGCGCTGTGTCGGATGTGTGGTCTGGGCTGAAGTTCGTGCAGCGGGTAAAAGATCGAAGAAAAATGGATCCGCCCTCAACGAGGGCGGCCGGTTAGCCGAGAACGTTGAGGGCGTATCACCTCCGTAAAATCGTGGGTTGAAAAACTAGCTGAGACTCGTATCCCGCACCAGATGCCCTGCAAGAAAAAGAACTGACACCAGCAGGAGCAGGTGAATCATCATGGTGGCTATGTGGAACATCAGGAAAGCCTCTGCCCACAAAGTCACCAGCAGCATGGAGATCGCGAAGAAGAGTCCAAGCCTCATTTTCTGCCTGTGCCTCCGAAAGCACTTCCGCTCACATGAGCGCCTGCGTAAACTTTCCTAAATACTTCATTCTTTATATTCCCGGAATGGGCCGTGGCGTATCGGCAAAACGCAGTAAATATCGAATGGCGGAGTAGTAGGCACGCTGACGCGCTAAAATACGCCAAGCCCTCGAAACAGTTCACATGATGTAGCAAAAAATGGAGTTTCACATCTCAATCCAGCCGGGTAGTTGCTGAAAATTCTGTCCTGGAGGGAAAGATGAAACGTCGCAGCTTATTGTTCGGTACAGCTGCAATTTTTTTCGCCGCCACCGCAACCCCGGGATCTGCTCAAGTCCCGAATCTCCTCGGAAGTGCCACCGGAACCACGATCGCCTGCCCGAGGAGCAAGTTCGCAGCCAATGTTTGCTACCAGGTTGCCGTAACAGGTTGCGAGAACACGGCGGGCGTAAATGCGTATTTCAAGATTACATTGCCGCAAGGCAGCCCCATCGGCCTTGTGGTCCTCGCCTCCGGAGGGGCGGTCACGGACCTGTATGAGCTATACACCTATGGGACCACCACGTTAAATGATCTGCTGGCCGCGGACTTCACCGTGGCGCAAATATCATTCGGAGGACCGTTCACCAAGAATCAACCCAACGGATTTCTTGTGGGTAGTGGCGGTCCTGGCGCGGCGGCGTGCAATTATGCCACTGCGGTCCAATGGGCCTACGAGAACCTGGCCTCGAACGGCTTGATTCCAGTATGCCTCACGGGCAACAGTAGCGGAGCCGCGCTTATTGGATACGCTTTGGCTCAGTACGGAATGAACGGTGTGGTGACGTTCGCCGAAATAACCAGCGGTCCTCCTTATTCGCATCTCGATGAGGGCTGCATCCCGGGCACGCCCTATGCTGAGACGCCGTGCGGCGAAGGGATGCAAGGATGGGGAGTGGGACTGTCAAATGCCGAACTCTACATCGACCCCTCTTATGGTACGTCGCCGGGACCTATTTGCAGCGAGGCGTGGAAAACGAAGTCGTCGGCGAACAAGCAGACCTTCATCAATGACAGCGTCTTGTCCGGCAACGAGCAACTGTCCTACCCACAAACCAGTGTGAATTTCGTGTTAGGCGGACTGGATCTTTCCAACGCTCCGAATCAGGCAAACGCTTATTACGAGGCCATCACTTCAACAAAAAACCTGACCTGTGTGGCGGACGCGCCCCACTCCATTCCCGATTCTCAAGCGGGAGCAATCCAGATAGCAGATGATTTGATCGCTTCCTGCAAGCCTGCCGCTCAATAGCGTGCTGGGTCGCGATTAGGCTGGGAACATTCATGCCGCCGCTCGGGGCGGCTTTTTCTTATACTGCCTGAGTAGACGA
>JBEKJF010000234.1:0-7641 GCA_050011375.1 Candidatus Sulfotelmatobacter sp.
GGCGGGATTCAACCTGGCAAGTATGTGCGAGGCAGTGCACAAGCTGGCAACGTCATTGTCGAAACTTACGCGACGAGCGGAGTGGAGCGAGATTTTCCCAAGGCGCCGGTGACGACTGTTCCGTCGGATGCGCCGACGCTGCGGCCGGGCGGAGGTATTGCGCCATCGTCGGTCGCTCCGAGCACGCCAATTATTCCCTCCGCGCCTTCCCCTGCGCGAAATGCGACTGCCGTGGCGGAGGTTGCCGCGCGAGCCATTCGTTACTATGCGGATCGCTTCGGTCCATTTCCCTACAGCCAGCTCGCCTTGACTCAGCTGCCGGGGCGCGAGAGCCAGGGATGGCCAGGACTGATCTTCTTGTCCTCTTACGCTTTTCTGACACAGCAAGAGCGCGACGAGTTCCACCTTGACGCGGTGCAAACTTTGCTGCAACAGCGGGTTCCCGCCCATGAGGCCGCGCACCAGTGGTGGGGCGATCTGGTGATATGGGCCACATATCGGGATCAGTGGTTTTCTGAAGGCCTGGCGAATTATTGCTCGCTGATGATTATTCAGGATAAAGATCCGGCGGGCTTTCGTTTGGTCATGGAGAAATATCGCAAGGACCTCGCAGAAAAAAATAAAGATGGAACTGTTTTGCAGGATGCCGGACCCGTGACCCTGGGAAACCGCTTGCTTTCGTCGCACTTTCCAGAAGGCTATGAAGCGATCAGCTACGGGCGGGGAACGTGGCTGTTCCATATGCTGCGCTCGATGTTAGAGGATGGGGCGGCTTTGGATTCGGGGAAAAATGGAAGCCGTAAGAATAGTAATAAGGATTTGACGGAAGATCCCTTCGCGCGATCTTTGCGAAAAGTGCGCGAGCGCTATGCCGGAAAAGCCGTCAGTACACGGGAGCTGCTGAATGTTTTTGCGGAGGATTTGCCGCCGTCGTTGCGGTACGAAGGCAAAGCATCGCTCGACTGGTTTTTGGATGGATGGGTGAACGGCGCTTCTCTCCCTAAGCTGGAGTTGCACGGGGTCAAGTTTGTGCCGAAGGCGAACGGTATGGCTGTCACCGGGGCGATTAAGCAAAAAGATGCTCCCGAAGAATTGGTGACATCAGTTCCTATTTATGCCTTGGTTTCGGGCAAGCCGCCGTTGCTCATAGGGCGCGTGTTTGCGGACGGACCCGAGACCTCTTTTCACTTGTCCGCACCGCTTGGCACGCACAAACTTTTGCTCGATCCCAACGGAACTATCCTCACCGGTCCCAAGTAAGCAGCGGTTGGCTCTCGCCAAAGGCAAGACCTATTCCTGGAAGGGAACTTTGTTTCGGAACGCGCGTTCCGAAACGGGCGCAGAAATCGAGAGGACGCAACATCCTAATAATTCCCTTGCTAGGTTAAGTGACTGAGTCGTATTCCACTTGCGCCGCATTGCGCCGAGAAAAACGGATGGCAGTCGAACTGCTGTAGAAGAAGCGGGCTTAAGCGCCGTCGAGTTGAACCCATTTAGTCAAGACAATGATTGAAGATGCCGTGCTCGTTGAGACCATTCCTGCCCCAGTATTCATGGAAGCCGAATCGTGGGGCCGGAGCGAAACAATTCTATTGGTGGAAGATGAAGAGTTCGTGCGGAAGGTGACTGCCGAGGTGCTCGAGGCCGCCGGCTACAAGATGGTGATTGCCCGGAGCGGCGCTGAGGCTTTGACCGCTTGCCGCAAATCGTCGCAACTGTTTGATTTGCTGCTAGCCGATGTCGTCATGCCGGGGATCAGCGGCCGCGAACTCGCGAATGAATTTGAATGCTTGTGTCCCCGTGCCCGGGTTCTGTTGATGAGCGGGCATGCAGGACAGTTGGCGTGGCGTCATATGCCGCTGTCTAGCACTGCATACTTGGCCAAACCATTCTCTGTGCGTGAGCTTCTGAGAAAGGTGCGTGAAACATTGGACACGAATCCGCTTGCTGCCGGAACTCTCGCTTAGCCCACGCCAGTTTTGCGGTAACGCGTGGCTTGAAGAATTTCTCGAGGTATCTGTGACAGGGGCACGATCCGGTCGAGTATTCCCATCTCCGCGCAAACCCGAGGCATGCCGTAGACTGCGCAAGTCGTCTGATCCTGGCCCACTGTGAAACCGCGCTCTCGATGAATGGCGCTCATGCCCTGCGCACCGTCCGATCCCATGCCGGTCATAATTACGCCCATCGCATGGGAGTGAAAAGCGGAGGCCACCGACTGCATCATCACGTCTACAGAGGGGGCGTGTAAGTGCTCTTCCGGGTTGTCGGAGAGGGAGATTACCGTTTGTGAATTGGCGGGATGCTCTACGGTCATCTGGAATCCCGCGGGAGCAATGTAGACCACCCCTGGCCGAACCATTTCTTTATGCGAAGCCTCACGCACGGAAACCGCGCAAAGATTATTCAGTCTCTCGGCGAAAAACGCGGTGAAGCCGAGTGGCATGTGCTGCACCACCAGAATTGGAACGGGAAGATCGGCTGGCAGCGCCGGAAGAATCTGCTCAAGGGCACTTGGACCTCCTGTCGAAATTCCCAGAGCGACAATCTCCGTCCGCGGGAGCGAGGCTCGCCTTATGGGCACGTCCACGGCGTGAGGAGGCTTTCTGGGCAGGAGGAACCGCTCCTTGGCGCGCCACGATTCCGCCGCTGCCTTGATTTTTGCGACCAAGTCATCGCGGATGTCAAGAATATCCAACGACGCGGTTGAAAGTTGCTTGGGCACATAGTCGAAGGCTCCGGCGGCGAGCGCGCTAAATGTAGTTCCCGCATCTTTCAAAGTGGCCGAGCTTACCATGATGACAGGGCAGGGGAACTGAGTCATGATGCGGCGAAGCGTCTCTAAGCCATCAAGACCGGGCATCTGCACGTCGAGGGTAACGACATCGGGATGGATGGTCGCGATTCTCTGCAAGGCTTCAGTGCCGCTGGCCGCAGTGGCGGCGACTGAGAGGTCCGCATCGGAAGCGACTATGCGGGAGAGCGCTGCCCGCATGAAGGCGCTGTCATCCACAATCAGGACGCGAATTGGCGGCTTGGCGGGCTCGAGAATCATGCGCGGTAAATGGCCCGAACCAGGCTGTGGACTTCGTCCATGTAAGAATCCAGTTCGAACGTGAGGCGAGCCCAGTCAAAATTCTTCAGTCCGGTGGAGGTTTGGGCGAGCAGCGAGAAGCCGTCGTCTTCAAACAGGTTTACTTGGCGTTGTTCGGCGTAGCCGTAATTCAAGCTGCTCATGCGGCAGAGCAAGTCGGCAACGTGCACGAGCGCTACTAATCCCGAGTCCTGCGACGATTGCTCCGGGGAGTGATGATGAGTCACGACCGCGATCAGGTCGGGAGCAAGGCCCCAATTTTCTGCAAGCAGATGTCCGCTATCGCAGTGCGTAAACCCAAGCGATCTTTGCTCAGCTTCATGCAAGGGAATGCCTTCGGCTTGGGCAATCCCGAAAGCCACGCCGAATTCCTTGGGCAAAACCCAAAGGTTGACGATGATTCCAAGATCGTGAAGAAGGCCTGCGAGATAAGCCTTCCCGGGATCGCACAAGTTGATCTTTCGCGCCAGGCGCCGGCAGACCAGCGCACATCCCAGTGAATGCTCCCAAAAGACCGTAGGATCGAGGCTGGTTTTGCCCGCCGGAAGCAGGTTCAGCACACCGCACGACATTGCAATATCGCTGATGTGATGCACTCCCAAGCTGACCACGGCTCCGCGCAAGGATTCCACTTTCCCCCAGCGGCCGGAACCGAACAGCGGAGAATTCGCCATGTGCAGGCACTGTGCCGCCAGAGATTTATCGCGCGCCAGGAAGTCTGTAATCTCATGCAAATCGATTTGCTCTACCGGCTGCTGCAGGTAGCGCAATAAAGGAGTAAGAACTGCGGGAATCGTCGGAATCTGACGCAGTCCGTCGAGCCGCTCCAGTAAGACCTGCTTTTCTACGAGCGCAGTCGTCATAGGGTCTTGCCCTCTGGTGGCGAGGATTCGCCTTTCACATAGGCGGTGGTTCCCGGCAAATGGACCAAGCGAAAGTCCTGACTCACTCCGAACAGAGACTCCGCCTGTCCGAGAAATAGATACCCGTGAGGTAGAAGATTATTGAAAAAGTGCCGAATGACACGGCGCTTGGAAGTCAGATCGAAGTAGATCAGCACATTGCAGCAAAAAATAATGTCAACGTTCTTCATGAGCGCCATGCGGGCATCGTCGGAGAGATTGAGCCGGCTGAAAGTCACGTTGGCGCGGACCATCGGATTTACCCGAAGCTGATCGCCAAAGGGAAGAAAGTATTTTTGCTGATGACGCGGCGTGAGGTTGCGCGTGCTGTATTTTCCGTACAGCGCTGCTTTGGCATATTCCAGCGAGCGCTGATTTAGGTCAGTGGCGATAATTTCAACCACCCAGCCTTCGAGCAGGCCCTCCGCCTGGTCCAGCAACGACATGCGCAGCGCGTATGGTTCCTCTCCGGTAGAGCAGCCCGCACTCCAGATACGGAGACGGCGCTGCGGGCCGTTGGCCTTAGCCGCAAGAACATTCGGAATTACGATGCGGCGCAGCGCATCGAGTTGCGGTGTGTTGCGGAAGAAGCACGTTTCTCCGATCGTGATCTCATTGAGTAAAGCGATGAGTTCCCCTTGCCGAATCGGACTGATCGTGAGGCACTCGAAGTATTGGCTCAGGGATTGCATGCCGAGGTTTTTCATACGGCGGCCGCAGCGCTCCCGCAGCAGACGGAGTTTGTTGTCCGGGTGAAAAATTCCAGCCACCCGATAAATCAGTTCGCGGATGCGCACGAGTTCGGGTTCGGGTGGCCCTTCCGTGATCGAAGCCGCTTGCATAGAAGGCGCGGTGGTCACGGATGCCTTTCCGATCCCTCATATGCTGGCGACCTTCAGAATGCGCCGGTCGCACTCTTGCAACTCGTCAGCACGAGGAACACACGCCCCACAGAAACTTCATCGGCGCGGGATGAGGATTCCTTTAGGGGTTAGGGCGCCTTGGAGGCCGTGCCGAGGATGACGATGTCTACACGGCGGTTCTGCGCCCGCCCTTGCGCTGTGAGATTGCTGGCAACCGGGTGATATTGCGCATAGCCGGCGGCCGAAAGTCTTTCGGGCGCGATGCGGTGGCGGATGATGAGAAGCCGAACCAGCTCTGTGGCCCGAGCCGTCGAAAGCTCCCAATTGGAAACGATCCGAGCGGTGTGAATCGGAATGTTATCGGTGTGACCTTCAATTCGCAGATTGTAGGTGCGGATGGCCAGGATCGAAGCAATGCGATCGAGCGCCGCCAGAGACTCAGGCTTGATGGTCGCCGAACCGCTATCGAAGAAACCGAACTCCTGCAGGCTGATGACCAAGCCATCCGTCTCCCGATGCAGGGTTACTTCGTGAAGGGCAATCTCGTGGTGTAATGCTTCGCTCAGTTGGTTTTGCAAAGTAGTGAGATCGGTCTCTTCCGAAGAGGCCGCAAGGGAATCTTCCGGAGGCGAAGCGATGCGTCCAATCGCGGCATTGTGCTTCACATTCTCAATGGCCTGCACCTTGCTGAACGGCATCGGCTCGTTGGTATCCAGCGGAATCTGCGTGGTCGAAGCCGGAAAGACGCCCAACTCCTGAAACGCAACCTGGATGGCCAGCGAGAGTTTGCCGACCTTCCGTTTATCGACCTGCGAAGACGCGTACAAGACCACGAAAAAAGCAAACAGCAGAGTAATGAAATCGGCATACGAGACCAGCCAGCGTTCGTGGTTGGAGTGCGCCCGAGACCGTTTGCGGCGGCGGGTCACTCGCCAGCCTCTTTCGTTTGGTGCGGGATAGGATTCGCCTCGACCAGAAAGCCCAGTAGTTTCGTTTCCAGCATGCGTGGATTCATTCCTTCCAGAATCGATGCCACTCCCTCGAGCATCATCTCCCGCATAACCTGCTCTTCACGAATGCGGAGTTTCATCTTTCCAGCGATCGGAAGATACAGCAGGTTGGCCGAACCCACTCCGTAGATCGTGGCCACGAAAGCGACTGCGATGCCTCTTCCAACTTCATCGATTTTGTCCAGATGCTGCATCACTTGAATCAGTCCCAGCACTGCTCCCAGAATGCCGACGGTAGGGGCGAAGCCGCCGGCGGATTCGAACACCTGCGGAACCTGCTCTTCGTACTCCGCCTGGTTATCCAGTTCCAACTCCATCATCTTGCGCAATTCCTGCGGTTCCGTGCCGTCCACGGCCAGCATGAGAGATCTCTTCAGAAATGAATCTTCGATCTGGGGCAACTCCGCATCGAGGGAAACGATGCCTTCGCGACGGGCCTTCTGCGCGAACTGCACGAGCTGGCGAATCGCCGCCTGCTGGTCGCGCTGCGGGTTGATGAAAACCGAACCCAATTGCCGAAACGCGAGCACAATGATTGCCAGCGGAAATTGGAGCAGCACCGCTCCCAGCGTGCCGCCGAATACGATCATCGCGGCCGTGGGCTGCAGGATCTGGCCCAGGTTTCCGCCTTCAAGCAGAAGTCCGGCCAAGACCCCGCCCAGAGCCAGAATGATCCCGCCGAAACTGGCCTTGTCTACCCTCACTTCTCCAGCTCGCTCTTGCCGTGCTCGGAACGCTCGGGACGCGGGTTGTGCGAAGAAGAACTGTCCCAGGCAAAGGGCAAGCCTCGTAATACCGAGCGCCGGAATTCGATCAGCCGCGCCAGTACTTCTTCGGCGCTTTCACGCACCACAATTTTCTCTCCCGTGACCAGCGTGATCAGCGTGTCGGGAGATTGTTCCACGAACTTGATGAGGTCAGAGTTCACCATCAAGGGCTGATTGTTGAGACGCGTAAGCCGGATCATGGTTTCCCCTCGCCTGTCATCTCACTCTATGCAAGGAAGCACAGGCCCCTAGGAGGACACATCGGCGTGCCACGGTTGAGGCTTACGGCGCGCGGCAAAACACGCTTGTTACTTTGGGGCTACGCCTGACAGCCAGTGGCCGGAAAGAAGTTACTAAAGCGGAAACAGCAACCGCCGATGGACACAAAGACATTCGGGTTCCGAGCACGCAGAGGAACGGGAACTCCGCTGAAATCGAATGCGGAGACGGTTCCAAAAATAGCGGGACCAACTCACATAAAGGAGAAACACAATGCCTCTCGGTATCTTGTTTAACATTCCGTCCCTCGCGGCAGAAGACCAACTGAATGTGACCTCTAGCGCCCTGGACAGCACACTGGAAGAATTGTCTTCCGGGTCGGCCATCAATACCGGCTCGGACAATGCTGCCGGACTGGCCATTGCCAACGGGTTGCAGGCCAACGTTTCCGCCCTCACCCAGTCCGTAAGCAACGCTAACGACGGCATCGGCGAATTGCAACTGGCCGATGGCGCTCTCGCCCAAGTCACCACTCTTCTGAACCGCGCCATTACGCTGGCTACCGAATCGGGCACGGGCACGGTCTCCAACTCGCAACGAACCGCAATTCAGGCTGAATACGCTTCCATACTCACGGAAATTAACTCCATCGGCACCAGCACCACCTACAACGGCCAGGCCATCTTCCAGGGCGGCTCGACGCCCAACACCAACGCCGTTGACAGTCCCGGCAGCGGCACACTGCAACTCAACGAAGGCCTGACTGCGGGAACCACAACCACGGTC
>JBEKJF010000235.1:0-8034 GCA_050011375.1 Candidatus Sulfotelmatobacter sp.
GACGGCCGGATGCATCGCCGAAACGCACCAGCGACAGTGCGGCATTGCCGCGAACCATCGGTGAGGGGTCGGATAGCAATTTCAGCAGCGCTTCATGAAAGCCCGCGCTCGCCGTGTCCTGGCCCATGACCCAGGCATCGGTGTTGCGCACTTCCTCCACCGGATCGGCCGCCAGTCGCACTAACTCCGGATACCAATTCTTCGCGGTGGCATCACGCCGCGTGATGCGCTCGCCCACCTGCACCAGCGCCTGCTGAATGTGCCGCGGCTTCTTCGTGTCGTGCAGGTATTCCCTCACTTGCTGATCGGAAAGCTTGCGCCCGAACCATGTGTTCCACCAAAACAGAAAAGGCATCAGGCAAATCAGCCAGGCCGTCACGAAAAAGAGCAGCTTCTGCGTGCGGGACATTCCCGGCTTTCGCGCTTGCGCATCGTCGATGGACGGAACTGGAATCGGCTTGGCTGACATAACTTGTAGACGGACGAATTGTTGCTACTAATCTACGACATCAGCATCGAGCACGCGCTCCTGCTCCAGATAATGCGAAACTGCGTACTGAGCCAGAAGCGTAAGGCTTTAGCGATTCGCTTGGCCGGACAGCCGAAGCGGCCGTGGCTACTTGGCCTGGGGCAAGTCCGCCGCTGCCGAATTGCGGGCCGAAGTCGGCGCTTTGAATCTGACCAAACTGATTTATCTCGCGCCATGCCTCGTCGCCCACGGTTCCGGCCACGTCAATTTTCAATCTCACGATAGGCATAAAGCAAAATCTACCACAGAGACACGGAGGCACGGAGAAAACCCAAACAAATCAAAGAATTTCTCCGTGGCTCCGTGGCTCAGTGCCTCCGTGGTGGGTTCTCAGTTTTTAATTAGCTGTGTGGGAACCACTGATAAAGCATGAAGTACACGAGCACTCCGGTCACGCTGACGTACATCCACAACGGCCACGTCCAGCGCGCGATGACACGATGACGATCATAACGGCCCCGCAAGCCCCGGCTCAACGTAATGATCACCATAGGCACAATGATGATGGCCAGCGTGACGTGAGGAATCAGGACGACCAGATAAATAACATGCCAAAAATGGTCGCCTAGAAAACGGATGTCGCCGACGTGATAATGAAAATACAAATAGCAAGCCAGAAATAACGCCGACGAGACCACGGCGGCTATCATGCACGCTCGATGCGCGCCGATACGTCCGCGAGCAATCAGGTATCGGCCAATCAACAGCAGCAGTGCGCTCGCTCCGTTCAAACTGGCGATTAGTGCCGGGAAGTAAGCGTATTTTTCTGGTATCACGCGGCCGGCCTCGTGCTGCGGCGGTTTGCCATCAGGAATGCGAGCGCGAACATCACTAGTGAAAATAAAAGCAAGGTCGCCATGGCCGAGGGCAGAGGAAATTGAGTTTCGATTCCCGGATAGAGCAAGTCACGCAGCGCCTCCACTCCGTAGGTAAGCGGATTCATATACATGAGAGCACGAATCCATACCGAAGCGCCCGAGAGCGGAAACAGAGCGCCCGACAAGAGCCAAAGCGGAATCAGAAAAAGATTGATGATGCCGTGGAAGGCTGAGGTTGAATCCATCGGCCAAGCGATGGCAAAGCCCAGCCCAGTGAGCGCGAACGACACAAGAAAGACGACGACGGCCACAAGCAAAACCTGAACCAGCCCAAGGTGGACGCCGGCGAACGGCGCGAACACCAGGAAAATCATTCCCTGGATTGCCGCGAGTGTTGTGCCCCCGAGAACTTTGCCCAGCACAATCGCCGAGCGTGGCACAGGTGCGACCATCACCGAGAGCAGAAATCCTTCTTTACGATCTTCGATGAGCGACATCATCGCGAAGATCGAAGTGAAAAGCACGATCAGAATCAGCGTGCCCGGATAAAAATAATCCATGTAATGCTGCTGCGCCGGCCCAGCGGTAGAGCGAAATGAGTTCCCAAATCCCGAGCCCAGCACAATCCAGAAAACCAGCGGCGACGCCAACACTCCAACCACGCGCGACTTCTGCCGGTAGAAGCGCACGATCTCGCGCCACCACAGCGTAAATGCGGGCAGCATCACTCCCGCAGAAGCGGGAGCAAGCGGTCTCGACAGTGCTACGGTTTGTGTGGCCATGAAATCTAACTCGCTTTCGGTGCCGCAGCTTTTGCCGCGGGAGCGGCGGGTTTTTTCTTAAGGATGCCTTGGTCCCGCATTTCCCAATACGCATTCAGCATGAAAGTTCCCGAGAGCGCGAGCAAGATCAATGTCATAAACAGGCCATCGATGGTGGCCGACGGCGGCGACAGGGTAATCATGCCACTCATGAAAATCCACACCACTCCCAGCAACGGGAAGATGGCAAGTACAAGAGAAAGTATAAGCATCGTAGGTCGCAAATTACCTCCTGCTCTGTTCTTCTGCAGTCTGCGCGTCGTTTTGTTCAGTCCAGAACTTGTGTCCGGTGCGGCGAATGAAAACGTCTTCAAGCGCCGGCCTGCTCACTGATATCCCCTCGATCTCTCCGGGGAAAGCCTCGACCACTTCAGTTACAAAGCGGTGCGCTCCTTCGCGCTCGATCCGCACCTGATTGTCGAGGATGGTAGTCTCCACGTGAAAGCGCGCACGGATTCGCTCGGCCAGCAATCCCGCGTCATGGGCAGCTTCAAGCAGCACCACATCTCCGCCGATCTCGCTTTTCAACTCCGCAGGCGTGCCCAGCGCCACCAGGTTGCCTTCGTTCATAATGGCCAGTCGGTCGCAGCGCTCGGCCTCTTCCATCAGATGCGTGGTGACCAGCACCGAAACATGTTCTTCGTCGCGCAGCGTCTGCAGATACTGCCAAAGGTCGCGCCGCGCGCCAGGGTCGAGTCCCGTGGTCGGTTCATCCAGCAGCAGCACTCCAGGATGATGCAACAATCCCTTCGCCAACTCAATGCGCCGCTGCATTCCTCCGGAAAACGTTTCGACCAGTTCTTTGGCGCGATCCGCCAGACCAACGCGCGAAAGAATCTCATGAATCCGCTTCTTCAACGGGGATCCGCGCAATCCGTAAAGATGTCCCTGATGCCAAAGATTTTCGTACGCCGTCAGTTTGATGTCGACGCTCTGTGCCTGAAAGACCACGCCAATCTGCCGCCGCAAACGCGCCGGTTCCTGCGCCGCATCGCAGCCCATGATCGTGGCGCGCCCCGCGGTCGGAAGCATCAAGGTGGAAAGAATCCGGAACAGCGTAGTCTTGCCGCTGCCATTCGGCCCCAACAGTCCGAACAACTCCGCCGGACGCACGTCGAACGAAACTCCATTCAGAGCAGTGCGGTTCTCATAGCGATGCACCAGCTTCTCTACGGAAATGACGGGCGTCACGGAAGCAAGTGTGAGTTCCGGGGCGGCATCGGCGATGGCAGAAACTTTCGAGACCAAAGGGGTTCCTGGATGATTGCACTACCAGTTTACGACGATATCGCATCCAGCGTAATGAGAATGAACAAAACAGGCAAACTGATCGAACGCTCCTTATGCAGGCGAAGCATTCCGGTGCGCCTCAGGAACGCGCTCCGCAAACGCGACCGGGACGTGCCGCCACACCTGAATCGCCAGCACCACCGTAGTCGCCAGCAACAGCGCTCCGACGGCCACGTGCGCAACAGTAGACACAACCATTGGCAGTTCCGGTTGCGCCGTGTCTCTGCCCCACGCGACTCGAGTCAAGAACGCCGTGAAACCCAGACAGAGCTGCGTGATCAACAGCGACAGCATGATTATTGCCGGACGTCGCACCGCTTCAATGTTCGAATAGACGGAGATTGCCCGCACTGCCGTCCAGGCCAGCACGAACGATACCGTCACCGCATTCAGCACATGCGGCCACCAACTCATCCCGTGATGGCGGAACATTCCGCCGAGGATGAGTTGCAGGTAGAGCACGAGAATCGAAAGCAACGTCAGCGTGATGAGGCTGGGCCGGCGCGAGTCGAACTCCACGCGTGGCACTTCTTCGACCCATTTTTTCCCGGTGAAGAGCGCGATCGCCACCGCAATGCAGAAAAAGGTTTGCGCCACCGTGGCATGAGCCGTGGAAATCCACGGCGGCTGGAAAAGCAAAACTGTAAGTCCGCCGAGAATGGCCTGTGCGATGACGGTGCAGAAAGCTCCAATCGCCAGCCAACGCAACCAGCGGCGCCGCTCCACCAGCAGAGTCCAGACCGCGATGGCCAGGGTCAGCGACACCAGCGTGCCCGCCACCATTCGATGGCTCCACTCATAGCGCACGCCGCCCACGAATTGCGGCACCTTTACCAGATAGCCAAACGAAGTCGGCCAGTCGGGAACCGACAGCCCGGCATCGTTGCTGGTGACCAACGCTCCGGCCGTGATCACAACCAGCGTCGCGCAAGCAGTAAACACAGCAAATGCGTGATGTCCGCGGTTATATATGGCTGGATTGGTATTCAGGCTGATTCCCCTTGGGCGAACACAAAGTTGAAGCGGCTGTTTATAAACGCACGCGGGTTGCGCTACCGGCCAACCCGCTGCGCTAATTATTCTAATCGAAACGAAGCGAACTGAAGGAGCCTACTCGCCCGCAGCCTTGAAGCTCTGGTCCACCGTCTTCGTGTCTTTCGGTCCAACCGTTACCTTCTGGTCTTGCTCACCCAGCTTCTCGTGCACAAATGCGATCGTGTAATCGCCCGGAGGCAGTCCCTTAATTTCGTACTTTCCACTCTTATCGGTGACCGCATAGAACGGGCTCTTCACGACGTTGATGTACATCTTCATCCACGGGTGCTGGTTGCACTTCACGGGCAGCATGATTTCTTCGCGGGCAAAGTTCTTCTCGAGCGGAGCGGCCGCCGGCGGTTGCGATTCATTCCACTCGCGATTGTCTTTCGGCGTGGGATGGATATTGTGTGTGGTCTGATCGTCATTCTTAATCTGCACGGTCTGCCCGGCCATCACGCCCAAAACATGCGGATGATATTTGCAACCGCTCTGGTCGAGCACGACTTCATTTTTTGGAACGTCGAAGGTGCGGCTGCCAAGCCCGTCCTTCACGTACACGAATACGTTCGCGAGATCGCCGTTATCAACCACGATGGCTTCCGCTTCGTTCATGCCTTTGCAGGCCGGATCCTGGCTCATGTCGATCTTCGCCACTTTCGGTGCCGCGCCATCAAACTTCACGGTGCCATTCACCGTGGCCACGGTCGCCGGATCAATCGGCGTGGCCACCGGAGCGGTCGCCGTTGTCTGGGACATGTTATTGCTCGACTGCTCCGTGTTCGACTGCTTGTTACACGCCATCGTAAGCAGCAGCGCGCATAGCGCCAGCATGCTCACCGATATCATCTTCAAATTCTTTTTATTCATGATGTCCTTCTTTCTTTTCTTTAGTAGTCAACTCGAGAAAACTTTGTCAGCGCCACCCAAGAAGCCTTGTCATCCCGAGAAACGTTGTCATCCCGAGCGAAGCGAGGGATCCGGGTGTTTGCCTGCAGAGGCAATACGGGCGGCGCACCGCTCCAAGTCAACCTCCATTTTACCGCGAACCACCAGTGATTGCTTGACGCGCTTCCACCGTGGCCTGTCTGCGGTCGTTCTTCTTCTGCACCGCAGCCTTCGCGTGCGGCATCGACGACGCGACTTTGCGTTGTTCCTCCGCCGTCAACAGGAAGATGTAATCGGTCAGCAGCTTGCGATGATCGCCGTCATAACCCCGAAACGATGGCGGAGTGGGCCCGGCAAACACCCATTGATTATTCTGTTGTTTGAACAATCCCGAAGGCATCGACGTTCCAGGACTTACTGCCTGCGGATCGGTGATCCATCGCTCCACCCAGTCCGGCTTCAAGCGCTCTTTCGCAAGCAGGAAGTTCGGAGCCGTGGCGATCTTGTCGTGCGCGGGATCGCCTGTAGCGTGGCACTTCAAGCACGGAGCTGCGGAGCTGGAGAACAAGCTGCGCGCCATGTCTGTTTCCTTCGCGGTCAGCACCGGCACCTCTTCCGGAATGTAGGGCAGCGGTTGCTGCGACAGCGCCTCGAAGAAGCGCACCAGTTTGCGCAGTTCGTTATCGGAGAACGAGAACGTGGGCATGCGCACTTTCAAGTAAGGCCGCACTCCGTTGCGGTTCGTATCTGTGGTGCTCAAAGCCGGATTCGACAGAAACTTCCGCAACCACTCCGGATCGACGCGCGCGCCTTCAGTCAGAAGCTTCGGAGGCAGTTGCTCCTGAATATCCTGATACTGCTTCAATCCCATCAGAATCGTTTTCTGGCCAGGGATGAACTGGTGGCAGCCCATGCAATTGTATTTCTTGATGATCCACCAGCCCTCCTGAATATCGTGCCGCGCGTCGCCCGGCTTGTATTGATAACTCGCGGGCAGGGAAGTCTCTTCGCTCCCCAGCAGGAAGGTCGTGAGGTCGAGCACCTGCTCCTTGGTAAGGTGCAGGTTGGGCATGCGCGAAGCTTCCAGCTCGCCCTTGATCTTGCCTTTGTCGTAAACGTTGGGCTCGGCGAGTTTGTGCTCGAAGAATCCTTTCTGGTCGTACCACGGTTCTTTCGCCGGACCATCCGGCAGACGCGCCAGATCGTCTTTATCAGTGATCGGTTCGGCATCTTTGCCGCCGCGCTGCGCCACCGTTGTGAACAATGCGAAATCCAGACGCTCGATCGGTTTGCTGCCTTCGAAAGTCAGCTCTGTGCCGATGCGTCCTTCGTCTTCCATGCCAGCAATCTCATGACAGCCAGAGCAGCCATAGTGCCTGATCCACCGCTGTCCTTCAGCCTTGAGAGCGGGATCGTCCATGAACGCTGCATCCGGATACGACGACGGCTCCTGCTTCTTCTGCGTCATCAGATAAGTTGCAATGTCTTCCGCATCCTCTGGAGACAGGCGCAGGCTAGGCATCACCGTCATGTTCTGCACTTGCAATTCGTGCCCGTCGTTTGGACACTTGCTATGGTCGAGATCGAACTGATAGGGAAGTCCCTTCTTCGCGTAATCCTCGGGACCGATGTCCTTCTTCTCATACGGGCAATAAGGACGCGTGCGCTCGCGCGCATTGTGAATCCAGCGCACCAGGTAATCGTAATTCGCTTTCTCGCCGACGCGAGTCAGATTTGCAGCGAAAGTTCCACCCTGCACTTGATCGCCTTCGCCAATCGAGTGGCAGGCCAGGCAGCCGCGCGTTTCGAACAATTCTTTTCCGTGCGCGGCGTTTCCGGGTTTGTGCGTGGGCAGTGCATCCGTGAATCCCGATTGCCAGATGTACGCTGAAATCGCCTGAATCTGATGATCCGTCAGCCGGAAGTTCGGCATCTTCGTCGTAGGACGAAAATCCGAAGGCTTCTTCAGCCACACCGGAATCCAATTCTTGTTCAGCTTGAGCCGTGCATCCTTCAGATTCGGGCCGACCTTCTTCTGGTCCTGCATCAGGCTGTGCGATTGGTAATCGAGCTGCTGCAAACGCCCATCCAGCTTGCTGTTCGCCACTCTTAAATCAACAGCCTGCGTGTTTAGCCTATTCGCTTCGTCGTTCGACTCGGCAGAATCCGCCTGCTTCATCAGGTACGCAGTCTGCTTCAGATTGTCTCTCTTCTGCGTCTCAATCTGTTTGATCTGCTGCCCGATCGAATTCAAATCCTCGGGCTCTTTGTCGTAACCCTCGTAGCGATGGCAGCCCATGCAACCGCGCTGGCGAAAGAGGTCCTTGCCGTCGTTGATGGTTTGCCACTGCACGTCACCGCTGGCCAGCACCATATCGGCGGCATGGCAATTCTGGCAACCCGCCTGCGCATTTTCCTTGGGATAGAGCGGCCACAGCCAGTGCTCGTAATTCCCGTGTGCCTTTTCAATGCTCGTAGTAGCGCGGCCGTTCCCCTGATGGCAGGGCGAACAGCCAAACTTTTCCGGATCGTGAATCTTCAAGATCTCCGGCTCGGGATGGCTCGTGAACGCGTCGGCATACTCATCCGGCTTCTTCTCACCTTTCGGAGTCATCGACGCCAGCGTGATTTTCAGCGGCTCCCGCGCGTTCAT
>JBEKJF010000236.1:0-7624 GCA_050011375.1 Candidatus Sulfotelmatobacter sp.
TGCAACCCTGGTTTTCCTTCTCGGTGTTTACGACGATCTTTATAGCGTCGGACCCTACATCAAGTTCGCTGTTCAATCTCTTGCCGGCGCCATGCTGTTCATGGGTGGACTCCGCATTCTGAATATTCCAGTCCTCTTCGGCGACCATAAACTGCCATGGTTCGTGGGCCTGCCCTTCACCATTTTGTGGGTTCTCGCCATCACGAATGCCTTCAACTTGATTGATGGTCTCGATGGCCTGGCCGCCGGTTCCGCGTTGTTTTCCACCTTGGTGGTTTTCGTAGTCGCTCTGGTGAATGGATATTCCCTGGTCACGATTATGACCATTGCGTTGGCCGGCGCGATCCTCGGCTTTCTCCGCTACAACTTCAATCCGGCAACCATCTTCCTCGGAGATTCAGGCAGTCTCTTGATCGGCTTTCTGCTCAGTGCGCTCGCTCTGGCCGGAGCGCAAAAATCTCCGACCATCGTCGCCGTCGCCATTCCCGTGGTTTCCTTCGGCTTGCCGATTCTTGAAACCTCGCTCTCCGTTCTTCGTCGCCTGATCAGCGGACGCCCCGTTTTCACCGCCGACCGTGAGCACATCCACCACAAGCTCTTGCAGCACGGCCTCACTCATCGTCAGGTCGTTACTGTGCTTTACGCGGTCTCCGCCGTCTTCGCTCTCCTGAGCCTGTTTCTGCTTTGGCCCACCGGCAGTTCTCTGGGCTTGGTTCTCGCTGTTCTTGGAATAGGCATCTGGGTTGGAGTGCAGCGCTTGGGTTATCTCGAACTCGGTGAACTAGGCCGCGTGGCCCAACGCACCTTCGAGCAGCGCCAGATTGTCATCAACAATCTCGCCATCCGTCGCGCCACCGAGGAACTCAAGGCGGCTCGCGATTACGATCAGATCCGCCGCGTCCTTGAGGCAGCATTCAGCTCCAACGACTTCGACGGATTCGACGTGAAATTTAAGCTTTTTCCCGGCGAATTCCATCCCGTCATCGCCTCGGAGTCTGGCGCGCAGCGCCGCAACGAAGTCTCTTTCCAATGGGGCAGAACGCGAGCATCAAGGTCTCTTGAGGATCTCGCATTTTGGACCCTGTCGCTCGATCTCGTCAGCTCGACGAATCGCCGGCGCGGCGCGCTGACGGTGCATCGCCTTTATTCCCAGCACGATCTGCAACTCGATATTAATCTTTTGACGTCGGCTTTCCCCATCGCTCTCGCCGACGCCCTCGACCGCACCCTCCAGCACAACGTGCAAGTCATTCCCCGCGCAGACCACGACGACCAAGGCTTCGTAGCCGCCCAAGCAGGCTAGGGATTCTTGGATTCCTCAGGGCTGTCGCACATTGACGGATTCGTCGCGAACAGATCCCTTCACGAACAGATCCGTTCAGAAACAGATTCTCCTACGAACAGATTCGCTCACGCACAAATTCGTATCAGGGCATGGCTTCAGCCATGCCGCAGAATCAGCCAAAATGCAGACCGGCTTCAGCCGCTGAGGTAAGTTCTCGATTGCTTTGGGAAATTCTGCAGGAAACGCGCGAATCCAAAATCCAACCCGCGCCACGATGAGACCAAACACACGCATGCCAATGCGTGCCAAACTTTTAGAAAGGAAGGGAGGGCTGACGGTTAAAGTTTCGCGCTAACGTAAGAATTGATTTCGCAATTCAAGCAAACTTCTTCAAAGGCGGGTGCTGTCCACTGCATTTTCAATCCCCCAGTCGCTCAAGGCTTTCCGCCTCGAACGTTCCTTAATTCTAAACCAGCGCTATCTCCAAATCAATACCCAATCGTAAAAATAAACCATTCAAACCCCCTGCTGAACGGCCATTTCAGCTCTACTCAACGACTAGTTGCAACTTCTTGCATACTAATTTTCCACAACCATGAACCACTGCGGCCACTGCCTGCCCACTGTATTCCTGTTTACCTTAGTTCTGCTCTATTAGCGCCAGCGGGAAAGGCATTCATGTTTCGCAAGACAATTTACGGCACCGCTTTCAAAGACGTTAATTTCGTTCCTCTGCAATCCGCTACGTTCTGCGTTCAGTGCGAACTGATCAGCACCAACAGCCATCCGTATTGCCTCGCCTGTGGCAACACGTCGCTACTCAGCCTGTCGCGTGTTCTCGGAGGAAGCCTCGGCCGCCAGCAAACCGCGCATCTCATCACCGATTCTGAACTCGACAGCCTGGTCCGCGACTTGCTGCGCACCGTCCCCGACCCCGAATTCCTCAACGTCGCCGACCATCACGCTCGCGTGCCCACTACCGCTCTTCGCAGCCAGCTTCGCGTCGCCAACGCCGCCCATCCCGTCTCCGGCATTCGCATAGTGCATCCCGGAGAAGAAGTGGAAATTCGCGCCGCCGAACTCGATCTTGAACCCGCCATCAGCGCCATCACCGAGCGCGCCCAGCACCTCACCGGAGCAACCGGCGCAGCCATCGCCCTGCGCGCCGGCGACGAGATCGTCTGCCGCGCCCGCGCCGGTCGCACCGCTCCCGACCTCGGCGTCCGCCTGCAAACCGACGCCGGAATCTCCGCCGAAGCCGTCCGCACCGGCGAAATCATGCTCTGCAATGACGCCGAACGCAACCCCCGCGTAGACCTAGCCAGTTGCCGCCGTCTAGGAGTCCGCTCCATCCTCGTCTCCCCGCTCCGCTACTACCGCCGCACTCTAGGCGTCTTCGAAGTCCTGTCATCCTCGCCCAGCGCCTTCGACGAACGCGACGTAGCCACCATGCAACTCCTCTCCAGCATGATGGTAGCCGCCATCTCCCGCATCTCCAGCCTGCACCACTCACGGCTGGCGCTGAAATAGAATCGGCCCTTCTTGGCAATCACAATCGGTTAATAAGCCCAGTAGCCGTTGGCGTAAGTCGCGCTTTGGAGACCCGTGTACAAATTGCGGCCAAAGAAGAAGGGAAGTCCCAAATCAAAATAATACGGAGCCACAGTCCCGGATATTCCTCCTAGATCGCTGTAGGCGGCGTCATTCGAATTGAAGAGAGTGTCAGCATTCTCAATGCTGAAAGTGATGGAGCCGCTGTTTCCGTTCTGGCCTTGATTCGTGGCAGAGATGTTCACTGTGCTCGCAGGGCAATAGAAGCCCGGCGCATCGTTGCACTCGGTGATCCCAGTAAGACTCGAGTCCAAAAAGTAGTAACCATTCGAGCCGCTGTCAATGAAGCTGTCGGCGTAAGCCGTGCCTTTGTAAGTGGTGGTGAAGCTCCCGCTGTCGTCCGCCGTGTAGATCGTCGCCGCACCCAGCGCATTATTCGACTGCGTGCCAATGCCGAACACCAGCGATCCGCTCACACTCGTCTCGCCTCCGGCCGAAACTGCCGGCAGTTCAACGATTACTCCGTTGTTGTCGGTGGAAAATAATGAAACCGGATTCGGTACTTGCTCCGCCAGGCTCTCAGCTACCGGTTCGCAGACGCTAGAGGAAGAGCACTCATAGTATAGGTTCGGATTGCCTGAAGCAGTTTGCACCACGGTGCAGTAATCGCCGCAGTCTTGCGTAAACAGGCCCACCCCGACAATACCGTTCGCATCCAGCGCTGTATTCTGAGACGCTCCGAAACCCGTACAGCCGCTGGGAGCTGTAAAATTGTCACTGAGCACTTGAATCGGTGCGGAACTGGCTTTCTCGCCCGCAATTTTCACATCCGCCGTTTGCACCGGTCCCCACGTGTAACCGCTCACAAACGGAAAGCATTCCACCACCGGATTGCCGCCTGACGTTTGCTGCGGCAGCGAAAGCGTCGTCAGCGCGGACGACAAAATCCTTAACCCCGAGCTCCCCGTGTCCACCAATACATTATCAACCGTCTGGCACGTCGAGGTTCCGGGTACGCAAACCGTCACGCTAACGAACGCTGCATCGGCGTAGAAACCATCCAGTCCGCCATTCACCGAAATCGATGCGACATTATTTCCAGACGAAGCGATAGTCTGCGGCGGAGTACTGCTGTTACCGCCGCTGCCGCACCCCACCAGAAATGCGCATCCCAGGAAAATCCCAGAGGCAAAAACAAAGGCAGGAATCACCCGCGGATTTTTCATCGGATTTCCTCGGCCTGAACTCCTGCCGGCAACATTTCCGGCACATAAGACCGGCCAGTAAACGCCCGGGGATGTCCCCCAACCTGGACAACCAACCCCGGCTGCTCGATCATGAGCGGCCTGCGTCCCGGCCGAGCCGCGTTCTGAGCTTTCGCCGCTTGCACATATTGCTCGAAATAATTTCCCAGCAACTGCCGCAAATCCGGCATCCAAGGCCCGTTCCACGCCACGGCAAACACCTTCCCCTCCGCCGAGACATACTCCCTAACCACGGTCCCATTACTCGCCTGAATCTCATGAACCGTATAAGACTCCGCGGTCTTGGTAGTTCGCGTCCCCTGCAAGTGAACTTGATCGGCATCGACCGACGCGCGATCTCCACCCAACGACGCCCATGCCGGCAAAGCGCCCAGAATGAGCACCGCAGCCGCAATCCCTAATTTTGACTTGATAAAACCTAACCGCACATCAGACATATCTGTACCTCTAATTTCTAGTGGCTGAGAAGGGTTAGATTAGCCGCGCACTCGGCAGGTTGGCTACGAAATGGGAAAGTCGCTCATCTCATGTACTTCTTTCTACTCGCTTTTCCGCCAATTCAGGTTAAGATGTCAAACAACACTTCTGAACCTTGGCTTCCTCATGTCGGCGACTGCCCAGTCTTCTCGACCCGCGTCCCTCAACCGTCGCCGCCGTGTGCGTCAAAAGGTGCACGCACCCGCCTACGCCACTTTCGCCGGCGCTTCCCATGGTGAGATGCTCGATCTCTACGAGGTGCTCGACATCAGTGAGGTCGGCGTGTCGCTCCAATGCGCTTCGCCCATGGAAATCGACAGGCAGTTCGAGTTGTGTCTCGATCTGGCCGAAGCCCGCGGTCAGATCAACGCCACTGCAAGGGTTGTTTGGTCCGACCCCGCCGGCCGTGTCGGATTAGGTCTTGCCCCTCTACCGGATTCCACTCTGCACCGCTTGCGCGAATGGCTGTTTCTCAACGCGATGGCCGGTGCTGCCAACGCCGCATCCGCAGCTCCGCACCACTCCGCAATCCGGCCCAGCTACACCGATACGCTCAACGCCGCGACCGCAGTGCAACAGGAAGCTGAGTCTCACGGCAGCGACCTCGCAGCCGTCCTGTCCTTGATCGCTTTTCGTTCTCAATCTCTGCTTCGGGCTTCCGGCGCGGCCATAGCGCTCGCGCCAGAAAATTCCGAATCCCCGGTCGCCGAAAAAACTATCTCTGAAACCATGACCTGCCGTGCCAGCGCCGGCCCCAGCGCTCCGCCCGTCGGCGCAACCTTGCAAGTGGGTTCAGGTTTTTCCGGCGAATGCGTACGCTCCGGAACCCTATCGCGCTGCGATGACACCGACACCGACCAACGTGTCGATCGCGAGAGCTGTCGCGCTCTTGGCATTCGCTCCATGCTCGCCGCGCCCCTGCGTTCGGATGAAAAAGTGATTGGCCTGCTCGAAGTTTTTTCCGCCCAACCCAGGGCGTTCGATGAAAACGACAGCGCGGTGCTGCAGCGTTTTGCAGAAACAATTGTTGCCGCTGTCAATCGCACCGCGTCGGCAAACCCTCCCGCTCCGCCTCCGCCGGCTCCAGAACCCTTTAAAGCTTCGCCGGGCAGCGTTCTCTTCGCTCACTTACCCGAAGAAAACGCCGAGACAAAAAATGTATCGGCCAATGAAGATCAAGATAATGAAGATCAAGATAAAGTCGGCGGCGTCCACCTGCCGCGCGCCCATCTTTACCTGCTGATCCTTGCTGCCGCCACCATCGCGCTTGCGCTCGGCTTCATTCTCGCCCCATGGATTCAACCTTGGATCCAGGAGAAACTCCAGGGGCGAGAGCATAATGTCGAACAAACCGTCCTGGCGTCGTCGAGACCATCCGCTGACCCTTCGCAATCACCCGCAGTCGATTCCGCCATCGATCCCAACAATCTCGCCCAACTCACTAAGCTTGCCATGCAAGGCGATCCCGCGGCAGAAAATGCCCTCGGACTTCTCTACGCCCAAGGCGACGAAAAGCAAGCCATCAAGCCAGACGACGCGGAAGCCGCCGCTTGGTTTACCAAAGCAGCCGAGCATGGCAACATCTCCGCGCAATACAAGTTGGGATTGCTCTATTGGGGCGGCCACCACGGCTTGCCAAAAGACGCAAACAAAGCCTACTTCTGGACGGTGCTGGCCCGCGCCGGCGGCCAAGCCGACAGCAAGGATCTGGCGAAAGTCCTGGCCAACGGAATGACGCGCTCCCAAGCCGCAGCCATAGAACAGCAAGCCGAACTCTGGTATCAACAGCACGAATCCCACGGCAAACCAAGCCCCGCCCACTAGCGACCCTTCCATCCTTCTGTCATCCTGAGCGCATTTGTATTTGGTTGTCATCCTGAGCGCAGCAGATGATTCGCGTAGCGAATCATCTGCGGAGTCGAAGGACCCCCAACCTGCCAGCGCCATCACAAGCCCATCAAGGCGTTTCCACCAAGAATCACAGCGTCAATCAAGTAGGGACCACATGTCCGAAAGCCGAAAGCCCGAAGCCGAAAGCCGGAAGCCGCAACTCCGCAGGCGTTAAAATAAAACAAGTGCCAACCCTCCGCACCATCCTCGACGAAAGAGTCCGCGAAGCCGACCGCGGTCTCTACGAAAAGCTAGACAACAACCGCGTCCGCTGCTTCTCCTGCGGACACTGCTGCCCCATCCCCGAAGGCCAGCCCGGAGTCTGCAAAGTCCGCTACAACCGCGCCGGCACCCTCTACGTCCCCTACGGATACACCGCCGGCACCCAATGTGATCCAGTCGAAAAAAAACCGTTCTTCCACGCCCACCCCGGCGCGCTAGCCTACAGCTTCGGCATGTTGGGCTGCGACCTGCACTGTTCGTATTGCCAGAACTGGGTAACAAGTCAGGCGTTGCGCGATCCTAGCGCAGTCTCGCTTCCACGAAAAGCCTCGCCAGAACTTCTAGTGCAAGATGCGATCGCGCAAGGCGCAAAAATTTTAGTAAGCACCTACAACGAACCGCTGATCACCAGCGAATGGGCCGTAGCCGTCTTCAAACAAGCCAAAGCCGCCGGACTAATCACCGGCTTCGTCTCGAACGGCAACGGCACTCCGCAAGTGCTCGAATACCTACGCCCCTGGCTCGATCTCTACAAAGTAGATCTAAAAAGTTTCGACGACCGTCACTACCACGAGCTAGGCGGACGCATCGGCCCCATCCTGGACAGCATCCGCCGCATTCACCAGATGGGCCTCTGGCTGGAGATCGTCACTCTCTTGATCCCCGGCTTCAACGACGACCCCGACGAACTCCGCCGCCTCACCGAATTCCTGGCAGCCATCTCGCCCGATATCCCCTGGCACGTAACCGCGTTCCACGGCGACTACAAAATGCAAAATGACGTAGCGCGCGACACAACCGCCGAAGACCTGTTGCAAGCTGCCGAAATCGGCCGCGACGCGGGACTCCGTTACATCTATCCCGGCAATCTTCCCGGCAAAGTAGGCGAACGCGAAAACACGCACTGTCCGCAATGCCATAAAACTTTAATCGA
>JBEKJF010000237.1:0-7613 GCA_050011375.1 Candidatus Sulfotelmatobacter sp.
TTGCGCGTGAATGCAGGCGGCGTCATGCCTGTGATCTTCGCGTCGTCGATTTTGGGATTGCCGCAGATGCTCGGCTATAGCTTGAAAAACAGCCGCTACTTCGGCGACATGATTCGCATGCTGGGCTGGGGCGAGCCACTTTGCACCGTGCTGTATGCGCTGGGTATTATTTTCTTCGCGTACTTTTATGTGTCGATCGTGTTCAATCCCAGCGAAGTCGCCGACAATATGCGGAAGTATGGCGGGTTCATTCCCGGCATTCGTCCGGGCAAGCGCACCGCCGATTACATCAACGAAGTGTTGACCCGCATCACGCTGGTGGGCGCGCTGTATCTGATCATCATCTCCTTCATCCCCGAGTGGATGATGGCGGGCATTCATCTGAACCATTTGCCGTTCTGGCTGGGAGGCAGGCTGTTTGAACAGCTTCCGGTGTGGGTTACGAACGGCCTTGGCGTGACTTTTTATTTCGGCGGAACCTCGCTGCTGATCGTGGTCGGCGTGGCGATGGATACGGTGACGCAGATCGAGGCGCAGTTGATCATGCGTCATTACGATGGCTTCACGCCGCGCAGCGGACGCATTCGCGGCCGCCGGAACTGGTCGTAGGAAAGGTTTTAGGTAATAGGTCTTAGGTGTTAGGTCCTGGGTGATGGGTTTTGGGGCGATTTTCCTGAGACCTAAGACCTAAGACCTAAGACCTGAGACCTGAGGCCCAACTGATGGCGCAGGAAACCTCACGCGATGTGGGTCCCGTAGTGCTGCTCGGACCTCCGGGTGCCGGTAAGGGCACGCAGGCCAAGCGCATCATGGAGCGGTATCGGATTCCGCAGGTCTCCACGGGAGACATTCTGCGGTACAACGTGTCCCAGGGCACAGAACTCGGCGTGGCCGCCAAGGCGGTGATGGCGCGAGGCGAACTGGTTTCTGACGATCTGGTTTGCGAGATGGTCCGGCTTAGGTTGAAAGAGCCGGACTGCAAGCGGGGCTATGTGCTAGACGGCTTCCCGCGCACCGCGGCTCAGGCCGGATGGCTGGATGCATTGCTCGAGGACAGGCTCTTTGACAACTCGCGCCCGACTCGTGCGTGGCCAATTGTGATCCGGCTGGACGTGGACTATAATCAATTGTTGCTCCGTATTACTGGACGCCGTTCTTGTCCCACCTGTGGGCGGATCTATAACGTCCACTTCCAGCCGCCCCGTGTCGATGAACTTTGCGATATTGACGGGTCGAAGCTGGTAACTCGCAATGACGACCGGTTGGAAGTGATTCAGCCCCGTTTGGCGGCTTACCAGGAGCAGACCGCTCCCGTGGCCGATTATTATCAGCGGACGGGGCGGCTGAACTCGATCAGCGGCGACCGTCCGATGGATGAAGTTACGGCGGAGATTTTCAGGATCATCGAGGAACATAACGCGTGAGTCTTCGCGGTGAAAGGTTTTAGTTTTAAGCGTTAGCTTTTAAACATGGCAATTGTTTGCAAGTCGGCGTCGGAGATCGAGCGGATGCGGCACAGCGGCCGCATTGTGCGGCAGGTTCTCGATGAATTGCGTGCGATGGTCGCGCCGGGTATCACCACGATGGACCTGGAGCGTTTTGCCGAGAAGAAGATCGCCGAACTCGGAGCCAAGCCGGCGTTCAAGGGATATTACGATTATCCCTGTGTGCTGTGCACGTCGGTGAACGAAGAGATTGTGCATGGCATCCCGTCGGAGAAGCGGGAACTGAAAGAAGGCGACATCGTCTCGATTGATTGCGGCGTGGTGCTCGACGGATATTACGGAGACGCGGCGATTACGGTACCGGTCAGCGATGCAGTGAAGCCGGAATTGCGCAAGCTGCTGACGGTGACGGAAGAATCTCTCTACAAGGGAATCGACCAGGCGCTCATCGGCAACTCGGTGGGTGATGTAGGAGCGGCGGTGCAGGAACACGTGGAAGCCGCGGGCTTCAGCGTGGTGCGCGAGTTTGTAGGACATGGCATAGGGACGCGCCTGCACGAAGAGCCGCAGGTTCCGAATTTTGGGGCGCGCGGCCATGGCGCGAAGTTGCGCGAAGGCATGGTGCTCGCCATCGAGCCCATGGTGAATTACGGCAAGCCGGAAACGCGAGTGCTCGGCGACAAGTGGACGGCAGTGACAGTCGACGGCAGTTTCAGCGCGCACTTTGAGCATTGCGTGGCGGTCACGAAAGATGGCCCGGTGATTTTGACGAAGTGAGCTTCTAGCCGCTAGATCTTAGCTTCTAGCTAGGGCAAGCGGATTTGGCTAGAAGCTAGCAGCTAAAAGCTAGGAGCGAATGAGTAAAGAAGACGCGATTGAAGTGATGGCAGTAGTTCTGGAACCGCTGCCCAACGCCATGTTCAAGGTGGAACTGGAGAACAAACACCAGGTGCTGGCGCATGTATCCGGCAAGATGCGCAAGAACTTTATCCGCATCCTGCCCGGCGACAAGGTTGCGGTGGAACTTTCGCCCTACGACCTGAATCGCGGCAGAATTGTGTATCGGTACAAATAGATTTTGTAGGGACAGCCTTCGGCTGTCCGCCTGGCGAAAGCCCGGAGAGATTTTGCTGACAGCTGAAAGCTGACGGCTGAGAGCTGGTTTATGAAAGTACGAGCATCGGTAAAGAAAATCTGTGACAAGTGCAAGGTCATCCACCGCAAGGGTGTGGTGCGGGTGATCTGCGTCAACACGAAACACAAACAGCGCCAAGGGTAAAGCTACTAGCTTCTAGCCACTAGCTAACCCTGATTTGCTAGGAGCTAGCAGCTAGAAGCTAAAAAGCCGGAAAGCTGTCGGAGGCATAAGGAACTATGGCACGTATTGCAGGCGTCGACTTACCGCGCCAGAAGCACATCAACATCGCGCTGACTTACATTTACGGCATCGGGCATCCGCGCGCCGGCACGATTCTTAATGAGGCTAACGTGGACCCGATGAAGAAGGTCCAGGACCTCAGCGAAGAAGAAGTTAACCGCATCCGCACCGTGATCGAGCAGCAGGGGATGGTGGAAGGCGATCTGCGCAAGGAAGTTTCGATGAACATCAAGCGGCTCATCGAAATCGGCTCCTATCGCGGATTCCGTCACCGTCGCAACCTGCCGGTCCGCGGACAGCGCACGCATACCAACGCGCGCACGCGCAAAGGGCCGCGCAAGGGAACGGTATCGACCAAGAAGAAGGCAACGTCGAAAACGTAAGAACAGCTTCTAGCTTCTAGCTCCTAGCTAGAAGCTAAGAGCTAGGAGCTAAGAGCTAACTATGGCAAAACCAGCAGCAGCCGGCGGCACCGCCGCTCCGGATAAAAAAGGCAAGAAGAAGACATTCAAGAAGAAGGAGCGCAAGCACGTTCCGCATGGCTTGTGTTACGTGCAGGCGTCCTTCAACAACACGATCGTGACCATCACCGACATGAATGGCAACGTTCTGTCGTGGAAGAGTTCAGGATCGCTGGGCTTTCGCGGATCGCGCAAAGGCACGCCGTTCGCGGCGCAGCAGGCGGCCTCGAACGCGGCCAATCTGGCGCGCGATCACGGTGTGCGCAGCGTGGACGTTCGCGTGAGCGGCCCCGGTTCCGGCCGCGAGTCGGCCGTGCGAGCCCTGGCTTCGTCAGGTATTGAAGTGCGCTCGATTCGCGACGTGACGCCGATCCCGCACAACGGATGCAGGCCGCCGAAACGGCGAAGAGTGTAAGGTCCGTCGTTGGTCCTTGGTCGTTCGTCGTGGGCAAAAACGACCGACCAATAGGTTCTCGATTTTCGCGAACGACCAATGACGAATGACCAACGACAGTTTTTTCGTCCGGGACGAAGGGTGAAGCCAAACCTGTAAACCGGTCATCTAAAAGGAGAACAACTTGGCACGTTATACCGATGCAGTTTGCCGTCTATGCCGCCGCGAGGGCATGAAGCTTTTCCTCAAAGGCTCAAAGTGTTTTAGCGATAAGTGTCCCATCGAGAAGCGCAACTTCGCTCCTGGACAACATGGGAAAGACCGCAAGTCCAAGATCGTGGGCTACGGCCTGCAGTTGCGCGAGAAGCAGAAAGCCAAGCGCATTTATTTCACGCTCGAAGGCCAGTTCCGCAACTACTTCGAGAAGGCTGCGCGCACCCGCGGAGTCACCGGCGAGTTGCTTCTGCAGCAGCTCGAGCGGCGTCTCGATAACGTCGTGTTCCGCCTGGGCTTCGCGCAATCGCGGCGCCAGGCGCGGCAGTTGGTGCGGCACGGGCATGTGTCAGTCAATGGCCGCAGGGTGAATATCCCTTCGTATCAGGTGAGCGTGGGCGAGGAAATTTCCATTCGCGAGAACAGCAAGAAGCTGGTCATCCTGGAAATGGCCAAAGAATTCGCCAGCCACGGCACGCAGCCGAACTGGCTGGAAGTAAATCGCGACGCTTACACGGGCAAAATACTTTCGTTGCCCAAGCGCGAAGATATTCAGCTGCCGGTGAACGAGCAGTTGATCGTTGAACTTTACAGTAAGTAGTAAGTCGTCGTTAGTCGATGGTCGTCAGTCGTTAGCCAATTGGCCAACGACCAACGACAAAGGGCCAACGACGGTCTTAAGGTCCACATTTCGAGCCAGATCAGCCTGTGCTGACGTTTGACCTGAATCCGGACAATTCAGGGAGCCAGCACTGAGCCAAACGGCCGAAGGAGAAACAAATGCTTTGGAGAGGTTTTCAGAAACCGAAACGTCTTGCAGTTGACACTTCCACCCTCACCGACAAGTACGGAATTTTTTGGGCGCAGCCTTTTGAACGCGGCTTCGGCACCACCGTGGGCAACTCCCTGCGGCGCGTGCTGCTGAGTTCCATCGAAGGCGCCGCGGTCACCGCGGTGAAGATGGAAGGCGTGCTGCACGAATTCCAGTCGATTCCCGGCGTGGTCGAGGACGCGACCGACATCATCCTCAACCTGAAACAGATTCCGTTCAAGCTCGCCGGTGACGCGCCGAAAGCAATTTATCTGCGCGCCGATCAGCCCGGCGTGGTCACCAGCGGCATGATCGAAGCCGATGGCGACGTCGAGGTTCTCGACAAGGACGTTTACATCGCGACCGTCAGCGAAGGCGGCAAGCTCGACATGGAGATGCGCCTGAAGCGCGGCCGCGGCTACGTTTCCGCCGACAAGAACTTCGATGAGGATCTCGGCATCGGATTCATTCCCATCGATTCCGTGCACTCGCCGGTGCGCAAGTGCAACTACACCGTCGAAGCCGCGCGTCTCGGCCAGATCACCGATTACGACAAGCTCACCCTCGAAGTGTGGACCAACGGCTCGATCACTCCCGCCGATGCGATCGGATTGTCGGCGAAGCTGATGAAGGATCACATGAACATCTTCATCAACTTCGAGGAAGAAATCGAAACCGGCGTATCGTCGTCGGATGATCGCAAGCCCGAGATTCACAACGAGAACCTGAACCGCTCCGTCGAGGAACTCGAGCTTTCTGTGCGCAGCTACAACTGCCTGAAGAACGCAAACATTCAGACCATCGGCGAGCTGGTGCAGAAGACGGAATCGGAAATGCTCAAGACCAAGAACTTCGGCCGCAAGTCGCTGAACGAGATCAAGGAAATTCTTTCTTCGATGGGCCTGAGCCTCGGTATGAAGATCGACGAGCACGGCAACGCTGTGCCCGGTCCGACTTCGAATCTGGTCCTGCCGGCTTCGGCCTACGGACCGGACGACGGGCTATAAGAACAGTGGTCAGTGGCTAGTGGTCAGTGGTCAGTAAATACAGACCGCTAGCCGCTGACTTATAGAAATACAAAACTCGAACAACTGGCCACTGACCACTGGCCACTGACCACTGAGGTTCACACCCATGCGTCACAAAGTTGCAGGCTACAAACTCGGACGGAACACCGCGCACCGGCGCTCGTTGCTGCGTAACCTGGTCACATCGGTGATCGTGGATGAACGCGTCGAGACCACCATTCCCAAGGCCAAGGCCGCAAAGCCCATCGTCGAGAAGATGATTACGCTCGGCAAGCGCGGCGACCTAGCGGCGCGCCGTCTGGCTGGCGCTTACCTTATGACCGATGCAGCGCTCGTGAAGCTTTTTGACACGGTCGGCCCTCGCTTCGGCGATCGCAACGGCGGCTACACCCGCATCATCCGCACCGGATGGAACAAGGGCGACGGCGCCGACAAGGCGTTCCTTGAGCTCTTGGGCAGCGAAAAAATCCTGGACGAGAAAAAAGAGAAACGCGCCGAAGCCCGGGCCAAGAAGAACGCCGAAGCCCGCAAAGCCATGGAAGACGCTGAGGCGCAAGCGCAACACGACGGCGGCATCGAGCCGGTCAAGGAAGAATCCGAAGACAAGAAATAACTGCTCGATACTTTCCAAGGCACGGCTAAAAGCCGTGCCCTTTTTATGCCTTGTCATTCCGACTTGGGCGTAAGCCCAAGGAGGAATCTGCTTTTGGCAGCGCCCGATACTTCCCACCAGTACATGTCCTCTCGCGCGCCCCGCCGGTAATCTTGCCCTAAGTTGTCATCCGAATAAAATTATTCTCAGGATGGGATTTACTCGCATACAGATCGGCATTGCTGTCGGCGTTGCCGCGGTGCTGGTGTTTAGCTTTCTCGGCTACATCAATTGGCTGAGCAATCAGGGACCAGTGCTGGCGCGCTCCGAAGAGCGCGATACTTTGACCGGGCTGCCGGTGAGCATCCGCATGAATCCGCTGCGCGACCGCACTATTGAAAAGAGCGCCAACAAATTTCTGCACGAGCTGCGCGACGGACATTGCGACGATCTGCTCTCCAAGTGGGAGCACGACTACCGCAAGAAGTACGCTCACTTCATCTGTGACTCAGAGGCGAAGCACCCGCTGCTCTCCTGGGAACTGGCGGAGTGGGAAAGCAAGCCGCCGTTGACTATCTTGCACTATCGCGGCAAACGCCTCACCGACCCAGGCCAGTCCACCACCTACAAAGAAATCTTCACCGTCACCACCGAGAATAAAGATGGCCAGTGGGTGGTTACCAAGTACGACTCAATGTATTAAAAGCAGTCGTTGGTTGCTGGTCATTCGTCGTTGGTCGAAGGCGGAAACAGAGATGGGAAGTTTTCATCAGTGGGCGCACGGCATTTGGTTTGGGTTGTTTCTTGGCTTGATGATGTCGACTTATAACATTGGGCTGAGACCTTCCATCAGTCTGCGCAAGACCCTATTCACGACTGTGTGCAGCTGCGTATTACTCGGGTTCTCGGTCGGCCTTTGGGAAAGTTTCGGCTCGCAGGCGTTCCGTAGCCCGATTGTTTTTGCAACCATTCCTTCTGGAATCTGCGGCCTCTTTATAGCGTGGGCTGGCAGGAGCGCGGCTCGAGAGAAACAACAGAATGATGATTAAAGATGGGCAGTGGATGGTCACTAAGTACGACTCGATGTACTGACCTCTGCAGTCAAAGCGATGGAGTAGGACACATGGGGACGATCGGAGACTGGGGCCTAATCTTCGCGATCTCATTATCCCTCGGCCTATACGGGTGGGCTCGCACCATGGACGCTAAGACCATCAAACTGGGCCGATCGCTTGCTGGCTGGTGTCTCTTGAGCAGTGCGCTGTGCATCGGGGGAGCTTTCCGCGTGGAG
>JBEKJF010000238.1:0-7589 GCA_050011375.1 Candidatus Sulfotelmatobacter sp.
AGTTCGACCATTTCGCGCACTCTTGCGACCTCACGTTCAAGTCCGCCGATGTCTTCGTAGGAAACAGACGGCGCGCGTGCCGCCGTCTGCTCGCCTTCCACCACGCGAATGTCGGTGCGCGGGCCGATCACCACGGGCCCCGACGGAATCGTGCGCACAACCTGGAAGTTCACCGCTTTCGCAAACGTCGGCACGCGAACAACCGAACCCGCAATGACTGGCACCTCCAAAAGATCTTCGAGCGTGCGGTCAGGTGCGATGGTCGCGGGCGCGGCTCCTATCCACAGCGGGGCGAGGCGCACGGCGACGGCCTGCTCACGCTCGATCAGCGCGACCGTCACTTGTTCCTGCAATCCGGCACTGCAGTTGCTGCGGATCGTGCCGTCGATCTGAATCATGCCTTCGTGAGTCTCGTCGGAAACATCGGCGCGTGCGACGCCCAGCGTGCCGCCGGTGATTTTCAATACGTCGCCAGCGCGTGCACCGAGACGCCGCAGATCGGCTGGCGACAACCGCGCAATCGCGTGGCCCACATCCTCGACGCGCGACTCAGCTACGCGGAGCGTGAGGGTTGCGCTGGGAGGCGTTGGAGTGGTTTCCGTCATGGCGTGACCAGCAACCTGCTTTTGGCGGGCGAATGCATCGACGAGCGTCACCGTGTTCTGCTTCTCCATTTGATCTACGTTGATCGATCTAAGTTGATCTATGCGGGACGCATTCGTGGCACTTCAAAACTTATCAAGTACGATCTCTTCAACGTCTTCAATATGTCGCCGCATCGCTGCTTTTGCAGCCTCGGCATCGTGGCGCTTGATCGCAGCCATGATGCGCCGGTGGCCAGCGAGCGACTTCTGCGCGCGCCCGTCCACTTGCAAAGAGCGTTCGCGAGTGTCGCGCAGCAGATCCATGAGAATGTCAAGCACCTTCAGCACAACACTGTTGCCGGAAGCGAGCGCGACGCTATAGTGAAATTCGGCATCTTCCGCGACGGCAGCTTCGCCCTTCGTCTGCTTCTGTTCCTGCCGCCGCAGAATGTCTTCCATCTCAGAAATCTCGTCGGCAGAGGCGTTCTTAGCGGCGCGCGCGGCTAGCGGCGGTTCGAGCATCTTGCGAAAATCCAGAAGTTCACTCACCAGTTCGCGACGCCGCTTTAGCGCGCTGGCAAAAGGATTGGTCACCAATTCGGATGAAACTTCGCGAACGATTGTGCCCGCCCCCTGGCGAGGCTCGACGAGACCCATCAACTCAAGGCCACGAATCGCATCTCGAATAGAGCTGCGGCTCACGTGCAGCATCTCCGCCAGCTCCCGCTCCGAGGGCAGTTTGTCGCCGGGGCGCAGCTTTTTCAGGATCAGGCGTTCGATCTGCTGCGCGACTTCCTCGTAGACTTTGTTCCTGCGGATTACGTCAAAGTCCGATTTGACCGCACCGATCAAGGTGAACTCCAAGTGGTCCGATAAGTGGACCAGCGAAAGAAGTATACCCCCGCTGTCAAGCCTCTCGCAAATATTTTTGCCTGGGCGAGGCGCGCGGCCTCGGGATGCGCGCCAATTCGGGAAAGCGCGCGTTTCGCTCTCAAGCGTTCCGCCGAGACGCTGCGCTTTGCGCCAAAAGCTTCGTGCAACTGTACACCGTTCTTGTGTAGGGCATGGGCAGGCCAACGCGCTCCCCCAACTCCACGACGGCGCCTACCAGCGCTTCCAATTCGATCGGGCGTCCGGCTTCGAGATCTTGAAGCATTGAGGTTTTGTGTTCTCCAACTTTTTCCGCGCCGGCAATTCGCTGATCGATGGTCACCGGCAACTCCATGCCTAACTTGTGGGACACGCCTTCCACTTCCTGCATGATGTTTTTGATCAGCGCACAAACTCCTGGATCGCGGACCATCTGAACCAGCGTGGCGCGCGTCAATGCACTAACCGGATTGAAGGAGGCGTTGCCCAACACCTTCACCCAAATCTCGTGGCGAATGCGAGCCGTGATGGGGGCGCGCAAGCCGGACACGACGAGCGCTTCCGCTATGCTGCGGCAGCGGTCGGAACGGCTTCCGTCCGGTTCGCCGAGTGAAATGCGATTGCCCTCGATGTGTTGAATCACTCCGGGCGCCGTAATCTCGGTGGAAAAATAAACGATCGATCCGAGCACGCGCTGCGCTTCAATGGCCGATGCAATTACGCCTCCGGGGTCGACTCGCTCCAGGCGTAAGCCTTTCCATTCGCCTTCGAAATTCTGAAAGTACCACCAGGGAATTCCATTCTGAGTGCTGACGACTGTGGTCTCGGGACCTAACACGGGTTTTAACTGAGGCGCGAGTTGTGGCAAGCCGTGCGCTTTTACCCCGAGGAAGACGACGTCTACCGGCCCAACTTCTTCGAGCGAACCGACGACTACCGGGCGCGCCACGAAATCGCCTTCTGCACTCTTCACCTGCACACCATGATCCTGCATGGCGCGGAGGTGCGGCCCGCGCGCGAAAAGCGTGACATCGAATCCAGCTTGCGCCATACGCGCACCGATGTAAGCTCCAATTGCTCCCGCACCCGCGATCAAAAATTTCATCCCTGGTTATCCATAAGCGCGGCAGCGACAGCGCGCCGGCGGATTTTTCCGGTTGCCGTGGTGGGTATGCTTTCCACGACGTAGATTTTTTTCGGAACCTTGAACTCCGCAAGCCATTCACCGCAGTGCTTGATGAGTTCGGAATCGGTGGCGCCGTTACGCTCATGCAAGACCACGGCCGCAGCCACTTCTTCGCCCAGCGTGGGGTGCGCGTAGCCAAACGTAACCGCTGCCGCGACCGCCGGATGTTTCCGCAGGATCTCGTCGATTTCGTGAGGAGCGATGTTCTCGCCGCCGCGGATGATGATGTCTTTCATCCGTCCGGTCAAATGCAAATAGCAATCGGCATCGAGATATCCTTCGTCGCCGGTGCGAAACCATCCATTCACGAATGCGCGAGCGTTAGCATCGGGATTGTTTTCATAACCGCGAAATACATTTGCGCCTTGAATGGCGACTTCCCCGCGCTTGTCTGTGCCGAGGTGATTGCCTGCTTTGTCCATGATGCTGAGTAGAAGGCCGGTGCCAACGCCGACCGAGCCCGCCTTGCGATGCCGCGGCGGCAACGGATTTGAGGTCATCTGGTGGGCCGCTTCGGTCATTCCATAGGCTTCGACGAAGGGCACTCCGAAAGTCTCCTCGATTTTGCGAATCAGTTCCGCCGACATGGGCGCGCTGCAGGAACGGACAAAGCGCAGAGACTTGGCTTCCGCGGGATTGTGCTGAGACCGTGCAAGCAACAATTGGTGCATCGTAGGCACGCCGGAATACCAGGTCACGTTGTGTTCACGCACCGTCCGCCAGAAAGAAAGCGCATTGAATTTTGTGGGAACAACAACCGTTCCACCTGTCAGCAAAGTGGCCATGGTCGAGCCGATCAAGCCATGAATGTGAAAGAGCGGCATGATGCACAACGAAACATCGTCCTCCGAAAGCGCGTATGTGTTCGCGATGTTCGCCGAGGAAACTGCCAGGTTGAAATGCCTCAGGGGTACACGCTTAGGACGGCCAGTGCTTCCGCTGGTGTGAAGGATTAGCGCAATGTCGTCGGCTGTCGGCTCGGTTGCAGAAATCCCTGTGGGCGCGCCTTCGATGTGCACGATGCCCTGTTCGGTCATCTGTACTGAGAAGGCTGGAATCTTGCGGTCTGCGGCGGCGCTGCGCACGAATTCCGCTCCGGCCGGAGGGCACAGCAAAATGCGGGCGCCGGTGTCGCCGAGAAAAAAAAGAAATTCTTCGTAGGGATATGCGGGGTTTAATGGAGCTGCGGTGCCAGCGATGGAGGCCGCCAGAAAAGTCACAATCGCAGGCAATCCATTCGGCAGAGCGATCGCCACTGCGTCGCCGCGGCGAATACCGAGCGAGGCCAAAGCATTCGCCATGTCGAAAACCTGCTTGCGAAGAGAATCGTAGGTGATGCGGATTCCGAGCTCGGGAACTACGATCGCCGTGTTGCTGTCGGCGAAATGCAGAACCTCGAGCAGAGTCTGAACTGACTTCAGTGTCATTCGTTCATGCCTTTGGCGCGGCGTCCGGGCGTTCGCGCGATTCTCCGCACGGCGATTATAGCTTCCCCGCCGGAGAACGTGCCGTGATCGAGATCAAAGTTGCTAGCGAACCGTGACAAAAAAATACGCGCTCATCAGGAGGCCCACGCCAATCACGACGGCTCGCATCTTTCCAGGGTCGGCCTTTTGCGCGTAGCGGGCGCCGAACCATCCCCCAACCAGGGAACCTGCGACCATCACGGCACACTGCGGCCACAATACTGCTCCGGCCACGATGAAGGTGATCACGGCCGCAGCATTAATTGCGACAGCCAGAAGCGTCCTGATCGCTCCCATGGCATGGATGTCACGCATCCCAAGCATCGATAGCATGGCGAGCGTCACAAAACCGATCCCGGCGCCAAAGTATCCACCATAGACAGAGAGTAGTAGTTCTGCGACGGAACTTACCACGATCGCCTGCCACGATATTTTTCGCAGATCATCGACGATTGCGGTTTTGCCAGCGATCGCACGAATCGAATTGCCGAAGGCGAACAGCAAAGTTCCGCCTAGGAGCAGCCATGGAACGAGCCGCAGAAACGTGTGCTGCGGGGTTTTTAGCAATAGCAGCGCACCGGCCCAACCACCGGCAATGCTTGTCACCAGTAACGGGACTAATACCCGAAGCGGTGCGTTCAGCCGTTTCAAGTAAGCGAGCGTGCTGGCCGCCAACCCCGGCCAGAGCGCGACCGTGTTCGTCGCGTTGGCGGCCACGGCGGGGATCCGAATAAAAAGCAGCGCTGGGAAAGAGATGAAACTCCCGCCGCCAGCCACTGCGTTCAAGGCGCCGGCGATTCCTGCCGCGATGAGCAGGAAGATGGCTTGGCCGAAGTGCAAATCCATACGCATCAGCGACAAACTCCCGAGGAGAACCCGCACGCAGCGGCGGTGCAAACGAGGAAACAATCTATCAGGAATTTGAAGAGGGAGTCTCCTGCCGCGGCCGATCCCATGCACCTAAATTGTTACCTGTCCCGCCGCCCCGAAAATGCTATAGGTATCGAACGCGTAGTGACGTGCATCAGAAAAATTTCTTGACAGTATGCATTTTTATGTGGTACACCCGCCCGGTCGAGGTAACTGGTCCGCTTTCCAGACCTCACCCAAATTCATTCGCAGATTTAGAAGTTTCGTCGCCCGAACGGGCAGGGTAGCGCGCGGGCTGCTCGTTCGTGTGCCTTGAGGGAAGGCCCGCTATGCAGATTATTTCCGGAGAAGACACAATGCGCTCGCTAAGAACGGTTTTCCTGCTGCTGGTCGGTTTTATGGCGTCAGGTTGGTTCGCCCACGCACAAAGCACGGAACCCGCGAGCAAGAAGGATGGGCCAACCTCCGTGAGCGCCTCTTCCGCCAGCGCCTCCAGGGGTGCGAGCGCAACCGAGGAAGAAGTCAACGAGTTGCGGCACGAGGTCGCGGAGTTGAAGGCGCAGATGCGACGGCTCATCGAGGCGAGCGCGCAGACGCAAAGCGGCGTTCCACACCTCGCACTGGTGAACGCGGTCGCGAACCCCGCTCCCGACCTCTCCCCGGCTGCCCCCGCGACTGTGGCGGAAGTCGAAGCTCTGGCGACGGAAGTTAGCGCATTGCAGGACAAGGCTAACACTGCTCCTCCGATCACCGCCGGTTGGAACGGCGAGCACTTTTTCCTCAAGAGTTCCGATGGCAACTTTACGCTCATGCCCGTCGGATACCTGGATGGGCAATACACTTTCTACAACGGCAACGGCGCGCCTCCTGACACCTTTGCCATCACGCGGGCGCGCTTCGGCGTGCAAGGCAACTACGGAAAGCAACTCGACTACACATTCCTGTTTGAGACGGCTTCGGCCCTTACGATCCGCGACGCTTACATGGATTTCAAGCCTTGGAGCGCCTTCAAGATTATGGCTGGCCAGTACAAAGTGCCGTTCTCCATGGAAGTCGGAACTGCGGACACCTCGGTTGAGTTTTACAACCGCTCCATCATTTCCGTTCTCTACCCGGATGCCGGCGGAGCATTCCGCGCTCCCGGAATCGATGTTCACGGAGATTTGGCACACGGCGCTGCGGAGTACTGGGTCGGCCTTTTCAACGGACAGGGATTGCTAACATCGGGAACTACGAATGAGCCTGAGGTGGTCGGCAGAGTGCGCTTTACGCCCTGGAAAAATACCAAGAACAACGAGATCAAAGGGCTGTCTTTTGGCGGTTCGTTTGAGCATAGCCGGTCCAAGGGCCTGGCGAACGAACTGAGTTTCAGCGGCCTCATGAACGACAGCACCTACACCTTCTTTCCGCAATTCAAGATCAATGGCGGCGTTGAACGCTACAACGGGTTCTTCTCGTGGTTGAGCGGGCCGTTGGGCATTCGCGGAGAATACGCGCACCTCTTGCAGAAACGCAGCGACATCGGCTCGTTGGCGACTGGCGGAATCGGCTTCAACACGATTCCCGGTGTTTTGGGCAACGGCGCCTACGTTTCAGCAACATACTTGCTGACCGGCGAGCGCGAACCGGAGAACGCCATCCCTCGCGTAAGGCACCCAGTGATCGGTCCCAATTCTCCCGGAGAGTCTGGAGCCCCAGGCTGGGGTGCGTGGGCTGTCAAGGCCCGCTATTCCTGGCTGGAAGGGAGAGCGAACGGCGCAACTTGCGATGCCACGACGGTGCCGGCCTGCCCGATTACGCCGGGAATCGTCCCATCGTGGAGCGACCATACCGATCAACTCACTGTGGGCTTCAACTGGTACCTCAATTACTGGGTTCTTGTGAAGTCAGATTTCAACTTGAATCAGCTCAAGGATCCAAGTGTGCAGGGCATTCTGCCTCGCAATTACTTTGTGTTTCTTGAAGGTCTTCAGTTTCGGTTTTGATAGTTTCGGTTTTGATCCGGGCCTCGATCGCTTGGGATGACTATCCAGGCGCTACAGACCCAAGACCAATTGCTCTTGAACAGGCGGTTCGGCATGCTTCAGATCGACGGAGGAAATTCGATGAAACCGAGATTATTTTCACTGCTGGCGCTCGTCGCGCTCTTTGGAGCGACTCTCATCCTGAACAGTTGCGGCGGCAGCCCCGCTGGCTGTCCCGTCTGCGGCACGGATAAGAACGGGACCATCGGATTGATTGATGTCATGCTCGTGCCGGAGCACAATCCTAACGGCGAGCCCGGCGGCCCGTTCAATATTTTCGACATTAGCTGGGTCGATCCGGTCAACCGACTGTATTACGTGTCGGATCGCATTGGCCTCGACGTTCCTGTGTTCAGCACAACTTCCGACATCGCTCTGTGGGCCATTGGCGGCGACAATTCCATCGCCGAGGCGGGCAATAATGCCAGCAGTTGCTGGGTGGATGGCACGACCGGAGAGACTATTCCTCCCATCACCACCGCTCAGGGCAACTACACGCGGTTTGGATGCAAGACCAATACTTTCCGCCTTCCGGGTTTCTTCGGTCCAAACGGGCATTTCGGCGGATTTGTGGGGGGCCAATGCTGTG
>JBEKJF010000239.1:0-7588 GCA_050011375.1 Candidatus Sulfotelmatobacter sp.
GATCGTTGTCGTCGATGATGAAGACCGCGAGAACGAAGGCGACATCACGCTCGCCGCCGAGAAGGTCACGCCTGAAGCCATCAACTTTATGGCCAAGCATGGACGCGGGCTGGTCTGCCTCACCATGACTGAGGAGCGCCTCGATCATCTGCGCCTCGGCCCCATGAGCGCGGAGAACACTTCGCAATACGGCACTGCATTTTGTGAAGCCATCGACGCGCGCGTGGGCGTGACCACTGGAATCTCTGCTTACGATCGCGCGCGCACGATTCAGGTTGCGATCGATCCCGCCACGCAAGCCTCAGACCTGGCGCGGCCCGGCCACGTCTTCCCTCTTCGCGCCCGCAAAGGCGGAGTGCTCGTCCGCGCCGGACAGACCGAAGCCTCCGTCGATCTCGCGCGGCTCGCAGGGCTGATTCCCGCGGGCATCATCTGCGAAATCATGAAGGATGATGGCACCATGGCCCGCGTGCCCGACCTCGTTGAGTTTTGCCAGCAGCATGACATGAAGATGCTTACTGTGGCAGAACTGATTCGCTATCGCATGTCGCATGAACGTTACGTGCATCGCGTAGGCGAAGCGCTGGTCGACACACGCTTCGGAGAGTTCTGCCTCATCGCTTACGAAAGCGAAGTGGATGGCGGAGAGTCGCACGTCGCGCTGATTAAAGGAGACATTGAGGCGAGCGACTCGCCAGTTCTGGTGCGCATGCACGCGCATTGCCTGATGGGAGACGTGTTTGGCGCAACTGGCTGCGAGTGTCACGCCACGCTTGAAGGTTCCATGCGGCGCATCGCGCAGGAAGGACGCGGCGCGCTGATTTATTTACACCAAACCTCGAAGGGATTTTCGATCGATAAAGTAGGCGAGCGTAGCGCGCTCAGCTTTCATCGCGGACGCAAGCTGCCGGCGCTGCTGGACAACGAGCGCCAGACGCAGCGCGAGATTGGAATCGGCGCACAGATTCTTTCGGATCTAAACCTGCGGCGCATCCGCCTGCTCACGAACAGGCCCAAACGTGTGGCCGCGCTGGAAGGATTTGGGATTGAGATTGTCGATCAGGTTCCGGTCGAGTTGGGGCGTGCCTCTGTTGAGAAGAGCTAAAACCTTTAACACAGAGGACACAGAGGGTCACAGGGTAGAGCGACAACTCAGAACGGCTTGCGTACCACTACCTCTGCTTCGCGGATGAAAAATTGCGCGGAGCAATGCTCTGAGCCGCAGATTACAGGGATGAGGCCGTTGATCTGGCGGCGCGTGATCAGGCCTAGCATGCCGCAGGATGGGCAGGCGAGCACGGCCCAGTAGGGATCTTCCTTCTCGCCGACCTCGCCGGCATTTTCGAGAACGAAGACGGTTCCGGGTTGCATCTGTTCGGGAATCCATTCATTGAGAACGTCCAGTTCGCCGACCATGCACTCCTCCTGTGAACTGCCTGTCTTACCTAAGAAACCTTTCTAGCACGCCGACGCTCTGCCGACGATGTTACGGAGGTACTCACCTTCCTTGCGATGACGTCGGCGCGTACCTGACGCACGGCGTCGCTAAGGCAAATTCCTAGAATGGGCTGACTTGAATTCTTCAGGATGTCTACGATCTGGCGCGCCGAGGTTTCGAGATAGAGGTGTTTGCCATCGGTGAGCAAGTGAACGTCGGAGTTGCGGCTGACGATTTCGCCGAGGCCTTTGCCGAACTCGCGATTGAGGAAGCGCATGACTTTGCGGACTCCCTGAAGCGAGAAGCCTTTGCGGCGCAGCCCGCAGATGACCGCGATCACCGTGAGGTTCTGCATGGAATAGAGGCGGCTGTGGCCTGCGCGATCTGGCTTGACGACGCCTTGCTCGTCCCACCACTGGAGCTGGCGGGCGGTGACGCCGGTGAGGGCGATTACGTCGCGCGATGAGAAGCCGTCTGGCATTTTTCCCTGTTTATGTTTGAAACAAGTTACGTGTTGAATGTTTCAAACATTTTAGATGGGGGATGGCGGGTGTCAATGGGCAATCGCGAGAGAGGGTTAACTAGATGTGTGCGGGGGAGGATTTGGTAATTGGGTAATTTTGTAATTGGGTAATTTGAAATTTAAAGGCCAAACCTTTTAACACAGGGGACACAGAGGACCACAGAGTAAATCCGGATAAGCAGCCTTCGAATAAGTGGGCGACATCCAGGCTGTCGGGGTCTTTCAGCAGGGCTCTCGGATCGGCGAGAGAGCGTAGCGGCGTAGGCGCTGGCAGCGGGAACGCTCCCACGACGGCCGCCGGGACAGCGGCGCTGCCGGAACCGTGCGACGAGTAATGCCACGCTAAGGTAGTTCCAGGTCGAGCGCGTAGAGATCGCGGGCGCTTAGGTCGCGGAGAATCAAAATTTCGCCGTCTGGCGTGAGGCCAAAAGACACGCCGTAAACACCAGCCAGGAGAAAATCAGGGTACTCGACCACGGTCTCTATGGTATCTGTGGAGGCCTTCCAGCGGTAAATGCCGCCGCCGGGCTTGCGGTGGGCACCAAAATAGGTTGTGCAGAAATATATGTACTGCCCATCGGCCGACCAGCGGGGGTAGTCGGCCTGTTCGGCGAGGACTCGAGATTTGTGGGTGACGATCTCGTAAAGCATCAGTCCGTGAGTTGCATCTGCCAGCGCTGACACATAGCGGCCGTCGGGAGAAAGTTGCCCTTCGTACAAACCAGCAGTATTGGGAAGCGGCGCAACGCGCTTGGTCTTCCAATCCAAGCTCTGCAACGAGAGATTGGACCAGTTTTCATCGGACGTGGAAAACAATATCGAACTTCCATCGGATGCCCACGAGGGATATGTCTGGCGGTCGCGGGCGTCGGGAGCTGCCAGGACAGGGACGCCGCCGCTGCTGGAGATCAGGTAGATTTTGTTGTTCGCCCCAGGCTGCGCAGAAGCTTGAAAGGCAATCTGGCTGTCATCGGGAGACCACTGCGGGCTAAAAGCCCGCATGGGGGGAAAAGTAAGCTGACGGCGCTCGCTTCCATCGAGGCGGTTGCGCACCAGCACGCCTTGGGGGAACTCGATGTAGGCCATCCATCGCCCGTCGTGCGAGAAGGCAATATGATCCGCGGAGATTCCCTTGCTGTAGGGAATAAATTGTTGCGAGGCTGGGTCGTAACGGTCCAACTGCCCGCGCAACTGTTCGCCGACGGCGAAAACGGTCTTACCATCTTTGCCCGAGGATGGTGGATAAAAGGTCAAAGGGCCGGCCGTGATCTGAACGGGTTGAGGGTCGACCCGACGCCATAGTTCGTCTTTCTCGCGCATCGCCCAGATGTTTGTAGTACCGTCGCCCAACAGGGTGAAAAAGAAATACCCACCGTCTGGCGTCCAACCTCCGGGCAAAAGACGCTTCGAGTTGGGCCAGTCCGGCAGGAGGCGCCGCACGGTGTTGCTGGTGAGATCGACCTGCCAGAGGCCCACGCCGTTATTGCCCGGATCTGCCACCGAGAAACGGATCCGTTTGCTGTCGGGCGACCACACGAGATAAATAGGATCACTCGGCAGAGTCGCTAATTTCCTTATGATGGTTCCGTCAGGATTTGCGAGAAAAAGATCCGAGCCGACCGCACACGCGATCGCGCGCCCATCCGGAGACCATCGCGAATCGTTCGCGCGTAGATTTCCCAAGGGTCGCGGCGAACCCGATGGCAGGGGAACGCGCCACACACTGTGGGCGTCCCCATCCGAAATGGAACCGCCATTCCGGTCGCCGAGGTTGACCGCCAGGAACTCGGAGCCGCTGGCCGAGATGTCATCCAAATCTATTTGCGGGAAGGGCTTTTCCAAGGGAAAAACCTCGCCACCCTCCGGGGAGACATACCGGATGACACGATCACTTCCCTCCCACGCGCGAAAATAAATGCGCGCACCATCGGTAAGGAGTTTCGTGTTGTGGACGAGCGAGCCGAGGTGGGTTATCTGGCGGATTCGCAGCACTTTTGGCGGCGGCAGCGTAGGACGAAGCGCAAACGCTACGACTGCCACAACCAGGGTTGCGAGGCCAAGAGCCCATTTTCGGCGAGATTTTGTGAGGATAGCTTTGGTGACCAGCGCGGGCTTGTCAACCCCGGGCAGGATTTCTTCGTCGATCACGAGGTGCGTCCGGGAACGGCTCTCCAGGACCAGCGTTTCTTCCTGGGACACGGTTCGAACCTTCTCGGTAAAGCTATAGCCACGGCCCGGAATCGTGACGATGTAGCGCTGATTTCCGGCCGTATCACCCAAGGTCTTGCGCAGCACAAAAATGTTCTGCGCCAAGTTGGACTCTTCGACGAAGGTGTCTGGCCAGACGGACTTCATCAGGTCGTCTTTCAAGACCACCTGTTCACTGTTGCGCACCAGCACCAAAAGGGTCTCGAAGGCCTTCAGTTGTAAGGGAACAGGTTGGTTGTCGCGCATCAGGACGCGCTTCCTGCTATCGAGCCGAAAAGGACCGAACTCGTATAACTCCTTTCCCATGTTGCTCATAACTCACCTGATAAATTTCTGAGAATTCTCTAAAGACATCTGAGCGCCGCCCTTGGCAGGATGCCTCCCGTCCGCGGTCGAAAGCTGATCGAACTTGGCATGCAATCTATCACGATTCTGAAACGGGGCCAAGCTTTGACGAAGTGGAATGACTGCGGGCGATAAGGACCGAAATCAACTTTAAGGAAGCGATCTGGAGGATCTATGAAATCGAAAGCGATCGGAGTTCTCAGCATTGGTTTACTGTTCGCCGCATCGGCCGCCCTGGGGCAGGTGTCGAGCGAGACTGTTTCAACAACAACCCCAGCAGCAGCATCCACGCGCCAGCACCCGCCGATGCGGCTGGTGGCAGATTTTTTTGATGGAACTGTGACCAGCACGAACTGGAGCGGCTACGCCGTGACCGGCTCGGACTTCACCTATGCCAAGGGCTCGTGGCATGTGCCGCAAGTCGACTGCACCACGACTCCCAATACCTACTCGGCGTTCTGGGTGGGCATCGACGGGTACTCCGATGGCACGGTCGAGCAGACCGGGACGGCTTCCGATTGCAATGGCACGACACCCAGTTACTACGCCTGGTATGAATTTTATCCTGCGGGCTCTGTGGTTATCAGTATGACGGTAAATCCTGGGGACGTGATGGGTGGGTCGGTCACTTACAGCAATGGCGAGTTCACCATCGGCCTGCATGACCATACGACGGGAGCAGAATTCAGCACTACGCAGGCTGTCTCAGGAGCGGACCGGACATCGGCGGAATGGATTGCAGAAGCGCCGTGTTGCACGAGCGGAGGAGGAATTCTGCCTCGCGCGGATTTCGTGCGGGCTAATTTCGGCGAAGACTACAACAGCGATCCTGGAACGAACAACGCGACCGATAGTACGGAGAACGACCGCCCCATCGGCTCTTTCGGCACCCACATTGAGGAAATCACCATGAAGGCGGGCAGTTTGACGGAAGCCTCGCCCACGGCGCTGACCTCCGATGGAACCAGCTTCAGAGTGAATTGGAAAGCGGAATGAACCTAAGGGCGGCCCGGAACCCGAGCCGCCCTGTTGTTCTCTGGATCGACGGTACCATGTTCTCTGTGATCTGAATCCGAGCGAAGAGTGTATTCGTCCAGTTTGCAAGGCACGACGGACCCATGCGCAACCTGATCAGAAATCTAGCGCGATTGCGGCAATGGGCGCAGAGGGGAAGGCCGGATAAAGCCGGCCATCAGAGGACGGAGATCACAATCGAGACTAAGCAGATTCTTATCATTCGGCGGCGGCAATTGTTGCGTGGATGGTGCGCGGAGTGTGGCGGCGAGGTTGAGATGGCGGTTATGGAAGAGGGCGCGAAATCTGCCGGATTGGGGGAAAAGTCTGTGAGCGACCTATCCCAGGCGTATGGCTGGCATGTTTTGCAGAGTCAGGACGGAAGGCGCCTGATTTGTCTGAATTCGATGAACTTGAGGTGAAGCAGGAATTCCTCGGATCGCAGATGCGGTGCCGCCGCCTACGAAGTGGACTATTTCCAGGCGGTCGCCTTCTTTCAGTTGGGTTTGGGGCCAGCGGTCGCGGGGGACGATTTCGCGGTTGAGTTCTACGGCTACGCGGTCGGGCTTCATGTTCAGGGATTCGATCAGGGCTGCTAGCGTGAAGCCGGCTTCGGCATCTGCTAGTGCGTGAGGTTCTCCGTTGATTTGAAGGTTCATTTTGGGTTGGGTCTTAGCGATTCTAGCTGACTTCGCGCGTGCGGAGAAATGGGGGATTCCGGGGAGCTGGTTGAAGAAGGACTTTAGCGCGGAGGACGCTGAGAACTGCCGCGGAGCATGCGGAGAGGAGCATTCTCTTTTCGACCCTGCAAGGATCGAGCGGGAGTTAGGGCACGAACTCCCACAGGTCGTTGAGGTCGCCCGATAATCCGCTTGAGGGGTAACCATCGCCCCCGAGGATCCAGAGATTTCCGGAAGCATCGATCCAACTGACAGCAAGGTCTCGCGCGCCCGGGATGTTGCTGGAGGCAGCCATTCCCTGAGTGCCGTAGGTCCCCAGTTCGTCGGCTGCAGTCGATCCGGCCATCCACGTCCATTTGCCAGCGCTGTACTTCCACAAGTCGTTCAGGAATCCGCCTTGCCCTGCCGAGTAACCCTGTCCGCCGAAGAGCCAGAAATTTCCGGCTGCATCGGTCCAACCAACGGCAGTGGTTCGTGCTCCGGGAATATTGCCGGAGGCGGCTGTTCCCTGACTCCCATATGTCCCCTGTTCGTTGATCAGGTTCGACCCGCCCATCCACGTCCACAGGCCCATGCTGTACTTCCAGAGGTCGTTGAGATATCCCCCGTTCGCGGCCGAGTCCACACCGTTTCCGCCAAAGAGCCAGACGTTTCCGGCAGCATCGACCCAGAGAACGGGTCCGCTGCGCGCGCCGGGAAGGTTGTTGGAGGCAGCCGTCCCTTGGGTTCCGTACGTTCCCGATTGATTGGCCAGATTCGACCCGCCCACCCATGTCCATTCGCCGGAGTTGTACTTCCACAAGTCATTGAGGTCACCCAACGTTCCGGCCGAGTCGAGTCCGTTCCCGCCGAACAGCCAGAAAGCTCCGGCCGCATCGCTCCAGCTAGCGCCGGATTCTCTCGCACCGGGGATGTTGCCGGGAGCAGCCACGCCCTGAATCCCGTACGTTCCTACTTGGCCGCCTAGTTTGGGCCCGCTCACCCACGTCCATTGACCGGCGCTGTACTTCCACAGATCGTTGAGATTCGTAGCATTGCCGGCCGAATCAAGGCCGTTTCCCCCGAAGAGCCAAAAAAATCCAGCTGTGTCTGTCGAGGCAGCAGCGTCGAATCGCGAGCCGGGCACATTGCTGGGGGAAGGCGTTCCCTGAACTCCGTACACTCCCGACTGGCCACCCACGGTCGAACCGCCCATCCACGTCCATTCAGTCCCGCTGTAGCTCCATAGGTCGTTCAAGTAACCCTTGACGGAACCTGTTCCCGCCGAATCGTAGCCAAAACCACCGAAGAGCCAGAAAATCCCAGCCGGATCGGTCCAGGCGACAGCACTGTATCGCGCTCCCGGAACGTTGCCAGTGGCGGGCATCCCGAGGCTTCCAT
>JBEKJF010000240.1:0-7576 GCA_050011375.1 Candidatus Sulfotelmatobacter sp.
GTGCGATCAGGGCACGCAGCAATTCTTCTGCGCGTTGTTGGCGGACCGAAGGCAGCGGAATCTGCGCCTCCTGCGCATGCAACACGCCAACATCGTCATAGGCAACGAATAAAGTGACTTTCTCGGTAGGCCCAGCAGATGGCGGCACGACCGGGCGTTTATCGCTCGAGGCCGTGGGGCTGGATGCGGCCCGTCCACGCATATTCCAGACGTAGATGCTCATGCCGAGCACGGCGATCAACAGCACTGCGACCCCGATAATAAGTTGGCGTGGAATCATCGCATTGAGTGATTTCGTGATCGGGTCATTTTGTGATTGAAAACCTTAAGAAAGCCGCTGTCATTAAATCGCCCAATGGCCCGATCGCACAATGTCTCAATGTCATGGCGCGGCCCCGAGTTGCGCCCGAATGGCGGCGATTCCGTTCGCTACGCCGCTCGCGATGAGTTGCTGATATTCCGGCGAACTGAGTTGAGATACGTCAGTTGCCGCTGGCGCGACCTCGACTGCGATAGCCGCAGTCACAATATTATTCAGCGGACGCAGCGGCGCTGTAAGCGTACGAACTGAAACTTGCTGCTTTCTCAGTTCCGCGGCGACGCTCGCAGCCGCCGCCTGGCTGAGAGGGATCGAAGACTGCTGAGCGGTGATCCATGAGCGGAACGGACCGCGGTCTTCCTCGCCGCCGTAAGGCAGCAGCGCGGTGTAAAGGCGAACGCCGTGTCCGTTCGACGCGGCATGCAACGCAACATAAACCGCGGCGTGCGTGGTATTGGCGAAAAAAGCCCGCTCCTCAAGCGTGAGGTTGGCGTCGGAATCGCGCAGCACCAGCGTCGAGATTCCGCGACTCTCCAGTTCCTGCCGCAGGCATCGGGCGAATGCTACGGTCACATCTTTCTCAGCGAGCGTGGAACTCAACGCTTCGCCACGGTCAGCGCCTCCGTGGCTCGCATCTACGATCGCAAAATAACGGCGTGGAACGGACGTCGATGGACTTGCTGCGACAGACTGCCCCGCGGCGGCATTTTGTCCCGAAGCCGCCGCCACGCCGCCCGCGCTGACCCCTGTCCCGCCATTTGCTGTAGCCGCAGCTTGGGATTTCGCTGGCGCAAGAGTAATGGTTCTTCCATCCACACCAAAGCTGGCCATGAGCGGCATAGTCGTGCTAACGGTGATCTCGGCAGCGCCGTTATTTTCTGAATAAGTTGCCGACGGAATCACCTTGCTTCCGAACGTAAGTGTCGAAGATGCGGGCGCAGTGACCGGTTCGTGGTTGAAAGTCATTCGAACTTTGCCGGGTTCCGCAGCCACTGATGGATTCACCGGCCCGGTAAACTGAAACACCAGCCGCGATGGATCGTCGCGAGAAATCGTCGCGGTAAAGTGAGTCGCGACGCTGCCGATAAAGAGACGCCCAGACTCCTCATGCAAAGTTGCAGGGCCTCCTAGAAAGCGCGGCAGCAGGGAACCGAGGCACGCTACTGGCACAAGGCCGCGCCCATTTTCCATGAGAAAATTTCCCGATAGGTCGGCGTCGCGTCCTTGCACGCGAGCATGGCTCTTGCCAACACTAAATTCTCCAAGCACAGTGTTGTAGTGCAGGTGCCACTTTGCCTGGTCGGATTTTGCGCTGACCGTGCCCAGCGGATCGAGTAACTCAAGCAATCCAATATAGTCGCGGCCTTGATGCTGCACGATCGGCAGGGAATAGTTGGCTGCGGAAGAATAGATGGAGAGATGTTTTTCGGGCGCCGCTCCCGAAACAAGCAGAACAGCGACGAACAAGAGCGCCGCAGCGCCACCTCCAACTGCAGCAATCGAACGCCTACTGATCAAACGCCCGCGAATTCGGCTTCTAATCGAGCGCATAGATGGTCAATCCGCTGAGCAGCTTGGGATAGAAGTCGGTGGATTTCTGCGGCATGACCTCGCCCGCGAAGGCGATGTCCCGAACTTGCGCAATGCGGCAAGGGTTCATCAGGAAAGCAATATTACCGCGAGCGCCTGGGCCGCGCACCTGCGACAGGGCCTCGCCAGCGTCGCGAACGTAAGAAATGTTCTGCTGGTTGCGAATCGATTCTTCCGACAGCCCCAGCACTCTTTCCAGCAGACACTTATGCAGTTGCACGACATCCAGCGCTTGCTGGCTGATCGACAGCCCTTCGAAGACTTCCGGAATATTAGGATTTGGATGGTGCAGCAAGAAGGCGCGGTTCGCCGTGACTGCGAGGATGGTCGTCCCGCAACGGCCCGATTCGCGCAGGATCGCCGTGGCCCGAGGCGCATCGAGATGGGAGTCGATCTCGTCCACATCGAAGAAAGCGCGCGCTGCATTGCGAAAATCGTTTTCCGAAAAGGAGTTCAGGCTATGCACCAGCCGATGCGTCGGCAGAATCACAAGACCCGGGCTGTTGATGTTGACGAACGTCATCATCACAAATTCGTAAGGCGCCGCCGCGTCACCGCGCCCCGGTGCCGTGGAAGGATCCGCCGTGCGGCGCTCGTTGCGATAATTCAAAGCCGTTTCATAACGATGATGCCCGTCGGCGATGATCAGTTTTTTGTCGCGCATCGCGGCTTGAACCGCTTCAATCAATTTTGGATCGGTAATCTCCCAAACGCGATGAACCACGCCGTATTCGTCCGTAACTGAAACGTCCGGATCATCATCTGTGTTCAGCAGCGATTCAACCTGTCCCGAATCCTCATAGAGCATGAAAATCTGGCCGAAATGGGCGCGGGTAGCCCGAAGCAGGTCAAGCCGGTCGGCCTTGGGTTTGGCCAGCGTCTGCTCGTGGCGAAAGACGACGCCAGCCGCGTAGTCCTCAATGCGGCCCAGCGCGATAAAGCCGCGGCGCTCGAGTTCCGTGGTTGAACCCGGCCTGGTAAAACGCTGTGCGTATAAATAAATGGAGGGCGCCGAATCCTCACGCAGCAGTCCCTGCTGCCGCCAGTCGCGAAAGTGCCCGGCCGCGCGCGTATATACATTGTTTGCTGGATTGTCATTTTCTCTGCGTCGGCCAAGTATGATTCGGACCAGATTATTCGGGCTGGCCGCATAATAGCGTTCCTGCAAGGCGGGAGTGATCTTGTCGTAAGGCTGGGTGACGACCTGCGACAGAGTCACTTGCAGCGGATCAAAGCGAAATGCGCGAAACGGATGGATGTCAGCCATGGAAACCTGATTGTAGCAAGGCCAAGCATCTCCTGTTTTGCGTATACCAGATTCGGGACGATGCGCAGAAAGTGGGCTGTCGATTCGGGATTGTCAACCAGATTGGAAAAAATACTGCAGTCGATTGAGCAAAGCTGTGATACTATCGCGCCAATTCGAGGTGCGTATGGCCCTCTGTCTTAAGACACTAATCCGGAAGTCCGGCCCGGTTTCCTCAAGCTTGGTTCTACCCTGGAACCCAAGTTTTATCCGGCTGCGCGAAATCCTGTCCCCGCCCTTTCTTTGCATGGCATTATTCGCGCTCGCTGTGGTCTGTACCTCGCCCATGCCTGCCGTGGCGCAGGCCGACGTGAACGACGTCCACGTCACGCCTCGCGAAGCCACGCCTCACGATGCCGACAAAGCCAAGACAGAGGAAATCGCCAAAGACACCGTCGTCCCCGCGTCCCTGAATACGCACATACGCCCGCTCAAGGTCGCGGTAGATCTCGTGCTCGTTCCCGTCACCATCACTGACCCGCTCAACCGTCTGGTCACCGGCCTGGATAAAGATAACTTCCAGCTCTTCGAGGGCAGTTCGAAGGAAGAGATCAAATCTTTTTCGAGTGAGGACGCGCCCGTGTCGCTCGGCGTGATCTTCGATTCCAGCGGAAGCATGAACAGCAAGATGGATCGCGCCAAAGATGCGGTCACGGAGTTTTTCAAGAGCGCCAATCCGCAGGATGAATTCTTCATGGTCACTTTCTCGGACGAGCCCGAGATGATCGCCGGATTTACCAGCTCAGTCGACGAAATCACCGACAAGCTCATCTACACGATCCCGCAAAAGCGCACGGCGCTGCTGGATGCGATCTACATGGGCGTCAGCAAAATGAGGCAGGCCAAGTATCCCAAAAAGGCGCTCCTCATCATTTCCGACGGAGGCGATAATCACAGCCGCTACACCGAAAACGAGATCAAGGCCCTGGTGAAGGAAGCCGACATCATGGTCTATGCCATCGGCCTTTACGACCATTATTTCCAGAGTGAGGAAGAAAAATTAGGGCCGCAGTTGCTCGGCGAGATCTCAGAATTGACGGGCGGGCGCGCATTTACCGTGGAAAATCCGAACGATCTCTCCGACGTTGCCACTAAGATCGGCATTGAACTGCGCAACCAATACGTGCTCGGGTATCGTCCAAGCAAAGGAGTGCACGACGGCAAATGGCGTAAGATAAAAGTGAAACTACTTCCGCCGAAAGGATTGCCGCCACTCCGAGTGTATGCCAGGACCGGATATTACGCGCCCGAAGAGTGATTCGCCTGCGACCTTCCTATCCTTTATGAGGTACGCGATCTGGCTCGGAGCCGTGGTCGCGCTGCTGGCGCAGCCTTTTTCAGGATATGCCGCGTGGAACCCTTCTCACCTTCAATCGGCATCTGCTCCATCGCAACCTCCGCAATCCCAATCCGGCGCGACTCCTGCATCTCCCGCGAATTCGAGTCCGCAGCAACCTGACGACAACGGAACCTACGTCATCCACAAAAATGTGGATGAAGTTCTCCTGCACGCGACCGTTATCGACGACAAGCAGCACATCGTTACCAACCTCGACCAGAATGCATTCACTGTCTTCGAGGATGGGAAACCACAGAAAATAATTTCGTTTCATAACGAAGACATTCCCGTCTCCATGGGAATCGTAATCGACAATTCCGGTTCCATGCGCGAGAAGCGTTCGAAGGTAAACGCGGCGGCGCTGAATCTGGTGCGAGCCAGCAATCCTCAAGATGAAGTCTTCGTAGTGAATTTCAACGACGAATACTATCTCGACCAGGATTTCACGAACGACCTGCTCAAGCTGAAAGAGGCACTCGAAAAAATCGACGCCCGCGGCGGAACCGCACTTCGCGACGCGCTGGTAGCTTCGGCGGAGCACCTCAAGCAAGACGCCAAACTAGAGCGCAAAGTTTTATTCGTGGTCACCGACGGAGACGACAACGCCAGCCGCGAAAGTCTCGAAGACGCGGTGAAGCAATTGCAACAGGAAAACGGTCCATCAGTCTATGCCATCGGAATCCTGGGCGATGAAGAACATCCCAAGCGCGCCCGCCACGCGCTCGAGATCATTGCGCAACGCACCGGCGGTCTCGCGTTCTTCCCAAAAACTCTCGACGAAGTGGATGACATCAGCCGCCAGGTCGCCCACGATATCAAGAATCAGTACACCATCGGCTACAAACCCACGAATCCCAGGGCCAGCGGCGGCTTCCGCAACATTCGCGTCGAGGCCAAGGTCAAAGGCCGCAAGCTCCTGGTGCGCACCAAGAGCGGCTACTACGCCGGAGCGCAGCCAGTCGCGCCCGGCGCGAAGTAGGCAATTCGCGCGCACGTATGTCCCATCCCATCCTGCTCTACGACGGCGTCTGCGGACTCTGCAACCGCTTCGTCCAGTTCATTCTCCGCCGCGATCGCAACGCAGTCTTCCGTTTTGCATCGCTGCAAAGTGCCATCGCCGCCTCCATCCTCGCCCGACATGGCGCGAACCCTAACGCTATAGACACGGTCTACGTCGTAGTCAACTACGAACTCCCCGAAGAGTATTTGCTTTCCCGCTCGGCCGCCGCGATCTTCGTCCTGAAGCAACTCCCAGGCCTCGGACGCTCCGCCGCATTCCTCCTGCAACTCTCGCCAAAATTTCTGAGCGACGCAGCCTACAACACAGTAGCTCGCAACCGGTACCGTATCTTCGGCCGCTCCGAAGTCTGCCCGCTGCCCCGCGAGCAGGATCGCTCCCGCTTCCTCGATCCGCAGTAAATCGCGGCTCTCAGCAGATGCGGGAGAGGCTTCCCAAAGTGCGACACCATCGAAACTTTTCGCTTCCCGACGTGTTCCACTCTACATACAGAATGCTCCGTCTCTTGCTAGCAGATGATTCCCAGCCGGTGCGGCTCGCCATCAAGTCTTTACTGCAACGGCTCGCCCCGGAGTGGGAGATTTGCGGTGAAACCCCTGAAGCCGAGGAAGCCGTCCGGATGGCCGAAGAACTCAGGCCTGAGGTCATTCTCATCGATCTCTCCATTTCAGGGTCGAAGGGATTGTGGATCGCGAAAACCTTGAAAGAGAGTGCGCCCTTTTGCAGATCCATTCTCATCAGCGAGCAAAATCCCGCGATCCTGGCACGCCTTGAGGCGGAATCCGGCTTCGTATGCCTGGCGAAAACTCAACTCGCTTCTGCGCTCGTTCCGGCGCTGCGGGGCGGCACGAAGACGCCTTAACACCTTGTTCATCTGTTCGCCGATTTTCCGCCCGACCACGCTTATATAACCCGAGGCATCCTTCAGCCCTACAGCGCTGATCGACGGAGGCACCTTCTTTCCCAAGGATTCAGCCCCATCGTCCGATTCGCCCCTGCGGTCAAGTTTCGGATTTGTTTTTTTCCGCACAGCCGCCGTGGGATTTGCCTGATGACCGAAATGACGGATCGTCCGCCGTCTCCGTCGCCGAAAAGTTGACACTTCGCCGGATGCGAAGTACAGTTGAAATGAACTTCGCAGGGCGCGAAGAGGCCCGATTGCATGTCATCAGCAAGAGCGCATGGCGGCAGGCGGTCGTGGCAAACCGCCCGCTGGGAGCGGCGATAGCAGAATGGCACAAAATTGCCTCTGCCGCATCCTGGCGCAATCTAGCGGATGTAAGGAAGGTCTACCCGAGCGCCGATCTGGCGGGCGCATATACCGTATTCAACATTAAAGGCAACGCCTACCGATTGATCGTGAAGATCGAATACCGCTGGCAGATGATCTTCGTCAAACACCTGCTGACTCACGCGGAATGCGACAGGAAGGATTGGACGAAATGACATCCGCCGCCAGCGCTTACGGCGCGCTGCTCTCTCGCGAAAAACCAGAGGTGATCGGCGGAGAGCAGCAGAACCGCCTTTATATCGAGCGCCTGGAAAAGCTCACTGCGAAAAAGTCGGTCACCTCCGCTGAAAAGAAACTCGTGGCCTTGCTCACCGTGTTGATTGAGGAATACGAAGCCAAGCACGATCCCGTGCCGGATGCCGAACCTGCTGCCATCATTCGCCATTTGATGGAAGCGCACAATCTCCGACAGAAGGACCTGCTCGATGTCTTCGGCACCGAAAGCATCGTGTCGGAAGTGCTGCGCGGTAAGCGTGAACTGACCAAACACCACATTCGCCGGCTCAGCAAGAAATTCAACGTTTCGCCAGCAGTGTTTTTCTAACTGCTAGTAGTAGTCTTGCGAATTGAAAGGCCACGACGCTCGTCGTGGCCTCATTTACATCCGTGCTAATCCGCGTAAATCCGTGGCAAAGAAGTTAGTGCCTTCCCCCGCCCGGCCCACCACGCCCGCCCCGATCCCGCCCGCCGCCACCACCCGGTCGTCCGCCTCG
>JBEKJF010000241.1:0-7531 GCA_050011375.1 Candidatus Sulfotelmatobacter sp.
AGCATTTGGACTACGCTTCCGATGACAGTTCGTGCCTGGTTTCAACGCGCCTGTCATCCCGAGCGCAGCGAGGGACCTTGGTTCCTGCCTGACGCACCAATACTGCCGCCGCGCGCAAACACCAAGATCCCCTCGCAGTGCTCGGGATGACAGCATTTCCTTAGACGCCGTTCCCTCTACCGCGGTTCCCTTAAGATGACACTGAAAACGACTACCGCTTCTTCCCCGGCTGCACCGACGGTATCACCATCGCCCTTCTCACCGGCACAATCGCGCCCTTCGCCGGATCAGCCGCCGCATTCGCGCGCGTCAGCACTTCTTCCTGGATGTACTGCACGAACTCATGAATCTGGCGCTGCATCTCCTCCATGCGCTCCCGCATTTGCAGGATGATCGCCATGCCGCTGATGTTCACGCCGAGATCGCGCGCCAGAGACAGAATGAACTCCAGTCGCTGCAAGTCTTCATCGGTATAAAGGCGCGTGTTGCCTTCGGTGCGCGATGGCTTCAGCAATCCCTCGCGCTCATAAAGGCGCAGCGTCTGCGGATGGATTCCATACATCTCGGCTACGGCGGAAATCATGTAGGCGCCCTTCGATTTCCGTTTAGTCATAGGTCTCCTCCGGTCGATTTTAGAGCAGGACGGGTTTTCTTCCTAATTTCACCCCGGCAGAATTCACGCCGAACTCTTTTCAGTAGCGAAGCATCCAACTTGCGGAGGTATTTATTTATGAACGAAAATAATGCCATCAGTGTGGTTGAAAATCTTATTGAGACGTGCAAAGACGGTCAGAAGGGATACCAGGATGCGGCAGCTCACGCAAAGCGTTCTGACTTGAAGGCCTTTCTTAACGAGCAAAGTCTGGAGCGGGCTCGCTTTGCCGGGGAGCTGGAGGCGGAGCTGATCCGGCTCGGCAAGCCGGACAAGAAAGTTTCCGGTTCAGTCTCCGGAAGCCTTCGCCGCGCCTGGATCGATACCAAAGTCAGTCTTGGCGGCGGAGATAAGACGATCCTCGAATCGGTTGAGGCCGGAGAGGATAATGCGAAGGAAAGCTACGAGAAGGCGGTCACTGGCGATCTGCCGGAAAATATCGCGCAGATCGTTCGCCGGCAGGCGGCTAGCGTTCAAAGAGCGCACGACAAGGTAAAGAGCCTGCGAGACGAGGCAAGAGCTGCTGCATAGTTCGGAAATGGTTAGGAAATAGCGCGGGAAAGTGCATTCGGAAAAATGTCTAAACAATAAAGAGGGCCGGAATATTCGGCCCTCTTTTCTTGAAGATGCCGGGCCGACTCACGCCGCCGGTTGAGGTTTTTCCGTGGAGGCAGCCCATCCATGCGGTTTCAATAGATGATTGACGCCGTAAGCCACAAAACCCGCCGCGATCAGAATCATGCCGAAGGCAAACGAACTCATGTTCCAAACCTGCTCGTGCTCGCTGCGGATGATGGAAAACGCCAGCAGCAGCATAGGCGGGATGCCGATCGCAATCGCCCCAAACAATCCCCCGGGAACGCGGAATGGACGTGCCAACTCCGGCTCGCGAAAGCGCAGCACGGCCAGTGCGACGAACTCCAGCAGCAAGCTGAAGCCGTAGAGAAGAATGTCGAGCGTCACCAGCCGGGCGAAGCCCAGGCCGAGGCACATCGCCCAGCATGTGGCCAGCGCGATAATCGCAACCCAAGGCGCGCGCGACTTCTTCTGCAGCTTGGCAAAGATGCCAGGCAACATGCCGTCTTGCGCCATGGCCAGCGGAAGCCGCGAGTAGCTCATCACCAGCGCGTTGAACATGCCAAAGGCGCTGATCACTCCTCCCACCACCACGCCGATGCGCAGCAGCGGTCCGCCCAGCAACCCGGCGATGTCAGCCCACGAGCCAGTCTCCCACGCGGTGGAAGTTAACCCCGTCATCCACATGGCGGCGAAGGGCAGCACGTAGCTGACAGCCACGATGCAAACCGCAACCAGCATCGCCCGCGGATAAGTCCGCTGCGGCTTCTCGACTTCCGTCGCGATCGTCGAAGCGTTATCCCACCCCATGTAGTTCCACATGCAGATCAGCAACCCGCCGAGAATATCGGCGGTCGAGGTGGTCGGCTTGGTCACAGCGTTCGCGAGCGCTCCAATCTTGAATGGCGCGATCAGCACGATTGCCACAAACGGCGCAGTCAGCGCGAAGAACAGCCACAGCGAAGTGAGTGAAACCACTTTCACGCCCGCAATGTTCAACACCGCGCAAGCAATCACCACCGCCAGCGCAACCCACCATCCGCGATTTCCCTGCTGGAACCATGGGAACATCCGGGTCAGGTAAGCCACGAACAGCGTGGGATAAATCGCCATATCGAAGATCGACGCGACCAGCGAGAGCCAGGCTTCCTGGAATCCCCAGAAATTTCCCATGGCGCGGCGCACCCATGCGTAGTAGCCGCCTTCATAAGGCAGCGCGCTCGAAAGCTCGCCGATCATAAAAGCCGTAGGCAGGCTCCAGAGCAGGGGAGTGAGCAGCAGAATCAGAATCGCGCGTCCGTAGCCGGCCCCGTGAACAATGTCTTCGGTTCCGTAGGTTCCGCCCGACACCATAAAGAAGGTGGCGGCGACCAAGGGCCAAAGTGTGAGGCGGACGAACTTCTTAGGAGCAATCGGGTTGGGACCGATCGGCTTCGGGGCGTTCAGGTTCCGGTTGGGTACGGCGGCGAGAGGCTGGGGATTTTCGAGTTGTTCACGCGGGGCGCTAGCTGTTGCCAATTTCTATGTCTTCCTCCTCAAGCGACTCACTCTCAGCTACTCCGCAGCGGGCGATCGTTTCTTGGTAAAGCATGCTCGAGTTTTCTGGTTTGGTTAGATTCCAGAAATCGCGCCGGAGTTAGTTCGCACGTTAGAGATTACGGGAATTTTCCACAGATGCAAGAAAAATGTTGAGATTTTTCTGAAAAGTTTTGTCAGGGAGGTCAGCGACGGAGGTAACGACTTCAGGTGAATGGCTCGGTTGAAATTATATCTTCAGCAAAGCGCTGTTGCCGCCGGCTCTCCCGCCGATTTATGATGCCGCCACCGCACTTGGAGGCGGACCGATGAAACAATCGTTCCTAATTGTTTTTGCTGTCGCGCTCGTAGTGGTCATCGCTCATCCTGCGCTCACCCAAAATGCTTTCACTGCCGATCAAGTGAAATACGCGCCCGCCCCGCCGTTTATGCAACCCGGAGCACAACTGGCCGTTCTGGAAGGGAACCCGATGGCTGACTCCGGTGATTTCACCATCAGGCTCAAATTGCCGGACGGCTACAAAATCGCTCCGCATTATCATCCCACCCGCGAGAACGTCACCGTAATTTCGGGCACGCTCAAAGTCGGCATGGGAGATCAGTTCGACGCCACCAAGATGATGAGCTTCGGCGCAGGCAGCTTCGCTTATCTCGACCCAAGCATGCATCACTATGCCGCCGCTTCGGGCGAGACGATTGTCCAGATCCACGGCATGTCCCCGGTCAAGTTCAACTACATCAACCCCGCGGACGATCCCACACCGAAGAAATAAAACAAAGGGCCCGGTTCTCGACCGGGCCCAAAATCTTTAACACAGGGGACACAGAGGAACACAGGGTAGGGCTACTTCTCCCAGTTTTTGCCGTCGACCATGCGTTTGATTCCGTCTCGCAGATGCACAACATAGAAATTGATCAGCAGACCGACGCCTATCCCGCTCAACCGCATGTAAGACAGAAGTTGAGCTTGGTGAACTGGATGAATTGCGTCGTCGCTCTTCACTTCGACGATGACAAGGTTCTCGACCACCAGATCGATCCGGTATCCGAGCTCAATCTTCTCTCCGTCGAAAACCACCGGGAGGCCGACCTGGCTCGCCACATCAAAGCCACGCTTTCTGAGTTCGTGGACAAGACAACCCTGATAAGCGCTCTCCAGCAGGCCGGGGCCAAGCAGGGAGTGCACGTGCATAGCGGAAGAGACGATCGCACCCGTGACTTGATTGACGCGAAGCGAACGAAAAGAAGAAACAGGAGCAGCCATCCAGTCTTCATAACATAGAAGGCCAGCTTTACCCTGTGATCCCCTGTGTCCTCTGTGTTAAAGATTTTGGGTTAGGTCCCGAACTGGAACCCTAGACTTTCTTCCAAAGCTCTTCCCGCGGATCTTCGGGGTTAAGCTTAGCCAACTCCTTCAGCAGCTCTTTAGTGCGCTCGTCCCGAGGCATGGGGACGGCCAATGTGATTTCCACGATCTCATCGCCGCGCACGCCTTCCTTGGTAGCCGAGGGCACACCCTTCTCGCGAAGCCGCAACTTCTGCCCCGATTGCGTCCCAGGAGGAATCTTCAACAAAGCTCGCCCATCGATGGTCGGTACCTCGATCTTAGCTCCCAGCGCAGCCTCGGCGACCGTGACTGGCACCGAAAGATAAATGTCGTCCCCATCGCGCCGGAAAACCGGATGCTCGCCGATCCGGATAATCACGTACAAATCCCCGGCCGCTCCGCCATGCGCCCCGGCGTTGCCCTTGCCGGCCAACCGGATGCGCTGCCCATCGCGCGTCCCAGCCTTGATGCGAACCTCGAGCGGTTCGGTGCGGCTGACCGTGCCCTCGCCGTGACAAGTGGGGCACGTAGAAATATTCTTGCCCGTTCCCTGGCAGCTCGGGCACGCCACATTGAACTTCATCCGCCCGCCAGTCTGCGTAACCTGACCGGTTCCATCGCACTCGGTACATTTGCCGGGAGCTTCGATGTATCCCTGCCCGTGGCAAGTCGGGCAGACATCCTGCCGCGTAATATTCAGCCGCATCACGCCGCCGCGGATCGCCGTCCAGAACGGCACATTCACCTGATACTCAAGGTCCGTGCCCGCTTCGGTCTCAGTCTCAACCCCCGCGCCCCCGCGCCCGCCTCCAAAAATACCTGAAAAAATATCGCGAAATCCGCCACTGCCGCCAGTGCGCCGGCTTCGACCTGCGCTGTCGGCCAGATCCGAAAAATCAAACCCGCTGAAATCAAAAGGAGCGCCCTGCCCGCCCGCTTGCCCCGCACCACCGCCGCCGGGAAATCCTCCGGACGAACCTCCGGCAAATCCGCCCTGGCCTCCGCCGCGCGCATAAGCCTCAGCCGTGGCCGGATCAATGTTGTCAGAATAGAACCCGATCTGATCGTAGATCTTGCGCTTCTTGGGATCGCTGAGTACGTCATTCGCTTCGGAGAGCGCCTTGAACTTCTCCTCCGCAGACTTGTCCCCAGGATTAACGTCAGGATGGTACTTCCGCGCCAGCTTGCGAAATGCCTTGCGAATCTCATCCGCCGACGCGGACTTCTTCACCCCAAGAATCTCGTAATAATCTTTTTTTGCCGTAGTTGCCATTCAGCCTAGATATCTTCGAGGTTGCGACCCACAAACTCCAAGGACTCACCCCAAGCGGATTTTATCGTTCTAGTGCTCGGGTCGTTGGGATCTGGCTCTTGATACCAGCTCGGCCCCCAGCCTTTCTCATTCTGACGGTTCCACTCCCAGCTCACGCTTTCCCCTGCTGAGTAGGTCTTGGTGCTGGGGAAGATGTGCCGCCCCGTCGGTTTGCCCTCGGGGGAGAACGTTTCCAAAATGACCCCACGGACGTCTTCTCGCGCCGGAGGATTGCATGCAGAATTGGCGTACACCGGAATATCAGCCCGAACAACGACATAGGAATAACGAGGGATAGACTTAACCATCTTCAGGATGCGGAGCCCATAATCTAAGGCCCTGAGTGCCATGTGTTCGGAGACTTGGCTGTGCACCACGTGATTTCGGAGAGACCAAAACTGCGTTAAGGTATCCTTAAGCTCCCGAGGCAGCTCTATTCCGTTGGCTCGTTCCAACAACCCGATCGCTTCCGGTAGAACGCCCTGGTATTGCGAGAGATTACCGGTGGCCGCAAGCAGTTTGCGTAGCTCTCGATCGATCTCTAGCGTCAGCCGCATGATAGCGACAACGGGCGAGGCCGCCGCTTCTTCCAGTATTTGCTGCTCGAAGGTTGCCGTTACCATAACGTTTTCCCGAAAATCAATTGCCGGCTGTCGGAATATCTGGTTGCTTAGCCCTCAGTCGTTTAGCTTCCATTTCAGCTTTCGGGATTTCTTTGTCGAGCTTGGCCATCGTGGCTTTAAGCCCAAGTCCCTCAACGCGAATTACTCTTTCTAACAAGGATTCTATTACGCTATGGAAGCGAAAAATTGCCACGAGAGCAACAAAAGGCCACGCGACTGCGTGCAGTAGATCCGCCCAGTCCTTGACGGAGAAAAGCGCCAAACAGAAGTTCAACTGCGGCATTCATCTACCTCGCAACTCCCCCTTTGCGCATCCCTGAATCATGATACTCCGCGATCCAAATGCCCCTCATTCTAAAACGTCGGCGCTCGAGGCTGCCCGTTAATTCGGCATCCTCTGCTTCTCTTCTTGTAACACGACAATGGGTCGCATCTTCGGCGCGTCCACATAAACCGGCACCTCGCGCGCCCCAGTCGCGGTCTCTACCATAACTTCCCACCGATTTTCATCCTCGGCAAGATTAAGAAAATACGTCTGCTCATGAACCTGGAAATCCATCTCCCCACCCCCACCTATGATTTGCCTACAAACGATGAGCCCGATTTCTGGTTAGCCCACAAACGGATGACGCGGGCAAAAAGCCCGCGCCATCCCGAATCAAGCTAGAAGCTAGCAGCCAGAAGCTGTCTTACTTCTTATCCTCCACGTCCACATACTCAGCGTCGATCACGCCTTCATCTTTCTTCTGACCGCTGCCGTTCGCGCCCGCTCCAGCTCCGTCCGTCGGAGCAGCTCCGCCCGGTCCGCCCGCCGGACCACCCTTCGCCTGCGCTGCCTTATACATCTCTTCGGCCAGCTTGTGCGAAGCCTTAGTCAGGTTCTCGCGAGCCTTGTCCATCTGCGCCTTGTCGTTCGACTCCAGCGCCTTCTTGGCATCGGCCACAGCATTCTCAACATCGCCACGCTCTGAGCCCGAGATCTTATCCCCGTTCTCCTTGAGCATTTTCTCGACGTTGTAGAGCATGCTGTCGAGCTGATTCTTAGCCTCGATCGCATCGCGCTGCGACTTGTCCTCAGCCGCATGCGCATCCGCTTCCTTGGCCATGCGTTCGACTTCTTCCTTCGACAATCCAGAAGACGACGTAATCGTAATCTTCTGATCCTTCTGCGTGGCCGTATCTTTCGCAGTCACGTTCAGGATGCCGTTGGCGTCAATGTCGAACGTCACTTCAATCTGCGGCACGCCCCTCGGAGCCGTCGGAATTCCGGTCAGATGGAACTTGCCCAGAGTCCGGTTCTGCGCTGCCATCGGACGCTCCCCCTGCAGCACATGCACCTCAACCGAGGTCTGATTATCCGCAGCAGTCGAGAACGTCTCCGTCTTCTTAGTCGGAATGGTCGTATTCCGCGGAATCATCGGAGTAGCCACGCCGCCCAAAGTCTCAATCGACAAAGACAGCGGAGTCACATCCAGCAGCAACAGATCTTTCACTTCGCCGCCGAG
>JBEKJF010000242.1:0-7486 GCA_050011375.1 Candidatus Sulfotelmatobacter sp.
CTTGATGACATCTTCAGGACCTTGCACACCGCTGGTTGCAGCCAGGTTGGCGCGGATGCGGCCATAGAGAATGCCAATCCAGGTGAGCGGCAGGCGCAGCGCCTGTGGCGTGCTCAGCAACACATTGGGCTGGATTTCCAATTCGTCGAGGTTGATATCTGGCTGGTAGAAGCGATTGAACAGCACCAGCGCATCCGCTCCGGCTTCGTCGAGCCGCTTCGCCATGTTGGCCAGATTGCTGAAAAAGGGGCTAAGCTTAACCGCAACCGGAATTGTCACCGCCGACTTTACGGCTCGGACAATATCGATGTATTGCTGTTCGATCACATTGGAGCTGAGGTCGGCATTCGTGGGAATTGCATAAATGTTGCATTCGAGCGCGTCGGCTCCCGCTTGCTCGATGAGCTTGGCGTACTGCGTCCAGCCGCCGACGGTAGAGCCGTTGAGGCTGGCGATAAGTGGCATCGACACTGCTTTCTTGGCCTTGTGAATGTGATTCAGATAACCCTCAGGCCCTAAGTTGAATTCCGCGGGCCGGGGAAAGAAACTCGTTGCCTCGGCGAAACTATCCGTTCCTTCGGTGAGATGGTGTTCAAGCTCGAAGCTTTCCTGCTCCAACTGTTCCTGGAACAGCGAATACAACACCACGGCGGATGCGCCCGCATCCTCGAGACGGCGAATGCCGTCGATCTCCTGCGATAGCGGCGAGGCTGAAGCTACCAGCGGCGTACGAAGTTTCAAACCCAGATAAGTTGTGCTGAGGTCGATCATGATTTCTCCCTGCGTATTTTATTTTGCGAGTTGCCCGGCTTAAACCGCTTCGCCGTTAAATTTTCGCTGCGCCAGATATTCATACAAATGAAAACGCGTCATGGCATCGTTCTGCGCTTCTCGCCAGAGGAGTTTGGCGTCTTCCGGACGGCTCTTGGTGAGCATCTTGAAGCGCGTTTCCATCTGCATGAAATCCGAAACTTTGCGGGTGGGCGTGCGTGAATCGAGAATCAGCGGATTCTCGCCCTGGGCGGCCCGTTCCGGGTTGTAGCGATAGAGCAGCCACTGTCCAGAATCGACGGCCGCTTTCTGATTCGACATCGCCGTGGTCATGTTGATGCCGTGGGCGATACAGTGCGAGTACGCGATAATCAGGCTGGGGCCGTTGTAGGCTTCAGCTTCGAGAAACGCTTTCAGCGTGTGCTCGTCTTTCGCGCCCATGGCCACGCTGGCAACATAAATATTGCCGTAGCTCATGGCGATGAGTCCGAGATCTTTCTTGCCGCCGGGCTTGCCGCCGGCCGCAAACTTGGCTACTGCGCCGCGCGGTGTGGATTTCGAAGCCTGGCCTCCAGTGTTGGAGTAAACCTCGGTGTCGAGCACAAGCACGTTGACGTTGCGGCCGCTAGCCAGCACATGATCGAGGCCGCCGTAGCCGATGTCATACGCCCAACCGTCCCCGCCAACCAGCCAGATGCTTTTCTTCACCAGCAGGTCGGCGACGGAAAGAAGTTGTTTTGAGTCGGCGGAATTTACGCCTTGCAGTTTTTCTTTCAGCAGATCGACGCGCTGCCGCTGTTCATAAATGTCAGCTTCGTCTTTCTGCGCTGAGGTGAGTAGCGCGGTCGCAAGCTCTTCACCAATCGTTCCTGCCAGGCGCTTCACCAGTTCCTGCGCAAACTCAGTTTGCTTATCGATGGAAAGACGGAAGCCCAAGCCGAACTCCGCGTTATCTTCGAAAAGAGAGTTCGACCACGCGGGACCACGGCCAGCGGCATTTTTCGTCCATGGCGTGGTGGGAAGGTTGCCACCGTAAATTGACGAGCATCCAGTCGCGTTTGCGATGAGTGCGCGGTCGCCGAACAACTGCGACATCAGCTTGAGATAAGGAGTTTCGCCGCAGCCCGCGCAGGCGCCGGAGAATTCGAACAGCGGCTCCTGGATCTGCTGCTGGCGAATTGTGGTGAGTTTAATGTTGCGGCGGTCGAGTTCTGGAATTTTCAGAAAGAAATCCCAATTATCGCGCTCGGGCACGCGCAGCGGAGGTTGCGGCACCATGTTAATGGCTTTGAGCCGGGTTTCGGCTTTGTTCTTCACCGGACAAACTTCAACGCAGATGCCGCATCCCGTGCAGTCTTCCGGCGCCACTTGAATCGTGTAGTTGAGGCCTTGCCATTCTTTGTCGCGAGTCGTGGTTGATTTGAATGTGGCCGGCGCGCCTTCTAGTTCTTTCGAGTCGTAGACCTTTATTCGAATCACCGAGTGCGGGCAAACCATGGCGCACTTGCCGCACTGGATGCAGATCTTATCGTCCCATGCGGGGATTTCGAGCGCGAGGTTGCGCTTCTCCCACTTCGCCGTTCCGGTCGGGAAAGTGCCGTCGACAGGAAATGCGCTGACGGGCAATTCGTCGCCGCGTCCGGCATACATCATTCCCAGAACATTGCGCTCGAATTCCGGCGCCGATGGCGAGAATGGCGGAGGCATTTCGATGGTGCTGCTCAGTTCCGCCGGGACCTTCACTTCGTACAAGTGAGCCAAAGTCTCATCGACGGCCTTCATGTTCTGCGCGACGATTTCTTCGCCCTTTTTCCCGTAGGTGTCGCGAATCGATTTGCGAATCGCCTCAATGGCCTGCTCAGCTGGCAATACTTTCGAAATGGCGAAGAAGCACACCTGCAGAATGGTGTTCATGCGATTGCCCATGCCGGTGTCGCGCGCCACCTGATAGGCATCGATTACAAAAAACTTCGCGCGCTTCGCGATGATCTGTTGTTGCACCGCGCGCGGCAGGTGATCCCAAACTTCATCCGCGCCGAAAGGACTGTTCAGCAGGAAAGTGCCGCCGGGGACCAGGGCGCTCAGCATGTCGTAGCGCTCGAGGAAAATCCACTGGTGGCAAGCGACAAAGTTAGCGCTCGAGATCAGGTAGCTCGAGCGTATCGGTTGCGGCCCGAAGCGAAGATGCGAAATTGTTACCGCGCCCGATTTCTTCGAATCGTAGACAAAATAACCTTGCGCGTAATTGTCAGTGTTCTCGCCAATGATCTTGATGGAATTCTTGTTGGCCCCCACGGTACCGTCCGAGCCCAGGCCGTAGAACATTGCGCGAACAACATTTTCGGGCTCAGTTGAAAAACTTGTTTCGTACGGCAGGCTGCTGTGACTGACGTCGTCCTGAATGCCGATCGTGAAATGATCTTTTGTCTGGTGATCGCTGTTGTCGGATTTCAGATTGTCGTAAATTGCCTTGACCATCGCCGGCGTGAATTCCTTCGAGGAGAGCCCGTACCTTCCGCCTACAACCTCGGCCACAGTTTTACGAGCGGCGTAACCGGATTTGACTCCCTCATGAAGCGCGTTTACGACATCGAGATACAGCGGGTCGCCAATCGCTCCCGATTCTTTCGTGCGATCGAGAACAGCGATCTTGCGCACGCTGGCAGGCAAGGACTCCAGAAAAGCCTGCACCGGAAAAGGCCGGTACATATGAACTTTCAGCAGTCCCAGCTTTTCGCCCTGCGCGTTGAGATGGTCGATAGTTTCATGCGCGACTTCAGCGCCAGAGCCCATCATCACAATCACGCGCTCAGCATCGGGCGCGCCCACGTAATCGAAGAGGTGATAGGAGTGGCCCACTTGCTCCGCGAATTTGTTCATCACGGATTGCACAATTTCAGGACACGCGGTGTAGAAAGAGTTCGCCCGCTCGCGCATCTGGAAGAACACATCCGGATTCTGGGCCGTGCCCCGCAACACGGGATGATCGGGCGAGAGCGCGCGCTGGCGATGCTCGAAAACGCGGTCCATATTAATGAGAGCCCGCATGTCATCTTCCGTCAGCATTTGAATCTTGTTGACTTCGTGCGAGGTGCGAAAGCCGTCGAAGAAATGCAGGAACGGGATGCGCGACTCCAGCGCCGCCGCGTGCGCGATCAGTGCCATGTCCATGGCTTCTTGCACGGAATTCGAGCACAGCATGGCGAAGCCGGTCATGCGGCAGGACATAACATCGGAGTGATCGCCGAAGATCGAGAGTGCGTGCGTTGCCAGGGTGCGCGCCGAAACATGGAATGCCGTGGGCGTAAGTTCGCCCGCAATCTTATTCATGTTCGGGATCATCAGCAGCAGGCCCTGCGACGCGGTAAATGTAGTGGCGAGCGAGCCTGTCTGCAGCGCGCCGTGCACAGCTCCGGCAGCGCCGCCTTCGCTCTGCATCTCCATCACGTGAGGCACCGTGCCCCAGATATTCTGGATCCCCTGCGACGCCCACTCGTCGGCCCATTCGCCCATGTTCGAAGAAGGAGTAATGGGATAGATGGCGATGACTTCATTCACCCGGTAGGCGACGTAGGCGACCGCCTCGTTTGCATCCATGGTCTTGAATTTGCGCTTCATGATCCTGCCTTTGCTTGCGATGGATAGTTGTAAAGTTCCAATTCCTACTGATTTCTTAAAGTCGATTGCTTAATGATTGACTGACTAAGAATGAACGCTGCGGCAGAGGAACGCAGCAAGGCATGTCACAGCCGCCTGTGACGCACATCACAAACATGAAAATGTGAGCCACGTCACGTGAGCGAGTGCCGAGCAGCACAGCCAAGCGCTCTGCGCAGGCCGACACTGACCACAGCGCTAGGAGGTTGGTGCATGCTGTCACCATACGGAATGGAAATCGTCGAAAGCTGCCTTAATTGCAAGCTGAGGGCCGATCATCTCTTCTGCGATATGCCGCCCGCCACGCTGCAGAACTTTGAAGGCATTAAGTTTTCCACCGCCTATCCTCAGGGAGCCGTGTTATTTGTCGAAGGGCAAATGCCGCGTGGCATCTTTGTTATATGCAAAGGCAGTGTGAAGCTTTCCATCAACTCGCCTGCCGGCCGAACCATGATTGTGAAACTCGCAGAACCCGGCGAAGTCCTGGGTCTGAGCGCCACCATCTCCGGCAAACCATACGAAGTGACAGCTGAAACCATCGACCCCTGCCAGATCAATTTCGTGAAGCGCGATGATTTTCTCCGCTTTCTAAAAGAAGATGTGGATGCTTGCTTTAAAGTGGCCGAGCAGCTTGGCGAGAAATATCACAACGCGTGCAAGGAAGTGCGTTCGCTGGGCCTGTCACACTCTGCCGCCGAGAAACTAGCGTCGTTGCTTCTGGAGTGGAGTTCGAAGAACGGAGCTGCCGGCAAACCCGAGGGTCGCTTGACGCTCCGCCTCACTCACGAGGAGATTGCGCAGATGATCGGGACCTCGCGAGAGACCGTGACCCGACTTTTTGCGGATCTGAAAAAACGCCAGATTTTGCAGTCGAAAGGTTCCACCCTGGTGATCCGCAACTCGGGCGCGCTGCGCGACATCGCGAGTCACAACTAGGACGTTTCGAGTGGGCGTAAAGCGGGAATTTCGCGCCTGCGGCGCGCTTTTAAAACCGGTGCGTCGACCCAATTCTCATATTCAAAAGAGCTTACATCCTGTGATCGGTATCACAATTTTCCGTGATGAGTATCACCGCCAGTGGATGAACGCTGCATTATCGTTGCGTCGTGGGAGGGGCACAGCGCCCCGTTCAAGTGGGAGGCGAAACCGCAAATGACTATCTTAGAGAGCAATGGCCATCATTCAACTCATATCAGTCCCAGTCATACAAATCCCGGAACGCAAAACAAGCCGCGGCTGATTTTCTGGGAGCTGACCAAAGGCTGCAATCTGCGCTGCATCCACTGCCGCGCGAGCGCGACGGAGTTGAGTTCTCCCGATGACCTTTCGACGGAAACTGCAAAGGCGATCATCGATCAGATTGCCGAAGTGTCCAGTCCTATTCTTGTGCTGAGCGGCGGTGAACCGCTGTTTCGTTCGGATATTTTCGAGTTGGCGCGCTACGGCACCAGCAAAGGATTGCGCGTGGCCCTGGCGACGAATGGCACGCTGGTCACAAAGCAAGTCGCGCAGAAGATCGTGGATAGCGGAGTGAAACGCGTAGCCATCAGCCTCGATGGCGCCGATGCACAGACGCACGACACGTTCCGCGGCATTCCGGGCGCATTCGATGCTGCCATCACGGGTTTTCGCAATCTTAAAGATCTCGGCATGTCAGTGCAGATCAATACGACGATCGCCCGCCACAATGCGCATCAGCTTCCGCATGTGCTGGAGCTTGCGAAATCGATTGGCGCCGATGCGCTGCACACTTTTCTGTTGGTGCCGGTAGGTTGTGGCGTGGATATCGCCTCCGAGCAAATGGTTCCTCCGGAAGAATACGAGCGCATGCTGAACTGGTTCTATGATCAGTCGCTCACTGGCGGTATCGATCTGAAAGCGACCTGCGCGCCCCACTACTTCCGCGTGGTTCGCCAACGGCGCGCGTTGGAGCATCGTTCCGCGACAGCGGCCGCTCACGCGGCGCAGCCAGCGCTTGTAGCGTCCGCAGATGCGCCGCATATTGGACCGACAGAAATGACCATGCCCGGTTCAACCGGCATCGAACTGAAACCTCAGGGCTTCGGAAAAGCCGTAGGACATCCCGGCACGCATCCCTCCGACATGAACGCGATGACCAAAGGCTGCCTGGCCGGAACCGCAGTTTGTTTCATCTCGAATCAGGGCGAAGTTTATCCTTGCGGATATTTGCCGGCCCTCGCAGGAGATCTGAAGAAGCAGCCGTTCGCCGACATCTGGGAGAACTCGGTCGTATTCAATCAGCTGCGCGACGTGAACAATCTGAAAGGGAAGTGCGGCTGCTGCGAGTTTCGCAACGTCTGCATGGGATGCCGCGCACGCGCTTTCGCCGCCACTGGCAACTATCTCGACGAAGAGCCGTTCTGCGTCTACGAACCTGGAACCAAGAACGCTTCCGCGAAGAATGCTGGCGCGAAGAACTCCGAGGCTGGGCACGCGCCCGCGCTGGTGGAGATCGCGCGCTAGGCTGAGTTCGGGACCTCTTCTCCGCTCTCACGAGCTAGCCTTTTCGAATCCGATGCAGCGGGTCAATTCACGCCGGATCAGGGTGAGACTCCGCAGTCGCCGCTTGTAAAGCCGCACTGTTTCAAGAATTAATGCTCCTAACCATCTGACAATAAAGGGGAATCGTGCGCTGCTGCACATTTCAGGTTTGGCCCGGTGGATGCTTTTCAGAAAGTCAGTACGCAGGAGCATCCGTCGTGGAACCTACCCTGATGGTCGTTGGCCTGAACTACCGCACAGCCCCTGTCGCCGTGCGCGAGCGCTTTTGGATCAGTGAAGAGCGGCGCTATGCGGCTCTCGTCCAATTATCGCGAGCCGAAGGCATTGAAGAAGTTATTGTTGTGGCCACCTGCAACCGTACGGAATTCCTGTTGTGGGCGAAGGATGTCACCCTGGCTGCCAACTCGGTCATGCGGTTTCTCGGTTCCGAGTACGGACTCACGATGGAAGAGTGGAACCACTTCTACCGCTTGCTGGATGAAGCGGCGTTGCTGCATATCTTTCGCGTTGCGTCGAGTCTCGATTCCATGGTGAT
>JBEKJF010000243.1:0-10169 GCA_050011375.1 Candidatus Sulfotelmatobacter sp.
GCCGAAGCCAAGCAGAAGACTGTTCTCTTCCGGCACGCAATCAAAGCACCACGCGTAATTCTCGGCCTCCCGCGGCAAATCGCACACTTCCTTCATCCACTGCCCGCCCCAGGGTCCGGGATCGAAGAAGGGAACTACACGAAATGGTCGGTGCGCCGCATTCTTCAATCCCCGCAGATGCTGCTGGCCACTGATCATCTTTGGCAGGTCGCGCTGATTTGTGTCCAACAGAAAATCAAATTTTGGAATCAGATTCTTCTTCAAGCGGTCGGCGACCCGCCAGTCGACAAAGTAGGCCCGTTTATACTTCGCCTGCGGGCGTTCTGTGCAATTCTGCAAACCCAGGTTCGTCACTTCACCGGAACGCTGGCGCTGTTGGATCTCCCACCTCGCCATGTCGCAATAGACCAGCAGGTCCCACTGTTCTGCAACAAGGCTGGCGCCTGTGCCAATGACAAGAACAGTGCCCGATGCCTGCTGCAGCCGGCGGCGTTGTTCCGCGAGCTTGCGCTCATCCAGGAATTCTGAGAGTTCGTACTTGCCCATGAAGGCAAACACAGGATCATCGCCTAAATCGCGGGCGCAGAGGGATTGAATGGCGCTCTCCGGTAAGTAACACTCAGCAGTGCGCAGCACGATTTCAGGCTGCAGTGCGTTCACGAGTTGCCCTTCAATCTCCTTTTCAAAACAGCCGGGATAACACTCCACACAAATCACGAACCGCCCGGGCCGGACCCTCGATTTCAAACGCCGGCCGATCGCATTCCACCCCGTTTCGCAGCCATCCCGCGAGTCAGACACCCTGACCGATGGGTACTTATCGTAATTCGAGATGTAAAGCTTCGACATTGTCCCTCGGACGAGAGCAGCTTGGAGATACGGCAGCAACGATCGATTGTTGCTGCCGTACTAGGCGGGGGGGAAGTGATCAGAAGGAGAACCTGAGCGAGAACTGAGTCTGGCGCGCAGTGCCCCCTCCAATTTGAGTTCCGTTGGCATCGGCGATGGTTTGGCCGACGCGACCGAAATTGGCGTTAGGCGCGCAGGTTCCCAAGCCCACCGCCGTGCAGATTCCCCCGTCAGGGCTGGTAAAATTCGGATGGTTAAAGATGTTGAAGATGTCCGCGCGGAACTGCATCGTAACCCTCTCGGTAATTGCGAAGTTCTTCATTCCAGATAAGTCGAACTGGAAATATGCCGGTCCGCGCAGAGCGTTGCGGCCGACCGTCCCGATTGTGTCGCCCGGAGTGCCGTCGTAGGTCGGTTCGATCGCAAAGGCATTAATGTTGTAGCTCGAAGTTGGCCAACTGTGATTCGCAACCCATAAGGGTTCGCCGGGTACGTAGTCCGGCCTCGTCGGATTGCCGAAGAATCCGCTGACCAGCGTAATATTCGTCGGAAGTCCCGATCGAGTTTGAAGAATGCCGGAGGTTTGCCAGCCGCCCAACGCTGTCCGAACAAGAGAGCTCGAACCTTTCAGTTCTGGCAAGCTGTAGACTGCGCTGCCGGTGAGATTATGTCGGACGTCCCAATCTCCATCGCCGTGATCGTAATTGGGGTTGGACGGATTCTCAAAACCCGGGCTGAAAACGTTGACCATATCGTCGAGTTCGTGGGACCACGCGTAGTTCGCCTCCAGATTCAGCCTTCCCACCTTGCGGACCAGTTTCACTTGCAGGGCATTGTAGTTAGAACCAAGTTCGTCCGAGAGCACATTTTCGTTCGCAAAATTCGAATATGGTCGGGCGTCACTGAAGACATTCGCCGGGTTGGCGTTCAAGGCGGCGAAGTCGACACCTGCCTGCATGTGATGAACATTGTTGCCGACGTAGTTCACGGTAAGAATGGTGTTGCGTGCTACTTCCTGCTGAATGCCGAACAGCCAGTTCGCAGCGACCGGGTCTTTCGGGTTCGTGGGAAACGCATTTACATTTTGTGTTCCGGCTGGAAGCGGCGGGTTGGGGGCAGGATAAGTGATGTTCGCCTGGAAAAGGTTGACGTTGTAACTGGAAAGAGCAGGCACATTTGTCGTAGTGGCAAAGTTGAAGTGCATTGGATTGTAGAAGAGACCAGCGTAGGCATGAATCACAGTCTTTCCTCGCCCCGTGGGATCGAGGGCGAAACCCACGCGCGGAGCCAAATCGCCTTTCGGCGCGGTATATGTGGTTTGGTTGAGAGGAAGCAAGGACTGCGTGGCTACATCGAAATTCTGCCCCTGGTTCGTTCCGGTAGTCCACACCGTGTTGTAGTCGTACCGCAGGCCAAGGTTCAAAGTAAGTTTGCTATTTACTCTCCAGTCGTCCTGGAAATAAAAATCCCAGTTGGAATTCCGGTTTCCCACGAACCCCGGCTCGCCGATTTTCTGCAAGACGAAAGGCACATTGTCTTCCAGGTTCGAAATGCTGGCGAAGTCGTAGGTCTGTTGCGGGCGCAGCCATTCGTTGTTCCGGTTGATTCGAATCTGCGGGCCAAATTTAATCGTATGGCGCCCGATGGTCTTGCTGACATTGTCAAAAATCTCAATGTCGGTAAACGGAGTGATCTGATTGAACGTATTCGGTCCGGGCAGAGAACCCAAGTCCGTGAAAAAGCCATTAAAACCGGCCAGCGGCACGGGAGTATTCGAATTTGTGTCGGAATAGAAACGGTTGACCCCCACGCTGAATTCATTCAGCAGCGTCGAACTAAAGGTGTGCGTTTCATCGACTTTGGCGTACTGAGTTCTTAACGCCTGAGGAGATAACTGTCCCTCATTGAGGCCATACGTATAGTTGGTCAGCGAATCGTTGATGTTGTAACGGAAGAAAATTCTATCCTTCTCGGAAACGTTGTAATCGATTCTGACCGATCCGGTATTTTCGCTAACAATATTAGAAGTTACCAACACACGATTGTGGCGCCGGTATGGCAGTGCAGCCAGCCGGCAGGGGAGCAAACTGAGCTAATACAGGCTGCATGGACGGTACGAATTGTGCTCGAGCGGCCGCGCTTAGCGTATGGTTCAGAGAGTTTATGAGTGTGACGTGAGTGCGATCGCCTTCGTAGTTGATAAAGAAGAAGACCTTGTTTCTGACGATGGGCCCACCCAGATTGCCGCCAAACTGGTTGAGCCTTAAAGGCTCAGGCCCAGTCGCGAAATAGTCCTTCGCGTCGATAGCATCGTTGCGGAAATATTCATACAGCGAGCCGTGGTAGGCGTTCGTGCCGGATTTGGTGATGACATTCATCTGCGGGCCAAGTGAATGGCCAGTTTCCGCCGTGTAGCCGCTATTGGCGTAATCAATTTCCTGGATGCTATCCACGCTGGCTCGCGTAATGCGTGCTGTTTCCTGGCCTTCTGTGTCCAGGAATCCATTGATGTCGCCGCGCATGGCGCTCTGGCCATCGAGCGTGATATTCAAGCCGGTAAAAATATTTTCCATCCCGTTGACGCTGCCCTGGAAGAATCCGGTAGAGTCCACCGATCCGGGGGACACTTCTAAAAACTCACTTACGTCGCGTCCGTTGATTGGCAGGTTGGCGACCTGATTCGTATCCAACGTTGTGCCAGACATGCTCGATGAGGTGTCAACCGTAGTAGCCGTGCCGGTGACTTGAACGGTCTCCTGTGACGCAGCTACCGCAAGTGTGAGATTGAGTTGCACTGTCGAACCTACGTTAAGCACGACTGGTTGACTCTTGTTTTCTGCAAATCCGCTGGCGCGAACCCGGACCACGTAGGTTCCGTAAGGCAACGACGAAGCCACGAAATTGCCATTCTGGTCGGTGACAAAGTTCTTTTGAATGCCTGTACCCACGTTCTCCACCGTGAGCGCCGCATGTGCGACAACAGCCCCTGAGGCATCCGTCACTCTGCCGCTGATCGTGCCCGTATCGAATTGGGCAAACATAGGCTGCACGCCGAAAAGCGCGACCGCCAGCACTCCGATGGCATACAACGCCATTTTGAACCACGTCACTCCCGATAACTGCGCGTCTTGCGTCATGGCAATTCCCCCTCGGCTTCGGTCAAGCTCACTTGGACTTAACGGTTGTGAAAACTAATGCACCCGAATCGTAATGCGCTTCTACGGCAACAGTCAATGATTTTGTTTCTTTTTCGCTCAAAACGATCTAAACTTTGTTCTTTTTACGGATTAGCTCCCCGTAGAGGCGTTGAGCAAAGCCATTTCCTTATAATTGAGGATTCTTATTACGGAGCTTTTGGGGACGCGCTGGCGAGGCTTGCAAGGCGTTACGTTGATCAATCGAAGGGAACTGTTCCGAAATCATGAAAAGGACTTCCCATCTTTCCGCTCGCGCAACGCTCTGGGGAAGCCTTCTGATTTTCGGGACTTGGCTCTTTGCGGGGACTTCTACGAACTCCCCCACCCCCGGGCATTTCGTCGATGTCACCGAGAAACTAGGGATTCATTTCCGCCAGCAGGCTTCTCCGACCAGCAAGAAATACCTTCTCGAGGCGATGGGTTCGGGCGTAGCTCTATTCGATTACGATAATGACGGCCGCCTCGACATCTTCTTCGCTAACGGTGCGCGTCTCGAAGATCCCACACCGAGAGGCTTGATTCCCAAGAAGGACGACCCGAAGTTCTGGAATCGGCTCTATCACCAGAAATCGGACGGGACATTCGAAGATGTCACCGAACGCGCGGGTCTCACTGGCTTTGGCTATTCCACTGGCGTTGCGGTCGGGGATTACGACAACGATGGATCCGAAGATCTATATGTAGCCGGGTATGGACGGGGCACGCTCTATCACAACAATGGAAACGGCACGTTCACGGACGTGACTGCCGCAGCGGGTGTTGCCGGCTCGGGATGGATGACCAGTGCCGCCTGGGTCGACTACGACAATGACGGGCGACTTGATCTCGTGGTTGCACGCTACATGCAATGGGACTTCGACGATGTATTTTGCGGGCGTCGCGAAAAAGGTGGCTACCGTTCTTATTGCCATCCCGATCTATTTAAGCCGGAATCGCTGCTTTTATTTCATAATGACGGCGGTGGAAAGTTCACCGAGGTAGCGCACCGGGCTGGGATCGACAAGCCGGGAAAAGGCCTGGGGCTCGCGATCGCAGATTACGATCACGATGGGTTCATGGACATCCTGCTGGCCAATGATTCAATGCCGCAGTATCTGTTTCATAACCGCGGCAACGGAACCTTCGAAGAAGTTGCATTGCCTTCCGGAGCCGGGCTCGATGGCAATGGCAATTCCTTCGCCGGCATGGGCGTTGACTTCGAGGACTACAACAACGATGGCTGGCCCGACATCATCATCACCGATCTTGCCAATCAGCGCTATGCGCTCTACACGAATTTGAAGGATGGCACTTTCGATTATTCCACCGCGGTCAGCGGTCTGAGTGCAATTTCTCTTTTGCACTCCGGCTGGGGCGTGCGGTTTTTTGATTATGACAACGACGGCTGGAAAGACCTGCTGATCGTGCAATCTCACGTCATCGATACCATCCAGCTCAGCGAACCCCATTTGCGCTACCGGGAGTCGCCTCTGCTTTTGCAGAACGATAAGGGCAAAAGATTTGTCGATGTTTCCGCGGGCTCGGGTGAAGTTTTCCATCAAGAGTGGGCTGCACGCGGCTTGGCTGTTGGAGACATTAACAACGACGGCAAGCTTGATGCCGTCGTCACCTCGAACGACGGGCCGGCGTGGGTCTTGCTGAACGAGACCGAAACTGCGAACCACTGGATCACACTGAACCTGGTAGGCACGAAAAGTAATCGCGACGCCATTGGTGCACAGGTGAAAATCTCCACCGCGGCTGGCGATCGATTCGCCACTGTTACTACCAGCAGCAGCTATCAGTCCTCGGGCGACAAGCGCCTGCACTTTGGTTTGGGAACCTCAGAATCCATCCGCGAGATTGACATCCGTTGGCCGAGTGGTATTCGCCAGGTCCTCCACGATCAGAAGCCAGATCAGATTGTTAAAATCACCGAACCGTTAAGTTAAGCCGAAGGCGCTCTCGAAGCTTGAAACGAAATAGGGTGTGAAACGAAATAGAGTGTGAAACCAATTAAGGTGCGAAACAAACTTTTATGTTGCGGCATGTTACTTTTTTCGAGCGTGGCGTCTGTAGCTCAAGTCGCTAAGCCGCACGCGGATGAGTCTCTATTGCAGAACGCGACTCAGGCCATGATGGCCGGGAAACTGAGTCTCGCAGAAAAAGACCTGCAGTCGGTCCTTCGCACCGCGCCCGACGATTATCGCGCCATCGATCTATTAGGGGTCGTCCGCGTCCTCCAGCAACGCGCGCCCGAGGCTGAGGAACTTTTCTTGCGCGCAATTCGGCAAAAGACCGATTTCGCCCCGGCGCGCGCTCACCTCGGCTTGCTCTATGTGCAGAACGGCCGCATGGACGACGCCATTCCCCAACTGCGCGAAGCCATACAGATGGACCCTTCCCGTCGCGACGCATCCGACGCTCTCGTGCGCCTACTGCAAGAAAATGCCCGCACCGCGGTCGAGAGCCGAGACTACCCAGAAGCTTTGCCTTGGCTGACCGAGGCTGAGAAACTTGCGCCGGACAATCCCCAAGTTCAATTCGAGCTGGGAACAGTCGAGTTGCAAATGTCCCTGTGGGAAGACGCGGTCGCAGCCTTTCAAAGAGTTCTGAAACTCCGCGCAGATGACCAGCTCGCGCTTTACAACCTGGGCCGCGCCTTCATGGGGCTATCGAGATTCGAGGAAGCGCGCCAGCAGTTTGCTCGTTATGTTGAAGCGCATCCGGATGATGACGCCGGTCATTGTGCGCTTGGCATGACCCTCGCGGCCCTGGAGCGGGCGCCCGAGGCGCGACAACAATTTGAGCGATCGATCGTGCTGGCCCCCGAGCAGACGGAATCCTACTTTCGCCTCGGACTCCTTGATCTGAATGCCAAAGCTCTGGACGACGCGGCAACGAATTTCCGCCAGGCACTAATCCATGACTCGAAACACGCGGGAGCTCTGTCTGGCCTCGGCAGAGTAGCTTTCGAACAAAAGCGTTACTCTGACGCAATCGATCTGCTGCAACGGGCGATAGTCAGCGACGAATCGCTGCGCGAAGCTCATTACTATCTCGGTCTCACGCTTGTTCGCGTAGGCCGCAAGGAAGAAGCGGACAGTCAACTGCAGATTGCAACCCGCCTGGAACACGACGAAGCCCAGCAGCGAAGGAGAGTGGTGCTAATTCAGAATGGGCGGGGCAGCGATCACCAAAGCTCAGAGCCGCAAAAGTGACACCGCTGGCCCGAGCAAAAACAAACAGAGCCAATTTTCAGGCTCCCTAATTGTTCCACGATCTGTTTCAAATCCAACCCAGTCAGGGGTTTTCAAAGACGTGCTCGACGGAATAAGTGCGGAATCGCGAGGTGATGACTGGCCTGGCGACTTTGTGCGAGAACATGGCATTGTTGATTGATCCAGTCTTGGATCCGTTGGGGATCGTCACGACCCTCAGCTTCTTAAGAAGCTATTCTGTCTGCAACAGAATTGGTTTTATGCTTACTGGGACGGTACCGCTAATCGAATAGCGGGCCCCTGTCAGATCGCCGTAGCTGACGTAAACTGAAGGAACGGACTGCTGACTCGTAGTGCAGCTCCCGTTGTTGCAGCTCTGCGAAGTGTCCCAGATGATTTCTGCAATCGATCCGCTCGATTGCGTCAATGTGCACGTCCAGACGGTGCCCGTCACCGAGCAAGCTCCCAGAGTGGATCCCAGCAACCAATCATAGACTTGCTGGTAGGCGCTTCCCGGCTTGCAGACGTAGCCGCTAGTGAAGGTTGTAGAACAACCGTTGATGCTGGTAGGGCTCCAGAGCGTGCCATACGCGGGGTTATCCCACTCGTACCAGTAGGCGCGGGTTAGCCCTGTCGCCCAATTCATTATTTCGAAGCGCGCGACGAAAGCGGCTTCCATGTCGGGATCGCCATCGCTCACTTCAGTCGCAGTTGAGTTCCCTCCCCATCCGCCTTCACCGGTCCAGAATGGCTTGGCCAGATCTGCGGCACTAAGGTAGCTGCGCACAACGGCTATTTCATTTGGTATTTGTTCAGGCGTGTAAGTGCTGGGATAGATGTGGGTAGAGATGATGTCTACAGCCGCACTGCCGGCCGAACCCGTGGTGCATCCGGTGCTGCTGGCGGAACACGAGTTGTTCGCGCAGGTGCAGTACAGCAGGTTTTGCATCACTTGCGGGTAAGGCGGATTCTTGCCATTTTGAATCGGGTTGGTGGAAGGCATCACCATTTCTGCCGTCGGGTCGACGCCGATGACAGGATAGCCAGCCTGGGCACAAGTGGTGTTCAACGCCGTTATGGGATCGCTGGAATGCCCGACGATGATGCAGCGGGCGTCTTGCATTAACCGTACCAACTGCGCGTAGGTGCCCTTGTAGGCCACCGAAACATTGCCACCGCTGTCGTAGCCCGGATCAAGCTCCGGCGAGCGGTAACATTCGTTGCAAGGTTCCCAGTATTTGATCTTGGCATGCGTGGCCAGATACGTCGTGTTATTGACGTGCTGGGCAATATTCTGCACCCATGTGCGCCAGGTTAAGTTGGTACCTGTGCCGTCGGCGTTGATGTCGGTGGGCAAATCGCACTCACCATAATACTTGGAGCCAAGGTTGGAATAGTCGCAGGTGGCGTCCGTCGGCTTCGACGAAGCCCAATTGGGAACTCGCCAAAGCGTGTAAAGGATGTCGTTGATGCCGGCTGTTTTGTACTCGGCAAGGACGTTGTCAAGATTGGTCCAGACGAATGTATTACTCGCTGTATTCAAGTACGGCCATTGGGCCGAGGCAGAATCCCAAATGCGGCCGGTGCCCACCATCGTGCCCGGAACTGGCGACGTGAGCAGGTGCAGATGCATGCCAAAGAAAGTATTCTGCACGGGAACCAAAGAGCCGACGGTCAGAGAAGCTGTGCCTATGCTCGCGCTATTGGCCTGCGCGACTGCACCAATGGTATGGCTGCCGATCAGTGGCGGAGCCGTATAGAGGCCGGCCGTCGAGATGGTTCCAATGGTTGAGTTGCCGCCGGTCATTCCATCGACGCTCCAGGTGACGTTTTGATTCGTACTTCCGGTCACCGTCGCGCTGAACGGCTGGGTTGCACTCAAGGCAATCGAAGCTCCCGAGGGCGTAATTGAAACTGTGGGCGGCGACACGGTGAGACTTACTGTGGAAGTAAGCAGGTTCGCGCCCCAGATTGCCTCGATCGCGCTCGAACCGCCCGCGACGCCGACTGCAAGTCCGCCGCTGGTGACCGTCGCCACGGAGGAATTGGAGGAACTCCATGTGACCGCACTGGTGACGATCGTCGAAGTGCCGTTGCTGTAATTCAATGTGGCTGTGAACTGTTGCTGCGCTCCCACGAAAACCGTCGAACTCGCGGGCGTGACGACCAGCGAGACTGCCACGGCGGGATTGACCACCAGAGAAGCAGTGCCGGTGACCGAACCGGAACTTGCCGAGACAGTTGTGCTTCCGGGATAGATACTAGTGGCATATCCCGCCGTGCTTATCGCGGCGACTGACGGAAGGGATGACATCCAAGTCGCCGATTGAGTGATGTCCTGCGTTGAGCTGTCGGTGTAGGTTCCCGTGGCTGCGAACTGTTCGCCATACCCCAAGGCAATGGAAATCGATGGAGGCGTCACAGCAATCGAGACTAGACTCGCCTGGGTCACAGTGATGGTGGTGGACGAAGAGATGGAGCCTGAAGTGGCCGAGATGGTGGCCGTGCCTTGACCGGAACTGGTGGCGAGCCCGTAGCTGCCTACTGCGTTGCTGATGATCGCAACCATTGCCGACGATGAATTCCAGGTTGCAACCGCTGTCAGATCCTGTGTGCTGCCGTCTGTGTAGGTGCCTGTCGCGGTGAACTGCTGGGTTGTCCCCAGAGCAATCGTCGGCGTCGGTGGATTGATCGCGATCGAAACCAGCGCCGCTGGATTCACCAGCAGCGTGGCCGTCGCACTGATTGTCCCGGAACTGATCCCGATGGTCGTCGTGCCCGTCGTTAGCGTGCTGGCCAGCCCCGCCGTGTTCGTCGTGTTGCTGATCGTCGCCACCGTCGCGACACTCGAACTCCATTGCCCGCTCTGCGTCAGTATCTGCGTGCTGCCGTCGGTGTAAGTGCCCATCGCCGTGAACTGCTG
>JBEKJF010000244.1:0-7385 GCA_050011375.1 Candidatus Sulfotelmatobacter sp.
GATCGTCCCAACACCTTCAAGGGCAATGTCTACTACACATTGCCGTTGATGAATAAGAGAGCGACCACAACCGTGGGTCTGTTCCAGGTAGCCTACGAAGGCAGCCCCCTGAGCACGGCTAGCGAGGTCGGGATCTCGAACACAAGTCCGATCGAAGATACGTACATCTTTGGTCATGGCAAGTGGGCCAACATAACCCAGGATCCGACGACGGGAAATATGACGTTCGGCAACCCCTACGACCGCCGGACACCCTGGTACACGCAGACCGATTTCAACTTTATTCAGGCGTTCAAAGTGAACCACAACAACGAGGCTCAGACGTTTAGCTTCACGGCAAACATCACCAATCTGCTCAACCAGCGTGCGCCCGTATCGTACTGGGAGACGTTCTCTTCTTACTGGAATCCATCGGGGATCCTTCCCGGTGGCCAGAACGTATTCGGTGGGGCAGCCTTCTACCAGGCGGCTGAGACCGGGTACAACGTTCAGAACGGCCTGTTCGGACCTTCCGGCTTGGCGGGAGCTGGCGGTTCCGTCCTGAACTCTCAGTACGGGCAGCCGAACATCTGGCAGCGGTCGCGGTCCATTCGCCTGGGGGTGAAGTTCACCTTCTAACCTTGCCTTGCTTACAACAAAAAGGGAGCCGGAAATTCCGGCTCCCTTGTTTTTTGTTGGGAAGCATATTTATTTTCCGAACAGCGGATAGTGGCTGGCGGCGCCCATGAAGAACAGCATTACTACTGACAGGTAGGCGTTGGCGCGGCTTACCAGGAAGGCTTGCCTCGCCATGGCTTTGGCTTTGTCGGGCATGGGCGTGCCGTTGGTGGCGTTGTCGCGGGTCCATTGAATGAGGCGCTTCTGGATTCGCCAGATTACTCCCCAGACGTTGAGCAGCATGACCCAGCCCATGCCGCCGCCGATGCCAATGGCTAGTAGGCGGTTACTCTCCCAACCGTGGGTGTTCAGGCTTAGGAAGAGCCATGCTGCGGCCGCTACCACTACTGCGTAGACCACGCCTACGAACGCTCCGTTGTCGAAGATTCCTTTGCCGGGGATCAGGATGGCGTAGAGAAGGCCCCAGACGATCGTCCAGATCAGGAAGAAGCTGCCCATGATCAGGCCATGAGAGGGATTCAATCCTAGATTCTGGGCGTTGTGAACGTCCGACGTGATGATGACTTCCCAGTAGGCGATTCCGGCGAGAACCGTGAGCGCCGCCGACATGCGGAACCACATCAGGGCGCGCGTCATGAGTGCGGGCATGACTTTGCCTTTGGTGGCGGCGTCGAGTTCTTTCATGAGCGGGACGTTGACCAGGTTGAAGAAATAGAGCAGGCCGATCCAGGTGATGCCGGCGAGAAAGTGGATCCAGCGCAGCAGCATCTCGATGTTGGTTTTAATATCCGACGGAAAGTTGATTTGTGGAGCGTTGATTTGTAGAGCGTTGATTTCGTGAGTCAGCCAAGTTGCGAGAGCGGCGCTTGCCATGATGCCTCCTAAGAATTTCACCAATGGGCGAAAGGCCCACGCCGGGATTGTACACAACGGGTAAGAAGCCTGACGGAACGAAACCTTTACGCTGTTTAAGAAAAGGCAACTAATCGCAAGTTACGGGTTGAAAAGAGTGGTGGGACACCGTATCGTACACACAGCTACCTGCCGGGCGGCGACGTCTGAACTAGACGGCGAGGAGGCAGGTTGTCCCCCCGTGTTTCTTCGAGGTCGAAAGTCCGCGAGGAACATGCTGTTGCATTGAGCTTGCCCTGATACTGCGGAAGGGGCGAGCTGGTGTGTTTCAAGTACAGAACCTAAGGAGATCGGCTATGGAAAGTGGCAAGCCGGCGCAGAACATCCAGGATTCCTTCCTGAACACGGCCCGCAAGGAGCGGTTAAGCATCACCATTTACCTGCTGAGCGGAGTGAAATTGACGGGCCGGATTCGTTCCTTTGACAAGTATTCCGTGGTGCTGGAGGCCAACGGACAGGAGCAATTGATCTTCAAGCACGCCATCTCGACCGTGGTGATGGGGCGAACCGTGTCCCATGGCGCACACCTGGCGCATACGGAGGCCAAGGTTGCGGCGGCTGTGCCCGCCGCGGCGTCAACGTCGACATCGGCGTCGTCATCGTCATCTGTGCCGGTATCGGCATCGGCGGCTAGCGCCTCAGGTACTGAAGGGTAAGGCTTTTTCGGCTTGCGCAGTTCTCATCCCAAGAAGACCCGCGACCGCGCGTCCGCAGACGGACGTGCGCCTTTTGGCGCGCAGTTAGCGGGCAACGACAAAGACAAAAGAGATTTGCAGGAGCGCGCCTTTCTGGTGGGGATAGACGTGCGCACGCGCGGCCGCAGCGCGAAGGGTACGGTTACCGCTCAGGCGCAGGCGGCGCGCGATGCGGCTTCGGCTGCGCCGGTTGGTGGCGGAAAGACGGGGCCTGCAGGAAAACCTGGCAGCAATAAGCCGAGCATTCCGGAGTTCGATGCCGAAGAATCGCTGGCGGAACTGCACACTCTCGCCGAGAGCGCGGGCGCGAAAGTAGTCGGCGAAATTCTGCAGCGGCGCGACCGGCCGGATCCTGCAACGTTGATCGGCGGGGGCAAGCTTGAGGAAATTGCGGGCGCGGCCGCGTCGGTAAATGCTGATCTTCTACTGTTCGATCACGATCTCACCGCTTCGCAGCAGCGCAACATTGAAAAAATTGTTCAGCGGCGGGTGATCGACCGCACGCAGTTGATCCTCGATATTTTTGCGCGGCACGCGCGCACGCGCGAAGGCCAGTTGCAGGTGGAGTTGGCTCAGTTGCATTACCTGATGCCGCGGCTGGCGGGGCGCGGCGTAGAAATGTCGCAACTCGGAGGCGGCATTGGCACGCGCGGTCCCGGTGAAACGCAGCTCGAAACTGATCGTCGAAAGATCGCCCGTCGCGTGCGGCACGTCGAGCAGCAACTGGAAAATGTGCGGCGCACTCGGGCGCAGCAGCGGCAGCGGCGGGAATCGGCTCCAGTGGCGACCGTGGCCCTAGTGGGATATACGAATGCTGGCAAGTCGACGCTGTTCAACGCGCTGACGCGGGCTGCAGTGCTAGCGTCGCCGCGCATGTTCGCAACACTCGATCCGACGATTCGCGGGGTGGTGCTGCCTTCGAAGCGCAAGATTTTGATGTCGGACACAGTGGGATTCATTCGCAATCTGCCGCACACCCTGGTCGAATCGTTTCGCGCTACGCTCGAAGAGGTGCAGCGCGCGTCGCTGATTCTGCATGTGTCGGACGCGAGCAGCAGGCTTTCGGCGGAGCAGGATGCGCAGGTTGAGATTGTCCTGAAGGAATTGGAAGCGGAGAAGAAACCACGCTTGCGGGTGATGAACAAAGTCGATCTGCTGGACATGGAAGTGGCCGAGGGCCTGGTTAGGGGGGCTTCGCACGACGTGAACACGGTGTATGTGTCGGCGGCGGAGGGCACCGGGCTCGATCGATTGCTGGCGCGCATCGACGCCATGATCGAAGAAGACCCGGTCAGCCGCGTGCACCTGCGCGTTCCGCAGAAAGAAGGAAAGATTTTGGCCATGCTCGAAGCCAAGGCGCGGATCTATTCGCGCGCGTACAAGGATGGAGCGGTGCAGTTGGAAGTGGAGGCGCCGGAGTCGGTGATGAGAAAGGTTAGGGAGTGGGTGGTCAAAACGCGCGTTTGAAAAGTGTACTCAAATAGGGTACAATCGTACCCATTATGAGTTCAGTTGCAGTCGAGCAATCGCGCGAACGAAGTTTGTTCGGCCGCACCCGCAGTGCCCTGCTCGCGATGTTGTACGGCCGCACGGAAGAGGCGTTTTACCTGCGCCAGCTCGTGCGCGCCCTTGGATCGGGCCACGGTGCTGTGCAGAGGGAACTGGCGCTACTCACCGAGATGGGCCTGGTTATCCGAACCACGCAAGGCAATCAAGTGCTCTACCGAGCCAACTCGCGTAGTCCAGTATTTGCAGAACTCAAAAGGTTGATCGCGAAGACCGTAGGAATCCACGACACGCTGCGATCTTCTCTTGCAACGCTTGACTCGAAAGTTGAAATCGCATTTGTGTACGGTTCGGTGGCGCGGCATGAGGAGCAGGCAAACAGCGATGTTGACGTCATGGTTCTGGGGGACGCGTCTTTCAGTGATGTAGTGGAGGCCCTTAGTCCCGCTCAGAGAACGCTCGGCCGCGAGGTCAACCCTACAGTATTCCCCGTGGCCGAGTTTCGGACCAAAGTAGCGGCAGGCAATCACTTCGTCAAGAAAGTGTTAAGCGAGAAAAAAATGTTCGTGATCGGGACGCAAGATGAGCTTGCAAAGCTGGCTGCAAAATAGCTGGCTGGTCCAGCACAAGACGAGCGCGGAAGAGATCGCAAATCTGATGCGCATTTCGGACCGTGACTTGGTGGCGTGCAAAGCGAAGGAGTTGCCGGCCGACTGGAAGCTTGCCATCGCCTACAATGCCGCCCTACAGGCAGCCACGGCGGCTTTGGCCGCCGCTGGTTATCGGGTATCGCGCGACAACCATCACTACCGTGTAATCCAATCATTGGAGTTGACCATTGGAGCCAGCCGGAAGCAGGTGGATACATTTGACGGTTTTCGGAAAAAGCGCAACGTCAGCAGCTATGATCTGTCGGGAACGGTATCGCAGAAGGAAGCCGACGAGATGTTGAAGCTTGCCGCTGAAATTCGCACTGAAGTCGAGAAGTGGATTCGGATGACTCGCCCAGAACTGTTCTAAGGGACGCCGTGGTGGAGCAGGCTTGGCAGCTTTTATCGGAAAGCAACTCGTCGTCCGGCCAGGGCTTTTGGGGCCGGCTTTCCGATCAGGAGAACTCATGCATGCACGTCGGCAGATTTTCAACTTCATCGCTGCGGTTGCAATCTTCTCGGCGTCCACGCTGTTTGCCAGTGACACCGTTCTGATCCACGGACACATCTTCACTGGCAGTCCCAAAGCTCCGTGGGCGCAGGCGCTGGCCATTACTGGCACTCGCATCGATGCCGTAGGGACCGACCAGGAAATCCTGACGCGGCGCTCCGCCAAGACCGAAGTCATCGATCTGCAGGGACGAACCGTGGTTCCGGGGTTTTCCGACGACCACACCCACATGTGGTTCGGCGCGGAGGAGCTTCACGGGCTTAATCTTTCGACGCCGGAGGCGAGCATTGCGCCGGAGGACGATCCCGAGGGCGTGGTCAACCGGCTCAAGGCTTTCGCCGCGAGCCATCCCAACGATAAGGTTCTATTCGTGAGGGCTGACTTCAGCACTACTCCACCACAGATTCCTGCGCATGAGTTGCTGGACCGCGCAGTCGCGGACCGGCCCGTGGTGGTGCACAACACGGGTGAACATGCGCTCTGGGTGAACGCCCGCGCTTTGGCGCTGGCCGGAATCACAGATCAGCCTGTGTCTGATCCGGCGGAGGAAAAGTACATCATCCGCGACGCCAGCAGGCATCCCACGGGAGTTTTGATGGAGGCTGCCATGGAGATCATGGAGCGGGCCTTGGCCAGCCAGTTTTCGTTGGAAGAAAAACTCGAGTTCCTGCGGGAAGCGGCACACCATCTCAACAGCTACGGCATCACCAGCATCAACAACGCCAGCGGAGATCTGGGTGAGATTCAGCTTTACGCCGCGTTGCGCGACCGCGGCCAGCTTACCGTCCGTACTCGGACGGCGTTCGGCGCAATCGGTGCGGCCCACCACTTGACGCCGGAATTTCTGGCCGACCTCGACAAGGCGCGCACTCTTTACCACGACGATTGGGTTTCGGCGAATCTGGTGAAAGTTTTTGCCGACGGCGGCACCGGCCTCATCCCGCCCCTCATGTATGAACCCGCGGAATACAAAAAGCTGGTTCTGGAATTGGACAAACGCGGCTACCAGATCATGACCCACACCTATCGTCCTGACACCTCGCGATTGGTGGTCGATACCTATGAAGAAGTAGAGAAGATCAATGGCCCACGCGACCGGCGCCTTCGCGTTGAGCATGCGGATTTTGTTTCGCCGCAAGACATTCCGCGAATGGCGAAACACTCCATGATCGCGAGCATGCAACCCGCCTTCTGCTGTGGCGTGAATGGATCGAACTACGATCCGCACGACCGGAGCATAACCGACCGCTGGCAGAGTATGGAGAAGAGCGGAGTCACGCTGGCGTTCGGCAGCGATTGGCCCTGCACCTGGCCGCCCGACCCGCTGCTGGCGATTCAGGAAGCCGTCACGCGCCAGGTTTGGCGGCCAGCCAAACGAAGCAGTAATTCTTCAGAAGAAGAAGACTTCTACGGTGCCGGCCAGGGCGGAATGGTCCCGACCAAGGACTCATATGTCCCTGAGGAACGGCTTACCGTGGTGCAGGCCGTGAATGCGTATACCCAGGGTTCAGCGTATGCAAGATTTTCTGATGACCGGATTGGAACGCTCGATGTGGGGAAGGAAGCCGATCTTGCGGTCCTTTCGCAAGATATTTTCTCGATAAAGGCGGAAGAGATTGCCAAGACGAAAGTAGTGATCACCATGGTCGGCGGGAAGGTTGTTTTCGCGGAAGGCAAGTAATTCCAGCGATAATTTAAATGGGCCGGCAACCAAGAAGCGGTGACATTCCTTGGCTATCGGCCCATTCGATCCTGAATTGGATCGGAGGTGATAGTTCAATGCTAATCCTCTTTAACGGGAAGTCAAGGGGTGTTTGCAGATTTCTGCATGGCCCTCCGAACCCGGCTTGGCACGCGGATTCTGCCCATTTTGAAACACAATTGCGTTGTTAACAATCCTCTGAAAATCGCTCTGTTTGCGTTGACATAAACTGGTGCGGACGTTAGACTTAACAGTTTTCATAGCCCTCATTTTCCTGTACAGCAGCAATTCATGGATGAAACTTTACGACAGCTAGGCGAATTACTGCTCGGGTCTGTGCCCACGGTAATTCTGCTGGCGCTCCTTTATTTGCTCTATGCCGTGATCGTGCACAAGCCTTTAGCGCGTGTGCTTGCGGAACGGCGCAGCAAGACGGAGGGTGCGGTCGAGAAGTCGCGGGCTGACATTGCGGCGGCGGAGGCGCGCACCTCCGAATACGAGCAGCGGCTGCGCGAGGCGCGGGCGACTGTATTCCGCGCACAGGAAGCCCGGCGCAAGGCTGCGCTGGATGCGCGTACGACTGCGCTGAACGACGCTCGCAAGAAGGCTCAAGCGCAGGTGCAGGCCGCGAAGGCTGACATCGAGAAAGACCGCGAAGCAGCGCAGGCCGGGTTGCAGGGTGAGGCGCAGACTTTGGCCGCGGAGATCATACGGCGCGTGCTCGAGCCGGCTGGAGCGGGACGCTGATGGCGACGGGTATGATTCGTCAGCGGAATTTGAGCAAGGTGATT
>JBEKJF010000245.1:0-7385 GCA_050011375.1 Candidatus Sulfotelmatobacter sp.
ATTTGCCGCGTGGCTCATGCGCAGCCTGCGCAGGAACATCGCCGCCGAGGCCGATCTTGGTTCGGGCTCCGCAACCACCCTCGAAAAATTGCCGCTGCATCTCTACAACACCGTCATTCAGCAACTCAAACAGCAGAAGCACGAACTCCAGGTGCAAACGCTCGCCGAGCAGCGCCGCGCCCGCACCACCGAAAATTTCAGTCAGGCCGTGCTCTCCAATCTTTCCTCCGGCGTACTCGTCTTCGGCCTCAACGGCCTGGTGAAACAAGCGAATCCTGCCGCCAAGCAGATACTCGGTTTTCATTCTCCTTCGGGCATGAGCGCGGAAGATATTTTTCGCAGCGCGTCCGTGTGTACGCCGGATTCCTCCGCACTCTACGCCGATGGGCTGGGTAGTACGCCGAGGCAACTGACCGACGAAGTCAACGCGGTGCTGCGCGAGGGCAGCAAGTGCCGTCAACTCGAGGCCGACTACACCACGCCTACGGGCGAGAAGCTGCGCATCGCAGTAACGGTTTCTCCGGTGCCGGCGGTGGATGGCAGCCTGCTCGGAGCTGCTTGCCTGATCAGCGATCGCAGCGAATTTGAACGAATCCGCCACCAGCAGGAATTGCATGGCGAGATTTCCGCCGAGATGGCGCTTGAGCTGCGTACTTCTCTGGCCACAATCTCCGGGTATGCGCAGCAGTTGGCCAGAAATCGCGATCCCGAACTGGCTCCCGCATTGGCTGCCGATATTGCCAGCGAGGCATCGCGTCTCGACCGTCACATCGGAGGATTTCTGATCGCGAAACACGCGGCGAAAGCGGCCGCGGCGAGCATGGCAACTCGTGCCAGCGCGGCCGGCAATGACATTTGAAAACCGGCGTTAAGAGGTCAAGGAAAAGATCGAGCCGCAAGGCAAACGCAATTACAAGGATGATGACACTATGAAGAACATCAAATACCTCGGGTTGGGATTCGTGCTCGCACTGTCCACCATTGTGCTGAATTCTGTGGCCGCAGCACAGACCTCATCTTCGACGCCAGATCAATCGTCTCTGGGCGACTACGCGCGCAAGGTCCGCAAGGATCCCGGCACAAAAGCCAAACCCAAAGTCTTTGACAACGACAACCTTCCGACCAACGACAAGCTCTCCGTAGTGGGCCCGGCGCCGACCGCTGACGCCAGTGCAACCCCCGCCGCGGCTGATACCAAGGACAAAGACAAAGATGCTGCGGCCAAGCCCGCAGCTCCCGTTGACGACGAACAGGCCAAGAAAAAAGCTCTGGCGAAGGGCTGGCAAGATAAGCTCACCTCGCAGAAAGATGCCATCGACCTCGCTAGCCGCGAGCTCGACGTGACCCAGCGCGAATACCAACTTCGCGCCGCCGCTATGTATGCCGACGTAGGCAACCGCATGCGCAACGCAACTCAGTGGGACAAAGAAGAAGCGGACTACAAGCAGAAAATCGCCGACAAGCAGAAAGCCCTCGACGACGCCAAACAGAAACTCGAAGACATGAAGGAAGACGCCCGCAAAGCCGGGGTTCCCTCGGCCATGATCGACTAGAGAGCAGCCTGCATCGACGGCCGCGCCCCCTTAGATTCTGTCATTCCGAGCGCAGCCCGAACGACAGCGAGGGCGGAGTCGAGGAACCTGCTATTCGCCTGCGCCATCACAACACGCTGCTAGAGAACAAAGCGGCGGCGATGGCTTCGCGAGAGTGTCTTCGCGAGACTGGCGCCAGCAAGCCCAGGTCAACCGGCCTCGCCTTCACGCAGCTTGAGTAACTGCTTCCGGTGATGCCATCCGTGCACCACATGTAGCTTTCTCCACTGTGGCGCGGTCAGCGGACCTAGAATCGGATGGTCGAGCACATATACGCGGCCTCCGAGCCGCGCTTCACACTGCGCAATAATCGCATCCATCGCCACCATCTTCGTACCAATCTCGCTTCGTACCTTCTCGCCCGGTACACCCCGCGGCCTCGCCACCTCAGGGGCCTGGCGTCCTGAGGGCATGTAACCTAATCCCACGACCACGAAAGCCTGCACACGATTCTTCAGGGAAGCCCGCGTGCCCAGCGGCTTGCCGGCTTGCATCACTCTTTCGAATCCGTTGATCGTTCCGGTATAGCTCAGGTACAGGTGTTCCAGCACTTCCGCGGCGCACCACTTCCCCGGACGATGCCAGCTCATTTGCTCGCTCGTCATGCCTTCCACGGCCGATTCCAGAGCTTCCTTTAACTTTTCTAAATTGGAATCCATGCCACTACCCTCGCAATTCCGCGCGCTTCAGGTAGAATGTTGCGCGTCTATTAAATCATCCTACTTATAGCAGGAAGGTCGCCATGAAAATGCGGGGATTTGTGCAACTCACAGCTTCCGCCGCCATCCTCGTCATGCTCGCGCTGTTTGCGGGTTGCGAGTCGAGTGCCCCCAAGCCGCCCGAAGGCAAACCGCAACCGAGGCCCCCAGAGCAACTGACAGGGCGCGCCGCATTCCAGAAGACATTTATCGCCGCCCGCAACTACGCTGCCGACGTGAAGCCCTTCCGCATAGAATCTACCCCCTCACCTGACGGCAATGGCCAAGACGGCAAGTCGGCGATTTGGCGCGCCAGCTTCGCCTCCGCTATACAAAAGGGCGTGAAGCCTTTTTTCTGGTCCGGCAGCAATGCCGCCGACGCTCCTTCACGCGGCGTCTCACCCGGCAACGAAGACGTCTACAATCCCAGCAACGCCTCCACTCAGGTTTTTGACGTGGCCTTTCTCAAGTCAGATTCCGACGCGGCCTTTGCCGAGGCACAGAAACACGGCGGCGAAAAGATCCTGACAAAAGATCCAACCACCCCCATCATTTACATTTGCGACTGGAACCACAACACCAACGAACTCATTTGGCATGTCATTTATGGCGCATCGCGGGAAGATGCCAAGCTGACGGTCGCGGTGAACGCCTCGACGGGCGCATTTATCCGCGTGGAGAAGTAGGATTGCGCTCGCGCGTTGGCCTTAGACAAAGCCGCAAGAAAAACAAAACCACAGTGGGATTTTATTTTGGCTGTTCCGCCTGCTTCATTTGGTCTCGATCGAGGCAAAGCGGCACAGCGCGCTGGCGGAAGCGATTGGGCCCCTCAGTTGCGCTCACTTCGTCTCGGTCTTAAGCCGCGCAAGCGCTTTCTGCGCTTCCGAAGACTGCGGCCCGTGCGGCAGAATCCTCAAATAACTTTCATACTCAGCTCGCGCATCGTCGAGAATTCCCAACTTCTCCAAACACACCGCCAGCCGGATCGTTGCAGTCGCGTCATTATCTTTGTAGCGTAAGGCCTCGCGGTAACGCTCCTCGGCGGCGTGATAATTCTTGCGCTTGAAATAAAAGTCGCCCACCTCAACGTTTTTCGCGGCCTTGTGCGGATCCCAGCTATGCAATTCCGTGATCCCACCCGGGCTCAACGAGGCAGCCTCCGCTTCCGCAACCGCCGCCGAACTCTTCGGATGAACCTTGGCGTCGTTTGCCGGAGGATTTAAATCGAGCTGCGTATCTTTGCTCGAGCTTTCTCCCGCGCCGGTATCCAGGTCGTCGGCCCGCACGCGATCTGAGCGTGGAGGCTCCAGACTTCGCGCATTCTTCTTCGCTGCATCGTTCTTGGCAGCATCGTTCTTGGCCGCATCGTCATTCGCAGTCGCAGAATTTCCCGGACGATCCTCTGGAAAAGTCTTATCCCGGCTCAACCCGTCAGCAGGCGCTGGACTTTCAGCGGGAGCCGGCGGCGTTTGCGCCGGCTGCTGCTGCGCCCAAACCGCGCCAACCGATCCAACCAGCAGTACTATCCACAACCAAAATCGCATACCCTTATTTTAGCGCGGGAAGAAGACGCTCCACCAAAAAATACAGGCCGCTCAGGGGGAGGCATCGAGCGGCCTGCTTGGCGAATCCTCCGGGGAAGAGGCAAAATTCTTGCTAGGACTACATAGACGAAGGATTCATCTGCCCAGTTGTCGTCGGCGTTGCTGGCTGCGTGCTGTCGCCTACCGTGTTAGTCATCAGGCGAACATCCACGCGGCGGTTGTCGGCGCGGCCCTGACTCGTCTTATTCGACTCCACCGGCTTATCTTTGCCCAGACCGATTACGTAAATCTTGTGCGCCGGTACGTTGTACTTCGCGGCCAGATACTGAATCACCGCGTCCGCGCGCCGCTGGCTCAAATCGTAGTTGTAGTCAGCCGAACCCACGGAGTCCGTGCTGCCCTCGAGAGCAATAATGTAGCCGCGAGTGCTGGCAATCGAACCACCCAACTGATCCAGCGCTTCCTTCGCCTTCGGCGTCAAATGATCCTGGTTGAAACCAAACTTGACCGACGTTTCAGCCACAGGATGGTAGTTATCCAGGTTCGCGACCGTGTTGGTCAGCATGCCCACGCGATTGTTGGCCGCGTCCGCCATTTGCTGCGCCGACGTTGCGGACTGGTTCGCCGCTTGCGCCTTCTGTTCCACATCCGCTGTCTTGGCGTTCACCGCCAGAATGCCGGCCTGCGCCCGGGCATCGACGTCCTTGATGTCCTTGCTGTTCTTCGCCGTCATGTCATCCAGTTCGTTGGTCTTATTGATCAGCGGCGTGGTTTCTTGCTTCACGTAGTTCTTGGTGGTACAGCCCACCGTGGCCGCCATGCCGGCTGCCAGCAGAATCGATAACGAAGTGCGGGTCATATGCATATGGAAGACGCTCCTTAAAGTTCTTGTCTCACCGCGCCCGGGTTCTCCCTCGCGCAAAATCCTCAAGCGCTACAGGCCTTGGCAGAGCTTGAACTTCCTCAACTCTCGCCTACTACTTTTGCACGGCAGGGGCCAGTTTGCCATACAGGAAAGTCCCGACATAAGTATATCTGTTTTCAGCCACTTGCAGCATTAAGCTGTGGAAAGAACCGTAACTAACTAGAGTCCGGGCAACGCAAACCCCACATGGGGCATGGAATTTTTATACGGTGGGATTCCAGCGCCGTGCCTCTGCCGCCGCGAATAACCCTTGCGCGACGAGACGTCACCAGGCCCACCCTTGACTGCCGCCAAATGCCGAAGGAATCGGTGCTTCCCCTCCTTAAATTTCGCCTCGTCGAGCTGCTCTCTAACAATCCGAGCCATGGGCAACCCTGTGATTCGCGATCTGTTCTTCAACCAGCGAAAGAGATCGTCAGTCAGCCGAATGTTTATCGAGCGGGTCATAGTTCACGCGTCATAGTCCATTGGAACACACGACAGTGCGCACTCCTCACTTCCAAATATCCGCAATCGCCGTAGCCTCGCGATCCCCCTCCGCCAGCGGCTCCAGGCCAAAGTTGTCTTCGATCGTGCGCAGCACATCGTAATGCGTGTAGCGCCGGTCCAGCACTTTGGGATCCTGATCCTTCGCCTCTTTCACCATATCCCCGAGAAAGAGCGTGTAAATCTTGTTATCGGCATTGTGTTCGGATTCGTCAAACGTCACCACCACCAGCGTGCCCTTGCGCAACTTCTGCGGAAAGGTTTTGTCGAGAAACGCGCTCACCCACGCGCTGGCAACGCCAACATTCGTGTTGTGCCCGTCGTTGTTCATATTCGGAGAATAAAAGGAATACGCCACCAGCCCGGCCTTCGCATCCCTCACAAAGAAATTGTCGTCGATCCCCAGCAGACTGTTGCCCTTGGAGGAATCAACCCGCACCACGCGGTCACACCATTTTTCCTGCACCTCGCGAAAACTTATGAAAGGCACATGCCTTCGTGCGTAGTCACCTTTCTTGCTGCTCGGAAGATGCTGGTCATCAATTCGAAATGGGCAATTTCCCTCGGGCAATTCTTCGGCGTAGTTCTTGAAATCCAAGCCAGCGGCGACAAGTCGATCCGCGATGGTTTGGTGATCCGCGTCGTTGGGAAAGTTGACTTGCCGGTCGGCGAGAAAGCGTATGCGGCGGTGAATTCCAAAGTCCGTTCCGGCCACCATGGCCAGATAGTTCGGGTACGAAGGATGAAACAGCGCGTGGAAATTCGAAAAACTTGCTCCCTGCACCGCCAGTGCAGCAAGATTTTTGTCTTTGATCGCAGCCTCGTAGTCGCCATTTTCCAGCACGATGATGACTACGCGGTCGAAGTAGTGCGACTTAGCTTTCGCCGCCGCCAACGCAGCGTCGTCCTTCTTTTCCTGCGCGGACTTAGCCGCCTCGTCCCGATTGGATTGCGCTGGATTGGTTACCTGCGCGGGCCGGCTCGTTTGCACGCTATTCGTCGACTGCCCGACCGAACCAATCGCCGCAGCAAAAAACACGGCTCCCACAAGACAGATCGAAAAAACCATTATCCGCATATGCCGTGAACGCCGTCTCACTCGCTTAACACCATGCTTATTCGACATTCTTGTAACAGATTCGCACACTCGCTCATCGAATAGAATACAAAGATCGCCCTACAGCGTCGTCGCCCAAATGGATCTACCCCAGAAAATCCGCACCATCCCCACCGAGCCTGGCGTGTATCTCTATAAGAACGCCGAGGGCGAAGTCATCTACGTGGGCAAGGCGAAGAACCTGCGAAGCCGCGTGGCCAGCTACTTTCACGAAGGCCGCTGGGAGGATTCGAAAACCGGCACCCTAGTACGCGAAGCCGTCGACGTCGACTACATCGTCGTCCGCAACAACAAAGAGGCGCTCGCGCTTGAAAATAATCTCATCAAGCAGCGCAAGCCGCGCTTCAACATCCTGCTGCGCGACGACAAGACTTACCCATACGTGAAGCTCACGCTGGGCGAGCGCTGGCCGCGCGTCTACGTCACCCGCCGTCTGCGCAAAGACGGCGCTGTCTACTACGGACCATACTTCCCCGCCAACCTCGCCTATCGCATCGTCGATCTAATCCACCGCAATTTTCTGATTCCCTCCTGCAAAGTCGACCTCACGCGTTTTCATCCGCGGCCATGCCTGCAGTACTACATCAAGCGCTGCCTCGGACCATGCGTGAAAGACTTGACCACTCCCGAGGCATATCAGGAAGCAGTCCGCGACGTGAAGCTGTTTCTCGAAGGCCGCCCGACAGACCTGAGCAAGTCGCTGCACACCCGCATGGAACAAGCCGCTGCAGAGCAGGAATACGAGCGCGCTGCAAGATATCGAGACCTGATCTCCACGGTCGAGCAGTTGCAGGAGCGCCAGCGCATAGCCGCCGCCGAAGGCGACGACGCCGACGTCTTCGGTTATCACTATGAAAACGGCATGCTGGCGGTAAATCTGTTCCACATGCGCGGAGGCCGCGTAGTAGACCGCCGCGAATTCTTCTGGGAAGACCTGCCGGAAGTAATCACAGAACCTGTGGAGACGGAGTCAGACCGTGTGGGGACGGACGCATTCGTCCGTCCAGGCGAGCGCAGCGAGCC
>JBEKJF010000246.1:0-7352 GCA_050011375.1 Candidatus Sulfotelmatobacter sp.
GGCGCACTCCCAGGCAACGATGCAACCGGAGGCGTAGCTACCGACTGCGAAGAAGCCTGCAAAGGCGTCTGCGAAGGAACGCGCGGAGGAACAGGCGCCGGAACCACCGGAGCCGCTGGCCCCACGCTCACCGGCGGCGCCACTACGGGCCTGGAAACAGGTGGCACAACCACAGGCCGGTTGATCCCAGCCGGAGGCACAGCCACTGCAGGCTGATGTGTCGAAGCAGACGTCGCCGGAGCATGCGTCACCGGGGGTGATGCAAGAGGTGCTGCCGGACGCGCCGCCACCGGCGGCGCAGCCGCTTCCTTCTTCTGCGTGATCGCTCTCAGAACATCCCCGGGACGGGAGATGTTCGACAGATCAATCTTGGTTTTGATTTCTTCTTCGCCGCGAAATGGGCGTGAACTCGACTTGCCGGCCGAAGACGAACCTTCCGCCGAGGAGCGGATGTACACACGCACCTTCTCTGCTTCATGCTCTTCCAGAGAACTGGAGTGCGTCTTCTTCTCGGTCACCCCTACAATCGGAAGCGTATCCAGAATAGCTTTGCTCTTTACTTCCAGCTCTCGCGCTAGATCGTTAATGCGAACCTTACTCATCCGGCCTTTCGTCTCCCCGCGTTTTAGTTAGGTCATCATCGACCTCGCGGAGTCGCTTTCTTCGGTCCCACGCCGTTTAACTGATTCCAGCGGGCCATAATTATTCTCGTGTTTCAGAAGCAGATTCTTCTTCAGGAGTTTTTTGCTCCTCGGAATCCTCCGCCTCTCGTTCGTTTTCGCCAGCCAGCGCGTCCGCTTCGAACGTGCCTTCATCGGTCGAAGCAACGGGCGAAGCAATCACCTCGCTCGCCTCCGCTTCATCAGCGGACGCCACAATATCCACCACCGCGGGCATCTCCGCGGTAATATCGTCGCTCGCCTCAACCGGCTCAGCCTCGCCAGCCTCAGCAACAACCGCCTCGCCTTCCGCTACCTCACCCTCAACCGCACCTTCTATCGGCGTACCCTGCTCCAGGCTGGCAAAGTAATTATTCACCGCAAGACTGATTTTTTCCACCGTCTTCGGCCCAATCCCCTCAATCGCCTCAAGCTGCTCTGGAGTCATGTCGGCCAAAGCTTCCACCGTGGTCACGCCCGCAGCTGCCAACTTCTCCACGAGTCCCTCGCCCAAGCCATCCACTTTGTCCAAGGGGGTAACGGTTTGCGGAACCATGTCCGCCATCTGCTGCTCAACTTCCTGCCGCTTCTCTTCTTCGCTCTTGATGTCGATCTTCCACCCCAGCAGCTTCGCCGCCAGCCGCACGTTCTGTCCCTTCTTGCCAATCGCAAGCGAAAGCTGGCTGTCGTCGACCACAACTTCGAGATGCTTGCCGCCCGAATCCACCACGGTAACTTTGCTTACCTTCGCCGGCTGCAAAGCCTTCTCCGCAAACGTTACCGCGTCTTCGTGATACTCGATGATGTCAATCTTTTCTCCGTGCAGTTCGCGGATGATCGACTGCACCCGCATCCCCTTCATACCCACGCATGCGCCCACCGCATCAACATCCTTATCCTTGGACATGACCGCGATCTTCGTGCGCTCGCCCGCCTCACGCGCGATCGCGCGGATCACCACCGTCCCGTCATAAATCTCCGGAACCTCAGTCTGAAATAAATGCTGCACCAGATCCGGCACAGCGCGAGACACAACCACGCCCGGACCCTTCGAAGCTTTCTCCACGCGCGCAATCACCACGCGCACTCGTTCGCCAATCGCGAACGACTCCAGCCGCGACTGCTCCTTGCGCGGCATCCGCGCTTCCGCCTTGCCAATGTCGAAGATCACATCCGGACCTTCCACCCGCTTCACGGTCGCATTCACCACTTCGTTAACGCGCCCAATATATTCGTTGTAAACGGTATCGCGTTCCGCCTCGCGCACCTTCTGGAAGATCACCTGCTTCGCCAGTTGCGCCGCGATGCGCCCCAAAATCCCTTCCGTAACCTTCGGCGTCCGCAACTCCCCGCCCACTTCCAGCTTCGGATCCACCTTGCGCGCATCTTCCACGGTTATCTGCAGCAGCGGATCCTCCACCTGTTCCGGAGTCTCCACCACCGTCTTCACTGCGTAAGCATTAATCTTGCCAGTCTCTTTATCCAGCACCGCGCGCAGATTTTCCTGCGTCTTGTAGTACTTGCGCGTAGCCATCACAATGGCGTCTTCCACCGCGCTAACCACAATCTGCGGATCAATCCCCTTCTCGCGGCTCAAAGCGTCAATCGTGTTGTAAAGCTCACTAGCCATAAAAAGAGTCCGTATAAAACCGACCACGTCTTGCAGGTCTTAGGCCTCAGGTCTCAGGTCTTAGGCAAAGCCCTAAGACCTAACACCTACGACCTAAGACCCGCTTCTAGATCTCCGGCACCAAATTCGCCTTCTCCACGTTGGCGAATTCAATCCCGATCTTCTGCCCCGGCTCCGTCGCCGCCGTGCCCATCTTCCTGCGCGACTTATGGCTCGCTACGCTTAAATCCAGCGTAAGGCGTCCGTCGCTAAAACTTTCCAGCCGTCCTTCAAAGTACCGGTTGCCGTTCACCGGATTTCTCGTCGTCAACTTCATCCGGCTTCCCACAAAGCGCTCAAACTCACGCGCCTTGCTCAGCTTCCGGTCCAAACCCGGCGACGAAACTTCCAGCGTATAGCTGCCCGAAATCGCATCCTCAACATCGAGAATGGTTCCAAATTCGCGGCTGAAGTTAACGCAATCTCCGTGCGTCACCCCCGCCAGAACATCGCCGCTAGCCGCACCCGGCTTGTCCAGAAACACGCGCAGCATGCGGGCGTTACCGCTCCCGCGAAACTCCAGTTCGACTACTTCCAGCCCGCTGGAGGCCGCTACCCGCTCCGCAATCTCGCGTACCCGATCAAGCTCAAGTGCCATGCATCCAATAACTTACAACCAAACCCGACCCGCCGATTCCTGTGCAACGAAAAAGTGGGCTTGCGCCCACTGGTGTGCTTCGCCAAATGCCGGTATTACACAACAGTTCTCAGTTTTCTAATATACGCTGGATAGGGGGTAAAAGACAAACCCCGCAGTAGTAGTTCAGTTTGATTGTCATGCTGAACAAGCGTTCTTTGCGCGTTTCGATCGCATCCTTATCGAACTGCGCCCAAACAATCACAAACAACAACTTGCCTCAACGAGGACGCTCCTTAGTTAACAACAACCCACTCTTTAGGGGCTACAATGTGTCTGGATCAATCAATGCTTGTTGTCAGTCCACTCTTAAAGCGCGTCGTATATCCGGCCCTCCATCACACCGGATGCCTCGACCGCGTCACACCCTCCGCCGGATACGCAGTCGTAAATTATCATGGCACGCTCCCGGCTGGCGCCTCCACCGGCGACCTCCCGCTGGATGGAAGCCTCGTGCACCCTGAGGCCTTCAGGCAGCAACTTCAATTTCTAAAAACGCATTACCACATTATTCATCCCGAAGAATTCCGCGCCTCAATTGAGGAACGCAAGCCACTTCCTCCACGCTCAGTCCTGCTCACCTGCGACGATGGCTTGTTCAACGCATTCACTGAAATGCTTCCGGTCATGCAGTCCGAAAATGTGTCCTGCCTTTTCTTCGTGACTGCGGAGTCCTGCACCGATCAGCCCGGCATGCTTTGGTTCCACGAGCTCTACCACCTGATGCGGATCAATCCGCTGATCGGTATGGATCAAGACCTGCCAGCAGACGAAGATGCCGCGGCGAGTCCGCAAAGCGATTTTCACTCCATCTGGTGGAGCACTGTAAAAAAAGCTTCGCGATGGGACCGGACAATGCGTGCGGTCTGGTTGGACCGCGTCCGCGCCTCGTGCAGTTCGATGGCGAGTTCCGCTTCCGACCGCCAGTGGCGGCTCATGGGCACGGCTGAACTCAAGCAACTGACCGAAGCTGGCATGACCATCGGAGCCCACAGCCTCTCTCACGCAGTGTTGTCGTTGTGCAGCGATGAAGAAGCGTGCTGCGAAATTCAAGATAGCAAAATTCAGCTAGAACGCGCGATCGGGCAAACTGTCTGGGCATTCGCCTATCCCTTCGGCTACGGTTTTACCGTGGGAGAACGCGAATTGCGCATGGCCCAGGAATCCGGCTACTCCTGCGCATTCGTGAACGTCGAACACTGGGACACCGAATGCAACTTCGCCCTGCAGCGAACCCACGTAACGTCAGACATGACGCTACCAGAATTCGCAGCCCATCTAAGCGGAGTCCACAAGCTCCTCCAACGAGCCGTAACCGGCTGAATCGCACCAAAGCTCCTGCCTTACCCCGTGATCCTCTGTGTCCCTGTGTTAAAGATTTGGCTCTTTCTATCCTGATCAAACTGCTCCCATTTGCCTCATGGCCCCACCATCTCTAGAATGAAGATTCACCCAGCCCAGGGAGCACTTCCAAAACTATGATTCATTTTCCCGTACCCGAAGCTCTCACCTTCGATGACGTTCTTCTCTTACCCGCGCGCTCCGATGTAATTCCCGCGACCGCCGCCACGCATACCCAACTCACCCGCAACATCAGCCTGAACATTCCCATCGTAAGCGCCGCCATGGACACCGTCACCGAATCCCACATGGCAATCGCGCTGGCCCAGCAGGGCGGCATCGGCATCATTCACCGCAACCTCAGCATTGAGCAGCAGGCCAACGAAGTCGACAAAGTGAAGCGCTCCGAAAGCGGCATGATCGTCGACCCCGTCACCATGTCGCCCACGGATAAAGTCAGCGACGCGCTCGAGGTCATGCGCAAATACAAAATCTCCGGAGTGCCTATCACCGAGCATGGCAAACTCGTCGGCATTCTCACCAACCGCGACCTCCGCTTCGAAAGCCGCTTCGACATTCCCATCGACCGCGTGATGACCAAAAGAAATTTAATCACGGTCCCCGTAGGCACCACGCTCGAGGACGCCGAAGAAATTCTCCACGAGCACCGCGTCGAAAAACTTCTCGTAGTCGACGACAAATACAATCTCAAGGGACTCATCACCGTAAAAGACATTCAGAAAAAGTTGAAGTATCCGAACGCCGCCAAAGATTCTCAAGGGCGCCTCCGCGTAGGCGCAGCCATTGGCGCCACCGGAGACTTTCTCGAGCGCGCCCAGGAATTAGCCGAAGCAAAAGTCGACGTCCTCGCCATCGACAGCGCGCACGGCCACTCCACAAAAGTTCTAGACGCAGTGAAGCTCGTGAAATCAAAACTCCCGAACATGGAACTGCTAGCCGGAAACGTAGCCACCTTCGACGGAGCCTGCGAACTGGCGCGCGCCGGAGCCGACGGCATCAAAGTCGGCATCGGCCCCGGTTCCATCTGCACCACTCGCGTCGTCACCGGCGCAGGCGTGCCTCAGATCACCGCCATCGCCGAAGCCTTCCGCGCCGTAAAAGATGCAGGCATTCCCATCATCGCCGACGGCGGCATCAAGTATTCCGGCGACATCACAAAAGCTCTCGCCGCTGGCGCAAGCGCCGTAATGATCGGCTCGCTCTTCGCCGGCACCGACGAAAGTCCCGGCGAGCTGATTCTCTATCAAGGCCGCTCTTTCAAGTCTTATCGCGGCATGGGATCGATCGGCGCCATGGCCCAAGGTTCGAGTGAGCGTTACTTCCAAAACACTGAGGGAGATTCCTCCGCCGCAGTCTCCGCCAACGATAGCGACTCCAACCGCCTCGGCAAACTCGTCCCCGAAGGCATTGAAGGACGCGTTCCCTATCGCGGTTCAGTCGCCATGATCGTTCATCAGATGGTCGGCGGATTGCGTTCCGGCATGGGATACTGCGGTTGCGCCACCATCGCCGAACTCCTGCAGAAAACGCGCTTCGTCCGCATCAGCGGCGCAGGACTCCGCGAGAGCCACGTCCACGACGTAATGATCACCCGCGAGGCCCCCAATTATGGTGTCGAGTAAGCCTCTTCGCGGATCAAGAAAAAAGTTGGGTGCCCCACTTCTCGCGTCTCTTGCGAGAAGTGGGAATTCGAATCCCTCAGGCACATCTCCCTCTTGAACTCCAATCGCCACGATGTTCTCAAGCCCTGGATCGCCGCGATTCTCTGGCTCATCCTCATCGCCATCGAATCCAGCGCGCTGCTTTCCGCCAGCAATACCAGCCGCATTCTCTATCCCCTGCTGCATTTCCTCTTCGGCATGGATTGGCAGCGTTTCGAGGTCTGGCACTTTTTCATTCGCAAGTCAGGCCACGTCGTGGGCTATGGCATTTTGAGCGTCCTGCTTTTTCGCGCATTTCGCGCCACGCTTCCTGCGATGAGCGATGTGAAGTGGACGCTGCGCTGGGCCACCATCGCCGTTCTGGGCACAGCTCTGGTCGCGAGCCTTGACGAATGGCATCAGACGTTTATCCCGTCACGCACCGGAGCTTTTCGCGATGTTGTTCTCGACACTTGCGCAGGAATCGCAGCGCAAGGAATTATTTTCCTGTGGTGGATGTCGAGAAAGAAAAACGAGGAAAATCGCGCCTCGATTCACTCCATCACCGACTAACCATCGAATGGCGATTAACAGGTTTACTCAAGAATATGATTTTTCATTTAACCGTTTACGGACTGTTCTGCGGTTAGGTCCGAACCACCGCTTGCGATCTGCAAAATTCCCGCCGCAACCAGCGCCATCGCCGCCGAAAAATAAAACGGAATCGCCGCCCCATAATGTTTCCACAATTCTCCAGTGATCAAACTCGCCGCTAGAGTGGCGGCGCTGGTCACAAAAAAATAAATTCCAAGAGCGCGCCCCCGCACTTTCTCGCCAACAGTCTGCACGACTAGAGCTTTCAGCACAGGCTGCGTCAGGGCATAGTAGAAGCCATAGATCGCCATCGCAATCCAGATCGCGAGTGTTGAAGACGCGCGCCCGAAAACAAAATAGACCCCGGCAAAAATCACGTAACCGGCCGAAGCCACCAGCCGCCGCGAAACGCGGTCGCTCAACCACCCAGCAGGCCAGGACGCAAGCGTAAAAGTAATATTGAAGACCAGTCCAAGCAAAGGCGCGAGCGCCACAGGAATCCCCACATTCTGCGCGCGCAAAACCAGAAACATATCGCTCGAGTTGCCCAGAGAAAAAAGCGTCACAGCGGCGAGAACGAAATAAAAAGTCGTGGGCAACGCGATTCGTTCCCCGGAAGATGAGGCCGCAATCTTGAACTCTTCAGTTGTGGGGACAGCCGCCCCCGGCTGTCCGCCGGGCGCAGCCCGGCGCTTTTCGCGAATGCCCAGAAGCGCCACCAGCATGCACAACGCCCCAGGAACAGCCGCTGCCCAAAAGACGCTGCGAATTCCATAATGCGTGAGCAGAAG
>JBEKJF010000247.1:0-7350 GCA_050011375.1 Candidatus Sulfotelmatobacter sp.
CTTCCCCTGACCCGATCCGATCTCATTACGACTAACCACCGGGCCACTTGTGGACGTCAGGGAAAGTAGGATTCGAGCGAGTCTCTCGCATAGGCTCCCCCACATCAGACGTTGTGTTTTCAGGGAATGATGGAGAAAATTACTCTGCATCCTCCGCGGAAGTTTTCGGTGATCTCCGCGTCTAAGCTTTGTAGAGGTCCGGCAGTCACAAACCTTGAATCAAGGGGTTCGCGGAGAACGGCCGCGGAGAACGCCGAGACTTCCCCTGACCCGATCCAATCCCATTCCGACCAACCACCGGGCTCGTTGTGGACGTCTTGGAAGTTTTTCTTCCCACAAGACGACTTCCTGCCGGCGCGCGCTCGGTTGCTCCCGCCTGTCTACGGGCCTGGCAGGGAAGTGACCTGTTTCTGATTTCGTAAATTTCCACGCCGGTTCGAAGCTAACGGACACAATCGTGTTAAGGTCGCCAAAACGTCTCCGAATTTCGACGGCGACTCCACTTCGCCTCCCAACCGCATGGCGACATGCGTGGAAAGTTGAGTATCCCTTGAGGAGGGAAATTGTATGACGCGACCCCGTTGTTTCGCTTTGCTCTGCGCCGCTGTTTGCGCGTTGGTCTGCAACTATGCTCAGGCTCAAGATTTTAAAAAACAAGTCATCTACCAAATCGTTACCGATCGCTTTTACGACGGTAATACAGCGAACGACACCTGCACCCGAGGCGCTGGCCTCTACGATTCCACCAAGACGAACTGGAACCTTTACTGGGGTGGAGACTTAGCGGGGATTCAGGCGAACCTGACTTATCTCCACGGAATGGGCATTACCGCTATCTGGATTTCCCCACCGGTTGAAAACATCGACGTCAACATTCCAGATGGTAACGGAAATCCGACCGCGCCCTACCACGGTTATTCGGCCGACGATTACACGAAGATCGACAACTTCTTTGGCGACTGCTCGGAAACCTGGACCGCATTCGATAATCTCATCACGGCTGCGCATAACCTGGGGATCAAGATTATTGTGGATTTCCCGGCGAACGACACGAACCAGCAAGATGCCGGAGAATACGGCTCGCTCTACAACAACGGCACGTTCATGGCGGCCTGCAACAACGACCCCAATGGTTATTTCCATCACAATCCTGAAATCGCCAACTTTGAGGATCGCTATCAACTTCAGTACTACACGCTCGAAGATCTTTGCGATCTGAACCAGGAGAATTCGACCATCGACGGCTATCTCAAGTCGTCGTTGCAAACGTTTCAGTCGAATGGAACCGACGCCTTCCGTATGGATGCGGTGAAACACACCACGTGGGGGTGGGAGTACAGCGAGGCGAATTCGATTTACAACAACGCTCCGAGCTTTGTTTTCGGGGAATGGTACGAAACAACAAGCGATACTCTGTTTGCAGATTCGGTCAAGTTCGCCAACAAGAGCGGTATGGCCCTTTACGATTATCCGTTGGGGCTCGCGCTGCGTGATGTACTGGGCAATGGCAACGGCTTCTCTGAAGTAGACAGTACGCTGAGCACCGAGGACAGCAGCTTTACCTGGCCCAATGATCTGGTCGACTGGGTCGACAATCAAGACCAGCCGCGGCTGCTCAGCATGGATAACGATAACAATCGTCTCAACGAAGCTTTGGCATTTGAACTGACGGCTCGAGGCATTCCGACTATCTATTACGGCGACGAGCAGTATATTCACAACGACACCGGCGGCGGCGGTACGCCTTACAACCGCCCCTGGATGAATTCCTTCAGCACCACCACAACCGCATACAAGTTAATCAGTAAACTTTCCGCGCTCCGAACGGGAACCAACGATGCTCTAGCCTATGGCACCCAGAAGCAACGTTGGATGAACAGCGACGTCTACATTTATGAGCGGCAATTCTATGGCGACGTTGTTCTGGTGGCCATCAACAAAAATACGAGCACGAGTTATGCGATCACGGGCTTGTATACGGCGCTGCCCGCGGGCAACTACTCCGACTATCTGGGTGGATTGCTGAACGGGTTGGGCATCACCGTAACCGCAGGCAGCGGCGGAAATAATCCGGTGGCGAATTTTAATCTGCCGGCGTACGGCGTCGCCGTTTGGGTTGCCAGTACTACGCCAACGGCTCCTGAGGTCGGTTCCATTGGGCCAACCGTGGGTCAATCGGGAATGAAGGTAACGATCGCTGGGAAGAACCTGGGAAGCTCGACAGGAAGTGTCTTGTTCGGCACGACCAGCGCTTCTATTAGCTCTTGGACTGCCACCTCGGTTACGTTCACTGTTCCGAATGTTTCGAACGGAGTCTACCTGGTTCAACTCAAGAATAGTTCCGGGACACTCGCCAACACCATTCAGTTCACCGTGCTCACGGCGAAGATGATTCCCGTGACCTTTACGGTCAACAACGCGAATCCAACGAACACCGGCGACTACATTTATCTGACCGGGAATACGGTTGAGCTTGGCGACTGGGGTACTACCTTTTCCACTGCTGTCGGCCCCATGCTCGATCCTAATTACCCAAGCTGGTTCCTGAATGTTTCGGCTCCAGCCTGCCAGAACATTCAGTTTAAATTTATCGACATTCAGGCAAGCGGCAGTGTGGTTTGGGAAAACGGCTCAAATCACACCTACACAGTTCCGTGCAGCGGAACCGGGTCGGTGACTGTCAGCTGGCAGTACTGAGTGATTGCATGATGGCCTCCGCTTTGGGCAATGCAGCTCAGGCGGAGGCCTAATTTTTTACTATTCTTTTCCGCCGACCACCTGCGCGTGGCCGAGCGCGGCCACGAGGGAAACTCCCCCCAGGATGTTGCCCATTAACGTCGGGATGAAGAACTGCACAAAATAGATTTTCCACGAAATGACGTGGGTGACGATCAGGAAAAACATTGTGGTTGAGCCAGCGATGATGTGGCTGAATCCACTGATGCCGATGAGGTAAGTCACCAGGATGATGATGCTGACGCGCGCGGATTCAGCTCCCGGAAGGAGCCAAACCATTAGAGCGATCAGCCAGCCCGCGAAAATACCGCGAACCAGCACGGTCCAGAACGCTGCTCCCAAATGCGATGTGCCGATTTCCGTCAGAGACTGTTGAATGCTCGAATCGAAAATATGTATTTTCCCGATGCACAGCGCGAACAAGAATGTTCCGAACAGGTTCGACGACAGCACAACCATCCACAAGCGCAGCATGCGCAGCAGCGTGGCGAGATCTTTGCGCACCAATAAGGGCAAAACTACGGTGAGCGTGTTTTCGGTAAAGAGCTGCTGGCGGCCGAGGATCACCATTAGGAATCCTATGCAGTATCCAGCGCGGGATATCAACGGACGCCACGGTTGATCGGGCAAGCGGGCGGCCAGATTTCCTTCCGCAATGAACGACGAGCCCATCGAGAGACCCGCGGCGAAAGCGGACCACGCCAAGGCTGAGGCCGTGCGGTGCAGTTCTTCTTCACCTTCGAGCCGAATGGTTTCGTAGACGACATTTGCGCCGATCGCCAGGCGCTCCTCGACCTGCTTTTTCTCGGCGCGAGTTGAGATGGTTAATACTTTGTCGGCGGGTTGATCGGTTTTCGCTGGCTTCTTGTTCATTAATTTATCGCTGCGGTGACGACTTAGTTCGAACTTGATCTTCGCGATGGGGGTTGTTATTTGCCGTGACCTGTCCTGAGCATTGCTTTTGTAGTTCTTCAGCAGCTTGAGCAGGCGTCAAATTGTCTGACACTCGCTGAAAGTTGCTTCGGATTTCGTCTTGTTGCACCGATATAGTCTTAAAGAACAGAGCCTTACCGCGCATATCGACATGCAGGAGGGTAACTTCCCAATATCCCGGCCCCACTTCCGATTGTTTGACGTGAAATGTACCACCCTCATCCAGATGGCCGAGCAGTCCGCCGTAAAATTTGACCGGATGGATAAGACGGCCCTCGATCTCCGCAAGCCTGTTCTGTTTCTCGTCAATCCAAATCCGGCCTTTCATCGTATGAAAGACTTCGGCTTCGTGGGACGAGGGGTGAAAGTTCGGGTTCGGCTCAATCAGGATTTCCACCAAGCCGTTTTTATGCTCGCCAAACTTCGCATTGAATGCGTCCGGCAGCATCTTGAATAAGTTCTCGGTTTGACGCGCGTCTTCCTGCTGGGCGCGTTGTTGCTTTTTCTGATCGGCCGGTTTCTGAACCAGGTTCTGGATGCGCTGGTCTTCTTGTTTTTGTTCCTCCGCGCTGATCGGCCGTCCGTTCACAGACGACAACCGGGCAAGATCTCCTTCGCGGGTCTCGACGATCCACTTCACCTGCTTTTTGCCGGGATCATTTGCTGTCACTTGATACATCCAGTGACTGTGATCATTGGACTGGCCCTTTAGCTCACTATCGACCGCCTTGCGCAGAAGATCGTTGGCCGATAGGTCTTTCGGAGGGTTCTGAGAAAAGGCTGCAACGCAAGAAACAAATGCAAGAAAGATTGAGGGCAGAATAGAAGTGGCGATTTGATTCGCACGTTTTGACAAGCTGATCTTTGACAAGCTGATCTTTGACGGGCTGACCAAGGGTCGTTTTGGGTTCATTTCGCGCCTCACCGCGATGGCATAATGCTCCGCGATAAAAGCCTACCCGAGAACTCAGCAGGGAACATCGAAGGCATGCTGTAGTTCGTACGGATGTTTGCCGTAGGCGGGACATCCCTAAGGTAAATGCAGGATGGAAGGAGGATTTTTATCCGGCTACGATGTGAATGTTGAGCTTCTAGACGTTGAATAGACGTTGAACAAGGAGGATTTATGCCTGATCAAGAGACGATTCAGCGTGCCAGCGAGGATGCTCGTGAGGGGAAGTCTCCGTCTACGCAAGCGGGAGAGTTTGTACGCGAAGAAATCCATCATGTTCGAGAAGGCAAGCATGGGGCACGATCGGCGAAGCAGGCGATTGCGATCGGCCTGTCGAAAGCGCGGCGAGCGGGCGTGAAGCTAAGCGCGCCCAAGGGTTCGGCGCGGCTGCGAAAGAAGGCCGCGCAGGACGAGAAGGCTGGCAAGAATCCGCGACATAAAATCTCCGCGACTCGTTCTCGCGCAACCGAGGCCGCATTGAAACACGAGACGCACAGTTCTGCTAGCAAATCAGCGCTGTCGCGGCAAACTAAGAGCGCCGCGGCGAAGAGGGGAAAATCCGCACGCAGTGCAGCCGCGAAGAAGGCTGCTCGCACTCGCAAAGCTGCCTGAATATTTGCGGGCATCAGAATGATTAGAGTTCGCAGATATTACAAGGTAGGTCCCTATGCGCACGCGAGCACCGATCGCGTGCGCACAGGAGTAAATCGACGTTAGGCGGTGCGTGAGCCCATAACAAAGTGGAGCACGAGCGAGATGACGGCGAACAGCAATAGAAGGTGGATCAGTCCGCCGGCAACGTGAAACACCATAAATCCGCCGAGCCACGCGATTAACAGGACTACGAATAGCACGGTCCAGATACTCATGAGTTTCCTCCGATTCGAATTGTGTTCGGCTTCGTGAGCCGGAAGTCAGATGAAATCAGGAAAGGAACAGTTGCTTGTTGGTTCACGCGGTGTATTTACTCGCCCAGCCATGCGCCCAGTCCGCGAAGCGAATCGACGTAGTCGCAGACGATCTTGGTTGCTCCCACCAGAGGCACGGCGAGTATGAGGCCCATCGCTCCCCAGATCCACGCCCAAAAGAATAAAGAGAGAGTCACCACGAGGGGATTTAATCTCAGCCGCTTCCCCACGATTTTGGGGTAGAGAACGTTCATCGTAATCACATGCAAGGTGATGACCGAGACGAGAATGATCGCAACCCCGGTTCGGTCTACGTTTCCAATGCCGGCGGCCAACGGAGGCAGGACGGCCAGAAATACGCCGAGATAAGGAACCAGGCTGGCGAATCCGGTGATTACTCCCAGGAAATAAAAATAGGGGATGCCCACATACCAGAACACCAGGGTGCTCACCCCAGCGCCCACCAAGCCGATGAGAACGTTCCCGATAATAAAGCTGCGAATCATCGCCGAGATCCGGCCCGCGGTACGATGCGCGACTAAGCGGTGCTCCTTGGGAAATAGCCGCACGGTGGCCCCGAGCATGTGATCCTTCCACGTCAGCATGAAATAGATCAGAAAAGGGATGAACGAAATCGCGAGCACGACTTCACCCAGCGTTCCGGTGCCGGCTGAAATTACCCGGGACAGGCCCGGAGCCTCTTGCACCTCGACGGCCAGAGGCTGCTTGCCAGCCTTGGGAGAGGCCAGGACAGAGCGCGTGCTCTCTTCGAGCCTAGTAGTTTGCGCCCGAAAGTTTGCCAGAGTGTCGTGTATCTTTCCGGAATATTGCGGTAATTGCGTGGCGAAATCGACGGCGCGATTGTAGAAGAAATAAGTGAGGTTCCCGGCCACGCCCACCAAGAGCGCCACGGCAATTAATGCACCCACAGACCGGGGAATACGTATTCGCGCGAACCACCCGACCAGCGGCTCGACGACGAATGCCAGCAGGATTGCCACCAGCGTCGTAACCATCACAAGTTTTAGCAAATACAGCAGGCCGATCACCGCGATGGCCGCCACAACAATCTGTGCGATGGAGCCAGCGCGAATCGAGGCGTGCAGAACCTCCGCCTCTTCAATCACCATTGCAGTCGTAGGCAGATCCTGATTCTCCGACGCGTGCGGCCGTTTTAGTTCGGAAGAGGGAGTTGCGGAATTCGACTCGTCGATACTCACGGGTGTCGCGGGATTGGCTTGGAGGGGCATAAGTATACGGGCACCATCCTGGCAATTGCTTCGACAGCAACATCACACTATCGGTTGGCTGATGTCGATTCGCACATCGGGTTTTCCATGTACTGGGAGAAGACATTTATCTTACGAGTGACGCGCCTAGCTGAGATTGGCAGTGGGCCGCTGATTGAAACCGGAAGGTGAGTGTCAACCCAGCCGCTTGGCGATTGTGCAGTACAAGTCAATTGCGTCAGCCAGTTGCTGCTTGTCAATGAACTCTCGTTCGGTGTGCGCGACGTGGATCGATCCTGGGCCGATCAGCAGGGGCTCGCCCCAGTTGGTGAGGCGGGGAATGTCAGTGGTGAAGGCGGCGATCATCGTAGGTAGGCCGTCGATGGTACGCAGTCGCAGGAAAGGCAACTCCAGAGGGAATTCGATTTTCACCTGATCGCCCGCAGCCGCAAGAATCTCGCGCCGAAGATCCTGCGATGGACCAACCAGGCGATAAACCAAATCCGCGTGAGCGTGATCGGGAATCACATTGGGCGCGCGTCCGCCTTCGATTAGACCAATGTTGAGCGTGCAGGGACCAATCTCGGGATCC
>JBEKJF010000248.1:0-7343 GCA_050011375.1 Candidatus Sulfotelmatobacter sp.
GTCCGCTTAGCGCAAACCTGGAGCATGCGCTACCCATTAATTTTCGGACAAGGAAATTTCGGCTCCGTCGACGGAGATCCCCCAGCAGCCGATCGCTACACAGAAGCCAAGCTGGCCCCAGTCTCCACCGCGCTACTCGAAGATCTGGATAAAGACACCGTAGACTTCCGCCCCAACTACGACGGCAGCGAAGTCGAGCCCGACGTTCTCCCCGCAAGAATTCCGAATCTGCTGATCAACGGCTCCGACGGAATCGCCGTAGGCATGGCGACAAAAATTCCGCCGCACAATCTAACCGAAATCGTCGACGCCACAATAACCCTGATCAACAATCCCAACGCCCAGCTAGCCGACATCCTGAAATTCGTGCAAGGCCCAGACTTCCCCACCGCCGGCGTGATCCACGGACGCTCCGGAGTCTTCGAAGCCTACCGCACCGGCCGCGGCCGATTCATGATGCGCGCCAAAGCCGCCATCGAAAGCATCAACAAAGATCGTCAGGCCATCATCGTCACCGAAATTCCCTATCAGGTAAACAAAGCGCGCCTCGTCGAGCGCATCGCGCAACTCGTCAACGACAAAGACATTGAAGACATCTCCGACATTCGCGACGAAAGTGATCGCGACGGCATGCGCATCGTGGTCGAACTCAAGCGCGGAGCCGAGCCCCAAATCGTTCTCAACCAGCTCTTCAAACACACTTCCATGCAGGAAGGTTTTTCCATGATCCTGCTGGCGGTGGTCAACGGCCAGCCCCGCGAAATGGGACTCATCCAGGCCATCAAGCACTTCATCAATCACCGCGTGGAAGTAGTCCGCCGCCGCACCGCCTTCTTGCTGCAAAAAGCGAAAGACCGCGAGCACATTTTAGAAGGCTATCTAAACGCGCTCGATCATCTCGACAACGTAATCACGATCATCCGCGCCAGCTCCAACCGCGCCGACGCCAGAGAAAATTTAGTCGCCTACTTCGCCGGTAAGAAAATCGACATCAACACCACCGGCCGAGCTCCTAAACAGGATCCCGAAAAGCCTTTCACCACGCGCCAAGCCGAAGCGATCCTGGAACTGCAACTCCATCGCCTCACCAAACTCTCCATCGATGAAATTTCCAACGAATTAAAAGAAGTCCGCGAGAAAATCGAAGACTACGAATCCATCCTCGGCTCCGAAACCAAACTCCGCAAAGTCATCATCAAAGAACTCGAAGAAGTAAAAGAACTTTACGGAGACGAGCGCCGCACCCGCATCGAAGACGAAGCCGCAGAAATCGTCCTCGAAGATTTAATCGCCGACGAACAAGTAGCCGTCACCTTCAGCCACTCCGGCTACATGAAGCGCACGCCCATCTCCACCTACCGCATGCAGCGCCGCGGAGGCACTGGCCGCACCGGCATGAAGACTCGCGACGAAGATTTCGTCGAGCACCTCTTCATCGCCTCAACTCACGCCTACATCCTCATCTTCACCAACAAAGGCCGAGTCTACTGGCTGAAGGTCTACGAAATTCCCGACGTAAGCGCCGCTGGAAAAGGCAAACACATCGGCAACCTGGTCGGCCTGCAACCCGGCGAAACCGTCCGCACCATGCTGGCGGTCCGCAACCTCGAGGAAGAAAACAAATACATTTTCTTCGCCACCCGCAATGGTCTGGTAAAGAAGTCCGAACTCCGCGAATTTGCGCATGTGCTCTCCGTCGGCATCAAGGCCATTTTGATTGAAGAGGGCGACGAACTCGTCGCCGCCCGCATCACCAACGGCAACCAGATCGTCTTCATCGCCTCCCACGAAGGCATGGCCTGCCGTTTCGAAGAAACTCACGTCCGGCCCATGGGCCGCGCCGCCTACGGCGTCAACGGCATCGACCTCGAAGAGCGCGACTACGTAGTAGGAATGACCGTAACCCCAAAACCCGAAGCCGAAGGAACAGAGAAGAGCCATGTGGGAACGGCCGCCTCCTCCGTTCAGGGAGCGCCAGCGACCAAAGGTGAGGGAGAAGCCGGGACCGAAATCCCGCCCGGCGAAGTAATCGACCTAACCCAAAAAGGCACCCTGATTCTCTCCGTGACCGAAAACGGATACGGCAAGCGCACTCCCGCCGACGAATACCGCCTCACCAACCGCGGCAAGAAAGGCGTAATCAACGTAAAGACAACCGAGCGAGTAGGCAAGGTAGTAGCCATCGCCCTGGTCGATGAAAACTCGCAAGTAATGCTGATCAGCCAGTACGGCAAAATCATTCGCATGGATTCCAAAACCATCCGCGAATCCGGCCGCAACGCGCAAGGCGTCCGCCTCCTTAACATGGAGCCAGGCGACCGCGTAGCCGCAGCAGTAGTCCTGGCCCCAGAAGAAGAACCCAACGGCAACGGAGGCCTTCTGCAGTAGGGCGGTTGAATGTGATTGTGTGGAGCGGGCGCCCTCGCCCGCTGCCTTTGACCTTGACTTTGACCGGGAAGGGCACGACGTTCAGTCGTGCCGTTTGCAGGCTCAAAAATGTGTAGGCTTTAGCCACTGAGGGCCGCTTGCGAATTGTAAGTTACTAAATTCCTGATGAACGCGCTGCGGCTTCGCACGAACCCCAATCACCTCCGCCGTCAAAAATCCCACCTCAAGCGGCCCGCAGCCCAGGGAGTGGGATGGGCAATGATAGCGAGTGACGGTGTAAGCTGGAGGCATGAAGAAACAATTGGCGGACCAGTCGTTTCATGATCGGCGTCATCAGGAGCGGAAGCGGGCTGAGGCTGAGCGCAAGGTGCCTAAGAAAAAGGTGGTTGAGAAGAGTCCCGAGTCGCCGGCGCCTGGTAGCGAGTAGGGCTTGCTCGCGGCGCTGCCAGCGCCGCTCTTCCTCGGCACTGCAGGAAATCCCTAGCCTCTGGCTGACGGCGTGAGTTGACATTTCCGCTGCCTGTTCTGTAGATTCTGATTGAACTGAAAGTACTGATATGGCTGCCTTGACTGGAGTGCAGAAGCAGTACATTTTGCATTGGGGCGAGATGGGGACGCGGTGGGGGATTAACCGGACCGTGGCGCAGATCCACGCCTTGCTTTATTTGTCGCCGCGGGCCTTGCCGGCGGAGGAGATTGCCGAGACCTTAAGCGTGGCGCGGTCGAATGTGAGCACTTCGATTCGCGAGCTCGAGACTTGGGGAATTGTGCGGGCCGTGCATGTGTTGGGCGACCGGCGCGAACATTATGAATCGATGAAAGATGTTTGGGAGATGTTCCGGCTGGTGATTGAGCAGAGAAAGCGGCGGGAGATCGACCCTACGCGAGAGTTGTTGCGGCGGTGTTTGGAGGAATTGGATCCCAAGGAACCAGGGGCGGAATTCACGCGCGAGCGGCTGGCGGCTATGGCCGGTTTTTTTGAGGCCGTGACCGAGTTGCATGATCAGATGAAGCGGCTCCCTACGGGGACGGTGCGGAAATTGTTGCGCATGGGGACTAAGGTGCGGAAGAAGTCGCGATGACTTCGATTTTTATAAGTTGAGAGGGTTGGGGCATGGCTCAGGCTGGTGGTGACGCAAAAAAGATTTGGGTGACGCTTGGCGGGTTGCCGCTTTCGATTGAGTTGCAGTGGCCGTTTCATCGGTCGGGGTCGGGGGCGGATTTTTGGGTTTTGCATGGAGATATTCGGCTGGAGGGGTCGGATGGGTTGCATGCTCCCGTCGCGGTGAATTTGTCGGCTACGGTGCGCGAGGTGCTGCCGTCATTGGAGGCTAAGGATGCGGAGATTCCAGTCATCAATGCTTTGCGCAAGGAAGTCGACCGGAAGCAGATTGAGTTTGTGAAGTCGGGAAAACTTAAGCCGGTGGCGTTTTCGAGTCGGCACTACGACTTCAAGCGGGGGAAGTGGGTGTTTGGGAAAGCTACGGATGAGGTGATTGCGGAGTTCTTAGAGCGCAAGGTTTATTGGGGAACTAAGTTATCCGGTATCGGTGCGACTGCGATACAAGTTTGGATTGCGGATCCTGCGGAGGCGCAGTACCTCGAAACCAGCTTGGAGCATTTGCTGGAAGTTGCGCGCCGGCTGGCTGGGGATGGATTGGTGCGGATGGACGAGGATTTCGCGGCATCTACGGATGCGCTGATGGGGCAGGCGGAAAAGTTTGATAGCGCCATGCGGACCGCGGTGGAGGAGTTGGAGAAGAAGCACGCCTTCGAGCGAGGATGATGCGAGCGCCTGGTATCGAGAATCGAGCATGCCCGCAATATTCGTTTGCGGATACGAGACCCATCAGTTTTCGAATTCTACAGTCACGGGCATGGGCATGGGAACACCATTGCAGGTGCCGGGTTTGTATTGCCAACTGCGAACCTGGTCCACTATCCATTTCTCTGCGTCTTTGTGCCCTGGGATGGGGCGCACAATCCTTACGTACTGTGGTCTACCTTTTATATCGACAACAAACCAAACCTTGAACCGGGAAAGGCGATCGGGATCGGTGAGTCCGGGCGCTCTGTGAGTCAAGAGACTGTTGAGAGTTGGCATAGGGCTTGACTCGAAGTGAGGCTTTACGGGAGCCAGTGGACAATTGCCCAGTTCGATGGCTCCGGGCGGCGGGGTGAAAAGCGCGGAATCAGGCGAAGTCACCGGCGAGAGATCAACAACTTTGGCGGCAATCTTCCTATGGCGGTCCTCGAAGCAAATCATGTCGCTGGCCGACCAAAACCCGCCGAACTTATGGAAGGCGCCATAATCGCAGATATAAGCTACTACATTTCTATGACGCGGCTTGGGAAAAGCTCTCTCGAGGAGCACGCCGCTTTTTTGGTCGAAACAGAAAATTGATTCTCGATGGGATGCGTCAGGCCCGGTGTTAGTGCACTCGAGCGGGGGAGTTGTTTCAGAGCGATCGAAAACCGCCTCGAATACAAGACTCTGAGTCCTCGGGGGAAACATATCCAGCAGGTCATGAAGCTCCGAGGCTGGCTCGGGAAAGTCGTTCGCGTTGTCCAGCCGCCAAATGCTGGTTGAGGTGGCGACCTCGATGCGCCGCCACTCATTGGCGGCAATTTCGCGCCGCCATTGCGATCCTGATATCCACACTTCGGTGTAAGTGCCCTGAACTTTCTCCAGGTTCGTTCCGGTAAACGAAAACGTTGCTTTTAACTGGAATGGTGGCGCGTTCGGCGCGCGGATGTCGGAAAGCTGCCGGGCGTGCTCCATCAGTGCCTCCGCTTGCGCTTGAATGTCTTGCGCTGAGGCTACTTTCGCGGCAGGGTCTTGCGCGAAAGCCTCGTACTGCAACAGCGCAAAGCAAGCGACGGCGAAGAGGATGCGAGGGTTCATCTGGGTGCGGAATTTTGTTCTGCAACGGGAGTGCATCACGAATGCATCCAACGGAGTCTAACATTGGAGTATGCGAGTGACCCGTAAATCAAAGTCAAAGGCTTTAACCCAGAAGACGCTCTTCGTCTGCGCTCAGAGCTGGCTGGGGGCACAAGGTAGAGCCTGCTTTGTGTTTGTGATGGTGCTGATGGCCTGTGGGCAGGGGTTGGCGCAGGGGAACGAGCCGCCGCAGAGTTCCGCGCAAAATCCGCCGCAGAGTTCTGGGCAGGCAGGACAGCAACTTCCTGATGCGCCCGACGCTGATAAAGATAAAGAAGAGAAAGAGAAAGAGAAAGAAAAGGAAAAGAAAGACGAGAGTGCGAATCCCGTGCAGGCAGTCACGGGCGCAACGAAGGAGGCCGCCGAAGCAACGAAAGATGCCGCTACGGCCGGGTTGAAGAAGGCGCGTGACTGGGAATCCGGATGGATCACCGGAGTGTATGTGGGCCGCAACCGCAAACTGGTTACGCCCACAGCGGAGCAGCGCAGGGAAATCTATTTGCGGCAGACCCTGACCACTCCGGAAGCTTACATGAAGAGAATGTTTGGAGCTCTGATTGACCAGGCGCGCGGCACTCCGTGGCAGTGGGGCGGCGGGTTTGAGGGGTATGGGAAGCGGTTTGCTTCGCGGGAAGGACAGTTTGTGACGGCGAACACGCTCGCGGCTTTGGGCAATGCCAAGCTGGGATATGAAGTTCGCTACGATCAGTGCAAGTGCCAGGGGCTGTGGCCGCGCACTCGCCACGCGTTCATCCGCAATTTAGTGACTTACGATCGCAGCGAGCAGCATTTGCGGCCGCAGTGGGCTTTGTACGGAGGAGCCTTCGGGGGGGGAATGCTTTCGACCACGTGGAAGCCTGGTTCGCACAATGCGTTTGCCGAGGGCGGACAGGCTGCCTTGGAGCAGATCGGATGGGGAACGCTGCTGAATTTCTTTACGGAATTTTCGAAAGAAATTAATCGCAAGCAGGGAGTGAAGTAGGGGCACGTGCCCACCCCAAACTCTAGCTATAATTCCCCATCCCACTCTCACTCCATCTCGCCACAACCTTCCCCGTCTATCTCCACTTCGGGCGCTACGTCATCCACCCGCACATCTTCTTCGAAACGCTAGCCTACGCCGTAGCCTTCCGCGTTTACCTCTCACTCCGCCGCCGCTTCGGAGATCCTCTCGCCACTCCCATCCGCTGGGCCGTAATCGCCGCCGCCATCGCCGGAGCCGCTCTCGGCTCCAAACTTCTCTTCTGGCTCGAAGACCCTCAACTCACCCTGCAAAATCTCCGCAACCCCGCCTACTTAATGGGAGGCAAAACCATCGTAGGCGCCCTGATCTTCGGACTAATCTCCGTCGAACTAATCAAGCGTTACATCGGCCTCCGCCAATCCACCGGCGACCTCTACGCCATCCCCTTAGCTCTAGGCATAGCCATAGGCCGCATCGGCTGCTTCCTGACCGGACTCTCCGACAACACCTACGGCACCCCCACCAATCTCCCCTGGGCCATCAACTTCGGTGACGGCATCCCGCGCCATCCCACCCAACTCTACGAAATCGCATTCCTCCTGCTCCTGACCCCAATCCTCTATATAGTTCTCAAGCAAAGCATCGGAGAGAAAAAGAATGGGGTGCCCCATTTCTCGCGTCCTTTGCGAGAAGTGGGGACTTCGCCAACGACCAACGACCAAAGACCAACGACGTTTTTCCTACCAGGCGACGCCTTCAAATTCTTCATGATCGCCTACTTATCCTTCCGTCTACTCTGCGACTTCATCAAGCCCTACCCCCGAATCTTCCTCGACCTCGGAGGAATTCAATGGGCTTGTCTCCTGACTCTGCTTTATTATTCTCCCGACATCGCACGCTGGTTTCGCTCCGTAACCATCGGAGCAAAATCCGCGAAGCCCCTGTCGTTCCGAACAAAGTGAGGGGAAGTTTTTGTCATTTAAAACGAAGTGAGGAACCCGCGAAGCCCCTGTCATTCCGAGCGAAGTGAGGAACCTGCTGTCGCCG
>JBEKJF010000249.1:0-7330 GCA_050011375.1 Candidatus Sulfotelmatobacter sp.
ACGGTGGGAGAGAATCTTGCTTTGCCGCTCCACCGCCTGGATAAGACGAAGTCTTCCGACGAGATCCAGCACGCCATAGAGGAAACGCTCAAGCGTGTGGGACTCGATCACGACAGGGACAAGATGCCGGCCGAGCTTTCGGGAGGCATGAGCAAGCGGGCTGGTCTGGCACGCGCTCTGGTTCTGAATCCGAAGCTGCTGTTGGCCGACGAACCCACCAGCGGACTGGACCAGATCACCGCTTCAGAGATAGACAACCTTCTGATGCAACTAAAGAAAGATCTTCATACGACGCTCGTCATCGTCACCCATGATGTGCGGAGCGCGCGGAGAGTTGCCGACCACATCGCCATACTCGACCAGGGTCGCCTGGTCGGCTTTGGCACGGCCTCTGAACTAGAGAAAAGCGACAACGAAGTCGTGCGACAACTTGTCTCGGAGTCCTGTATATGAAAATCAATTATGCCGCCATCGGCGTGTTCGTTTTCTCTGCTGTGGTGCTGTTCAGTGTCGGCTTGTTCCTGATCGGAAACAGCCACGAAGCCTTTAGCCATCACGTCGATTTTTTTACCGAACTGACCAACACCAACGGAATCTCGCCCGGATCTAAGGTAAAAGTCTCCGGGTTTAACGCGGGCCAGGTCAGCGCAATTCATATACCGGATCGTCCGTCTGGCAAATTTAGGTTGAAGCTGCATGTCGATGACAAACTTCATAACCTCATTCGCGACGATTCGTTCGTAACAGTGGAATCCGACGGCCTTGTCGGAGACAAGTTCTTGCTGGTCCATGATGGCAGCGACCAGGCTCGGCAGGCACCGGGCGGAGCCACGCTGCGCGGCCAAGAACCGATCGAACTCTCCGCCGTGATTGCAAAGATGACGGGTGTCATGGATCAGGCAAACGCCACCATGGGCGATATAAGGACCAAAGCCGATGGCACGCTCGATGCAATTAGCGCAACGGTCAACAACGCGAACGGAATCGTGGACGGCATCCGGAGTGGAAAGGGCACGGTAGGTATGCTGCTCACTGACCAGCAAACCTCGAACTCAGTAAGAGCAGCAGTGGGGAATGCGCAGCAGGCCACCGCCAATTTGGATCAGGTATCCGTTCAGGCGAAGCAGATGATGACAGACTTCCAGTCGCGAGACCTCTCCCAGAAAGCCGAGGACACGCTAAACAACGCCAAGGACGCCTCCCGGAATCTCGATCAAACCTCCCGGCAACTGAACGTAGCGTTGAACGAGGCACTGGGTCCTGACCGCGCCGGTAATAACGCCGCGGAGAATATCAGGGAATCGCTGGCGAATGTAAATCTCGCAACCGCCAACATGGCGGAAGATACCGAGGCCCTCAAACACGAGTTTTTCTTCCGGGGATTTTTCAAGAAGAGAGGCTTTTATAGTCTGCAAGAGCTGACTCCCGATCAATATCGCAGCAACTCTTACTTCGAAAGCCAAAGAAGCCAACGCGCCTGGCTGAATGCGGCGGATGCGTTCGCGACGGACGCCAAGGGCAATGAAGTCCTTTCCCCCGCAGGCGAGCAGCAAATCGATCAGATCATCGGCACCGTCAAGAATTCGGCCGCCGACCAACCGATCATCGTTGAAGGCTATTCGAATCAGGCTTTGGCAGCCGATGAAATGGTTGCATCGAGATCTCGTTCGATACTGGTCGCGCACTACCTTGAGGAACACTTTCATCTCAGCGCCAAGAACATCGGGCTGATGCCGCTGAATGCTACCGCGCCCGCATCCTCCGGCAAAAGCTCTTGGAACGGCGCTTGCGTCGTACTGCTCGCTAAAGTGAAATGAACCTAAATTCTGGAAGATGATGTCAGGGAGCCCGCAGCCGTACGAATTGTTTGGTTGTGCCGAGTTTACACATCCAGCGCCGATCAGTGCCGCATTCAATCTGGACCGAATGTTGGGCAGCCGAGTTTGAACAATGCAATTCTGTCCGTAAACCACCGAGGAGGAATTTATGCCGGATCTCAGACAAGGATGCGCGAAGGGAAAGAGTACAGAAGAAACAATGCCAGCCGATGCTCTGGTTCTATTCGGAGCCATGGGAGACTTAGCCCATAAAAAAATCTTCCCCGCTCTTTATCATATGGTCCGGCATGGACACCTGGATGTGCCGGTGATTGGAATCCTGCTCATAGCACGGACTCATCCACAACTTGTCAGCCGCGATTGTGCGGATTTCGGTAATCAGCAGCGATGGACTCACTTGATCGCGAAGCTTCTCGACCGGCAGGATCGCTTCTACTGCATGTTGGCGTGGCACGAAGTATTCGGACTGAAGTCCCTTGCCCGCGCTCGGAGTGAAACCCATGCGAAAGTGCGGCAGGCGTTCGTACCACGGACCGGGAACTCCCATCTGCTCGGTACAATTCTCAGCCGACAGTGCAGCGATCGGGTGCATATTGCGGGTGGCGAGCTTCGCCCCGTAAAACTCTGGGGTAGCGTGAAATACCTGCCCTTCTTCCATGCGGCTCTTGATCCACAGTTCGTTGATGCGTTGCTTTTGCCAGTCCGTAAACAGGCTCACGCTGCAGCCGCTGGATTCGATGGCGTCGAAGTGCTCCCGGATCGGCTCGCCTTTCCGATGGAGGATCAAGGCGAGGACGCTGCCCGGCCCTTTGCAGCCTAGCCCCGTGGCGGATAAATACCCTGCAAAGCGATGACGAACAATATGCCAAGGAACGGCGGCAGATTATTGTGAGCCTGGGTTCCGCCGTTGTTGGCGATGGCGGCGGCGGCCATGTTTACGCTGGTGGCGGCGGGGGCGTAGAGCTTCGGGGCATTCCGGTCTCCCTGGGCACTGGCCCAAACCGCATTGGCGGGCGAGTTGGCCGAGCCTGAGCCGCCGATGCAATTTACCCCATGGTTATGGGCGGCCATCTGGCTCGAATTCAAAGTGAAGGTATATTCGCCGCCGGTTTCGCCGACCATCAGCGGGGGCAAGCCGGCGCCATTCCCAAAAGCAACAGGCGCCTGCGCCTGGAAATTGGGCAGGGCAAAGTTGCTCTTGCCGTCGCCTCCAAAGTTTGTGCCGAGCAGAGAGAACAAGGCGGTATTCTGAGAAATGGACATGAGTTGCCCGCTGCAGGTCGCCCATCCCTGGGGCGCGAAGGGGAAACCAACCATCCTGATTTCCCCCAGATATTGATCGGACATGGCGAATCCTCCTATGGTCTTAACTGCGCGTGGGGAATATTCCCGTCAACGCGATGATGAAATTGACGACCGTGTAGGGCGAACGGTTTTCGTGTCCCTGGCTCGATCCGGCATTGGCGATGGCATTGGCCGCCATATTCGTGTTGATCGCAGCCGTGGAATATTGCGATGGCCCAGTCGCCCAGAAATTGCCGCTGGGACTGACCTGAGTTTGCGCGGCGCTGCTGGCAACGGCGAAATGAGTGTGTAACGGCATCTCATTCAGCGCCAGAGTGTGCAGTTCTTCCCCGCCCACCTGGCCCTGAGTAAAGTTGGGCGATTGCTTCTGGGCGCCGACACCGATGGACGTGCGCCCGCGGAAGTCGGGCAGCAGGAAGGTAGTCTGGCCGTTGCCGCCGTACATGGTTCCCAGCAGCGCAAACAGCGCCTGGTTCTGATTAATCTGCATCGTCTGCCCGTTGCACAGGGCCCAGCCTTTGGGCGCGAACGGGAATGACACCATGCGAATTTCGCCAACATACGGTGTACCCATAGTCTTCTCTCCCGAATTATCGTTGTCCTTCGATTTTCTTAACTCGGCGACGGATAAACGCCTTGTAGAGCGATGATGAAAGAGACAGCCAGAAAGGGCAGCATGTTATCGTGGGGCTGATTGCCGCCGGTAAACGATGTAGACGCCGCATTCATGGTTTGAGAGGCCGATGTACCTGGACCGAAGGATTCATTGCCAATACCCGAGTTGCCCCAGGTGGCGTTGGCGGGGCTGCCTGTGCCTGCTCCACTGGCGCTGCCCACGGCCGTATGCGGATGTGAGGGCAACTGCGCGACCGTTAATGTTACCGTCTGCGCACCGCCTTTTTGGCCGAGGACGTAGTTTTGCAGTCCCGCACCTTGTCCCTGATGCACTGGAACGCGGCCCTGAAGATCGGGCAGGTTGAAAGTGGTTTGGCCGTTTCCGCCATAAGTGGTACCTATCAGGTTATACAAAGCGTCGTTCTGCTGGATGCTCATGGTCGCTCCGTTGCAGAAAGACCATCCTGCGGGAGCGAAAGTGCCCCCGAACAACCGAATTTCGCCGATATAGGGTTGCGCCATGTCTGCCTCCTGCTCTCGCTTAACTTAACTGCGGTGAACTCGCCGCCTGTTCTTGTGGAGTGATCATGCGATTGAACACTGCTTCGTAAAACGTTCCGGTGTCGTCGCGGCCAATGGGAACAAGAAACAAATCGAAATCGCCCATGGACTCGTGCTTCATCGCGTACAAGCGTTGCGGAAAAATCTGCTCCCGGTCGCCGCGAAAGCGCAGCGAGAATTGCTCCTGGCGCGGGTTGGCATGCCCGTTGGCCAGTTCGACCAGGTCCAGCGCATGGGGTTGTGAACTCCCGTCGAGCAGCCAGAAGCGCGTGTTGAGTGTTTCTTCGAACATCGATTTTGTTAGATAGATGGGCATGAGACGCTTTTACACGGCGCTGAAGTTCGGCTCCTCCACCCTTTGATGCCAGTTCATTTCCAGGTAAATCGGTCCGGCGTTCACTACGATAAAGCCCAGGCGCTCATACCAGCGAAGGGCGGGATTGAAGCGCTCTACGTGCAGAGTTACCGCCTTCGAAGACTCGGCCGCTTCTTTCATCAACTCCGCCATCAAGGTTGAGCCAATACCGCGCCCGCGAAACTGCGGCAGCACCGAGATATCTACGATGTGAATTTCTTGCCGCCGCCGATCGACGATCAACCTTCCCATACCACTATCGCCGCAACGAATTACGAAATACTCTGCGCCGGGAATCTGCGCGAGGTAGGAACGCCGTTGCGCCTCATACTGCATTCGTAGAAAAGATTCCTGCTGTTCAGAACTCCAGCCGGTAAGTGCCATCTCTTCGGTTCGCGTGCTGGCAAAAGTTTGGTAGAGGAGAGGCTCGTCGGCGGGCAGAGTGCGATCAAGGCGAATTCTTCCACCGGGTTCTTTCCCCTGGTTGGCGGAGCTAAACTGCGTCGCGGCGGAGTTACTCTCTAACATGGCTAAGTACCAACAGAAATAAACAGCGACACAACTCATACCAGGAAAGCTGGCTCGCAACTGAACGGATAGGAGCGGGGGAATTCTGGCAACAAAGACGTTACTTGTCAAGTAAATATTTGTCGAATGAGAGTAAGGAGCAGTTGTCGATGGGGAAAGCGTCGAGTTATAGATTGGGTTTAAGTACGCGCACGTTGTTTGATCTCGATGGATTTATGCCAGAGGCAGTTGAGTTATAGGACGAGGTTTGGGCCTAGTTTTGTTCGAGTATCTGTGCAGCGCGATGTTTTTGGCCCCACCGCGGGAGTCGACCGGCAGCCGCAAAGAGCGCTTGTGGCCAGATTTTTACTTGACTTAGCCCGCTAAAAGGTAGACGATCCTTGCCGTGCGTTTTTGGCGGCCTTCCGCTGGCCGCTAACACAGTTATCAGACCCCAGGGATTTGCTCTTCAGATCGACAACTTAGCGTTACTGGTGCGCGCCGCGTTCCCCCAATGCGGTCTGCCCGGTGAGAAATCAAATATCAGCGTCGGAGATCACCCATGGTGCCGTGCCCTCGTCCGTCCCGCACTTTGTCATTCGCCCTGCTCGCGGTTGTTACCCTGATTCTCCTGGCTTATTTCCCTTTTAGTAAGATTCGGGCGGCGAATTCCGGGGCCACCATTCTTCCCAGTGCGGGCAAGCCGCTGGTCAATCTGAAGGGTTCGCTCGCTCCCAAGCTAACGTATGGCGGGGACGCGAGCGCGGTGGCGGCATTGCAAGGCGGCGCGGCATCGCCGACGGCACTCGCTGCGGCCGATTTCAACGCCGACGGCGCTGTGGATGTGGTCGCCGGCTACTCCACCGGCTCTTCCGGTAAGACTGGCGGAGCGCTCGCCATATTTCACGCCAACCCCGACGCATTCGCTCCCACCGACCAGACTTTATATGGCAAGGCCATTCTTCAGGGCAAAGTTCCGCCCACGTTTCTGCCCACAGCTACTGCGTTCAGCCTGCCCGAGTCTCCCGATTTAATGGCGACCGCAGACTTCAACGGTGACGGCAAGAAAGATGTATTAGTGGCGGCGCGCGGCAGCAGCAATCTTTATTTACTCCTCGGAGATGGACGCGGAAATCTTCTCCCCCCGCAAGCTGTGCCGGTGCTCGGGCAGGTGCGGGCATTGGATGTGACGGCCGACGGCCACGTGGCCGTAACCATGGACGGACCGAGCGGCCCGCAGTTAGCCATTCTCGATCCCAGTTCGCAGGGTCTGGCTTCGCAAGGCCTCACTTCGCAAGGCCTCACTTCGAAAGTCTTGATCGTTCGCGCAACTTATCCGCTGCCGGCGCAGGCTAATTCCGTGGCGTGGGGATTGTTGGGCGGCGGCCTCGACGTGGCCGTGGGCGCGGGTTCCAACGTGATGATGATTTACGGCGCGCTGACATCGAAGCCGCAGACCGAGACCGTCACTCTTCCTTACCAGGTGCAGGGACTTGCCCTGGGCAATTTCATCTGGAACCGCGACGCCCGCACCGGGATCTCCGTTCTGGCCGACGATGGCTCCATTCACATTCTTCAGCACGGGACGCTGAACACCACTCCGCTGACGGCTGCGGAAATTCCCGGCCGCCGGCACGCGATCATGGCGCAGCGCCGGCTGCAAAAGGGGATTGCGCCCAATCCGACTGCGCTCGGCCCCTGGAGCGAATCCAAACAACTGCCTTACTCCGGCACGGCGCCTTCGGGGCCGGTTTCGTCGTCGGCTTTTAATTCGCCGCGTGTGGCCAGCTCTTCCACGCACGACTTGATGGTGGTGGATGCGGCGCGCAACCAGCTTCATATTCTCGACACCTCCGGCAAAACCGCCAGCCCGAGCGCCGATGTTTCTTTCTCCGGGACGCCGGTCGCGGCTCTGGCTCTGCCTCAGAAGATCAACTCGGATCGCGACATTGTGGTGCTTACTTCCTCGCAGGCCACGCCCATGCTGGTGACTTCGGAGAACACTCTCACGCTCACCGTGACCACGACCATTGACGAGGATCCAGATAATGCCTGTTCCAATACTGGCGTCAAGACCGCGTCAGGCGCGCTCAGTCTGCGGGAGGCGGTTTGCATAGCCAACAACAACGCCGAGACAACCACCATCAAC